>NZ_JADMJX010000342.1 GCF_018780185.1 Rhizobacter sp.
GCCCGCCTGGCGCGCGACATGATGGGCGGCAACGGCATCAGCGACGAGTTCGGCGTGGCGCGCCACCTGGTCAACCTCGAGGTGGTCAACACCTACGAGGGCACGCACGATGTGCATGCGCTGATCCTCGGCCGCGCACAGACAGGGATTGCGGCTTTCTCCAACTGACGCTCTAGTGGCCCACCCCAAGCACCGCAAGCAGCACACGCGGCAGCGCATCCTGAGCGCTGCCGCCCGCCTGTTTGCGGCCCGGGGTTTCGCCGCCACCACGATCGACGAGGTGATGAGCGACTGCGGCCTCACGCGCGGTGGCTTCTACGCCCATTTCCGTAGCAAAGCGCAGCTGCATCACGAGGCCTTGGCGCACGTGCAGCAAGAGGCCGATCTGCTCAAGCATGAGGCGGCACTCGCCGCCACCGCGATGTGGGTGGGTGCGCTGGCCGTGGCGCAATCGGCGGGCGACGAAAGCCTTGCGGCCCAGATGACCGAGGCCTGCCGCAAGGCGGCGCGCGTGCTGCGTGAGGAGGTCGATGCCGATGCGTGGCCAGCGTACTTCTGGTCGCCTGCAGACGTCTGCTTGCACTGAGTTCGCGGCGGTGGCCGCACGCCACCGTATGTTCTTGAACATGTGGTCGATGTGGGTAGCCTCACTCGCATGCCATTCGCCACCACCCTTGCCAGGACCCTCGTCGCTGCGCTGCCAGCGTCGGCCGCCTTCCATGTGATGCGTTCGCTCGCCGGTCGTGCGCCACCCCGCCCGGCGGTCACCGCCGCGCAACAACTGGCGCTGTCGCAGGCTACGGCGCTCGCTTATGGCGAAGGCCGCACGGCCTGGAGCTGGGGCCATGGGCCGCTGGTCGTGCTGGTGCACGGCTGGGGTGGGCGTGCCGCCCAGCTTGCGCCGCTCGCGCTGAACACATCGCGGCGAGGCTACCGCTGCGTCGCGATGGACGTGACGGGCCATGGTGACTCCGCCGGGCGGCGCACCGCATGGCGCTGCTTCATCGACGACATTGCCGGGCTATCGCGCAGCCTGGGGCAGGAGGTGCATGCCTACCTCGGCCACTCGGCCGGGGGCCTGGCGATGATGGCGGCACGCGCGATCCATGGCACCCGGGCACAGCGCTACATCTGCGTGTGCGCCCCGTCGCACCCGTTTCCGCCCATCCGCGCGGTGCGGCAGCGGTTGAACCCGCGGCCCGCGTTGATCGACCGGTACCAGGAGTTCATCGCGCAGCAGTTCGGCACCAGCTGGCAGCGCCTCGAGGCGGGGCATGCGTTTGCCGACGCGGGCCAGAACCTGCTGCTGGTCTATGACCAGGGTGACCGCTTCGTCGAGCACGCCGAAGGCGACCGCATCCAGGCGCTGTGCGCCGGGGCCCGGCTGGTCAAGCCCACGGCCTGCGGTCACACCCGCGTGCTGGCCGCGCCCGAGCTGGAGGAGGCACTGGCCGCCTTCCTGGTGTGATCGGCCATCGGACGAAAAAGCACGATCGTTCGATCGCTCGGATATGATTCAGCCCGCTGTGCGCGGTGCTGTTGGGCCCCGGCACAGGCGCAACATCACAAGCATGGAGGGGAGTCACCAGATGCACCGCATCGTCATCGTGGGGGGAGGCGCGGGCGGTCTCGCTCTGGCCACACAGCTGGGCAAGCGCCTGGGCCGCAAGAAGCTGGCCGAAGTGACGCTGGTCGACTCGGCGCGCACCCATGTCTGGAAGCCGCTCCTGCACCAGCTGGCCGCCGGCAGCTTCGACACGCATGCCGAAGAGATCGAATTCCTGGCGCAGGCGCGTTGGAACCATTTCAAGTTCCGCCTCGGCAGCCTGGTCGGCATCGACCGGGTCAACAAGACGGTGCAGCTCGCCGCGAGTTACGACGACACCGGCGCCGAGATCACCCCAGACCAGTTGGTGCCCTACGACACGCTGGTGATTGCGGTGGGCAGCCAGACCAACGACTTCGGCACGCCGGGTGCCGCGCAACACACCATCAAGCTCGACAGCCCCCAGGCGGCCAAACGATTCAACGACCGCTTGCTCAACGCCTGCATCCGCGCGCAAAGCGTGCCGCGTGTGGCGGGCAGCGGGCGCCTCACGGTGGCCATCGTCGGCGGCGGCGCCACCGGCGTTGAGCTTGCAGCCGAGCTGCACGCAGCGGCGCGGGTGCTGGCCAACTTCGGGCTCGATCACATCCACCCCGAGAAGGACCTGCAGATCGTGCTGGTGGAGGCCGCGCCGCGCCTGCTCTCGCAACTGCCCGAGCGCTTGAGTGAAGCGGCGGTGCGCGAGCTGCGCAAGCTCGCGATCGAGGTGCACACCAACGAGAAGGTGGTGGAGGTGACCGCCGACGGCCTGAAGATGGCCAGCGGCAAGGTGATCGGCTCGACGCTGTGCGTGTGGGCGGCGGGTGTGAAGGCAGCGGACTTTCTGAACGGAATCGGTGGCGAGAAGCCGCTGGAAACCAACCGCCTCAACCAGCTCATGGTGAATGGCAACCTGCAGAGCACCCGCGACGAACACATCTTCGCGTTTGGCGACTGCGCAGCCTGCCAGCAACCCGACGGCACCTGGGTGCCACCGCGTGCGGCGGCCGCCTACCAGCAGGCCATGTACCTGGTGAAGGCGCTGCCCCAGCTGATGAAGGGCGAGGCGGTGGTGCCTTTTGTCTACAAGGACCAGGGCTCGCTGGTGTCGCTGTCGGAGTACTCGTCAGTGGGCAGCCTGATGGGCAGCCTGACGCGTGGCAGCCTCTTCATCGAAGGGTGGCTCGCGCAATTCATGTACTGGGGCTTGCACAAGCAGCACCAGTTTGCGCTGGGCGGCGTGCGCAAGACCTTGTTGATCACCCTCGCCGAGATGCTCGACCGCACCTACCGCCCGCGCATCAAGCTGCACTGAAGGTCAGCGCGCGAGGTAGCCGCCGTCCACCGGCAGCGGGTGGCCGACGATGAAGGCCGCGTCGTCGGAGCACAGGAACACCACCGCTCGCGCGATGTCTTCGGCTTCGCCCAGGCGCCCGATCGGGTGGATCTGGTCGACGTGCTGCGCGCGCCTGGGGTCGCGCTCGATGGCGCGCTCCATCATCCCGGTACGGATCACGCCCGGGCACACCGCGTTGACCCGGATGCCCTTGCGGCCGTATTCGACACCGGCCGATTGCGTCATGCCGACCACCGCGTGCTTGGTCGCGCCGTAGATCGGCTGCCGAGGGGCTGCGCCCACGCCACCGATCGACGCGGTGTTGACGATGGCGCCGCCACCCCCTTGCTTGAGCATCTGCTCGATCTCGTGCTTCATGCACAGCCAGGTGCCCTTGATGTTCACGCTCACCAGGCGGTCGAAGGTGTCTTCGGTGATCTTGTGCAGCGGCTCGTGTTCGAGGTCGAGCGCGGCGTTGTTGAAGGCGATGTCGAGGCGACCGAATCGAGCCACCACCTGGGCGACCATCGCCTGCACCTGTTCGCTGCGCGAGATGTCGGTGGCGATGGCGATGGCTTCACCACCGGCGGCAGTGATCTCATCGGCCACCGCCTGCGCGGCGGCGATGTTGATGTCGACCACCGCGACCTTGGCGCCTTCACGCACGAAGGCCAGCGCGGTGGCGCGGCCGATGCCACCGGCACCGCCAGTGACGAGCGCGATCTTTCCTTGCAGCTTGGCGCTCATGGGTCAGCCCACCGAGGGGTAGTCGGTGTAGCCGTGGGGGCCTTCGCCACCGTACAGCGGCGCGTCCTTGAACGGCGCATTGAGCGGCAGGTTCTCGCGGAAGCGGCGTGCCAGATCGGGGTTGGTGATCATCTTGCGGCCGAACGAGACCATGTCGGCGCGGCCGCTGGCAATGGCTTCGACCGCCATCTCCTTCGTGTAGCCGTTGTTGAGCATCCACACGCCGGAGTACAGGCGGTGCAAGGCCTCGTAGTCGAACGGCGCGTTGTCGCGCGGGCCACCGGTGTGGCCTTCGACGACGTGGATGTACACCGGGTGCAGTTTCTCCAGCTCGCGCACCACGTGCTCGAACAGGGGCTGCGGATTGCTCTCCACCGAATCGTTCACCGGCGACACCGGTGAGAGGCGGATGGCCGAGCGGTCGGCGCCGATCTCGGCGATCACGGCGGCCATCACTTCGAGCAGGAAGCGGGCGCGGTTCTCGATGCTGCCGCCATAGGCGTCGGTGCGCTGGTTGGAGCCTTCGCGCAAGAAGGCGTCGACCAGGTAGCCGTGTGCGCCGTGCACTTCGACGCCGTCGAAGCCGGCCTGGATGGCGTTGCCGGCGGCGGTGCGGAAGTCGTTGACGATGCCTGCGATCTCATGCGTTTCGATGGCGCGCGGCTCCGTGGTGGGCACGAAGCCCTGGCCGACGACGAAGGTCTTGCCGTTGGCCGTGATGGCCGAGGGTGCCTGGGGCTTCTGCCCATCGGGCTGGAAGACCGAGTGCCCGATGCGGCCGGTGTGCCACAGCTGCACGAAGATCTTGCCGCCCTTGGCGTGCACTTCGTCGGTCACCTTCTTCCAGCCGGCGATCTGCTCGGGCGTGTGCAGGCCGGGGGTGGCGTCATAGCCCTGGGCGGTGGCAGACACCTGGGTGGCCTCGGCAATCACCAGGCCGACACCGGCACGCTGGCTGTAGTACTCACCCGCCAGCACCGCGGGCAGGTTGCCCTTGTCGGCGCGGTTGCGCGTGAGCGGCGCCATCGCCATGCGGTTGGCGAGAGTGATCCGGCCGAGCTTGATCGGCTGGAACAGGGCGTCGGTGATGAAGGTATCGGTGGGTGTGCCCATGGGGTTTCAATGATCCGAAGTTGAGATGAAAGCGGGTGCCGGCGCGCCGGTGGGCCGGAAGAGGTGATCGAAGATGAGGTTGACGCTGTCGCGCAGCGGCTGCACCGAGCGCTCGACCTTCATGCGCAAAAGCCCGCCCTCCCAGGCCGCCCAGGTCAGGGCGGAGAGGGCGGTGGCGTCGATGTCGTTGCGAATCTCGCCCGAAGCCTGGGCGGCAGTGAGCAGGCCCGCCAGGCGCTCACGCCAGGCCAGTTGGGCGGTCATCAGGTTCTGGCGGCAGGCCTCGCTGGAGAGCGCGATCTCGGCGGCGAAGTTGCCGATCAGGCAGCCGGCCGAGCAGGTGGCGCGCTCGTGGTAGCTGAGCATCTGCGAGAACACGTGGCGAATGGCCGCCATCGGCTGCGGTGGCGCGCTGGCCATCATGCGTTCCCACGAGCGCTGCATGTTGCGCGCATAACGCTCGACGATCGCCGCGGCAAAGGCCTCTTTGCTGGCGAAGTGGTTGTAGAACGAGCCCTTGGGCACGCCGGCGTGGTCGGTCAGGGCCTGGATGCCGGTGGCGTTGTAGCCCTGCTGCAAGAACAGCGTGAGGCCGGCGGACAGCAGGCGCTCGGGGATGTCGGTCGGGTCGGCGGTGCGTGGCATCGCCGAATAATATGACCAGTCGTCTTAAGGTGGCGTCCCCGATGTGACAAGGGGGCGTGTCAGCCCATCCAGCGCTTGGTCGCGTCTTCGACCACCGCCGACAAGGGCACGCCGCCCCGGCGGCGCTGGCGCAACCAGCTCGCGTCGTTGCCCTCGAACAGGGTTTCGCGGATCAGGTTGCTGGCGGCGAGCGCCTGCAGGTCGAGCGCGTGTTCGTCGACCCGCGCGAGGGTGCGCAAGATGTCGTCGCGCAGCTTGTGGCGTTGTTTGGTCTTGGGGTCGACGATCTCGCCGTCGAGCCCGAAGCGGCAGGCCTGGAAGCGGTTGAAGGTGTAGACGAGGTAGTCGTCTTCACTCGGCTCGAAGGGCTTTTCTTCGCGCAGGTAGCGGCAGATGCACTGCAGGTAGCAGGCGAGTGCGGCCGCCTTGTCGACCGTGAGCGGGGTGTCGCACACCCGCAGCTCGATGGTGCCGAACTCGGGCTTGGGGCGGATGTCCCAGTAGAAGTCTTTCATCGACTGCACGACGCCGGTGCTCGTCATCTTGTCGAAGTACTCGCCGAAGCCTTCCCAGGTGGTGACGAAGGGCGCACGGCCTGACAGCGGGAAGGCGAACACCGAATTCAGCCGCGCCGAGTTGAAGCCGGTGTCGACCCCTTGCACATAAGGCGACGAGGCGCTCAGCGCGATGAAGTGCGGCACGTAGCGCGACAGCGCATGCAGCAGCCACAGCGCGGTGTCGCCGTTTTCGCAGCCCACGTGCACATGCTGGCCGAACACGGTGAACTGCTTGGCGAGGTAGCCATACAACTCGCTGATGTAGTGGAAACGTTCGGTCGGGAAGATCTGCTGGTCGCTCCACTGCTGGTAGGCGTGGGTGCCGCCACCGGCGATGCCGATGTTGAGCTTGCGCGCTGCGCGCGAGAGCTGCTGCTTGAGGTCGGTCAACTCGGCCAGAAGCGGCGCATGCTGGCGCTGGATCGAGGTGCCGATCTCGATCATGCTGCGCGTGATCTCGGGCTTCACGTCCCAGGCGCCGGTGTGCTTGTCGAGCTCGCGCAGCAGGTCCTGGGCTTGGGGCGACAGGTCGTAGTCGTGGGTGCTGACCAGTTGCAGCTCCAGCTCGACACCCAGGGTGAGCGGCTCGGACGTGGTGAATTCGGCGAGCGACATCTCAGGTTCCCTTGATGGGCGGCGGTGGGCACTCGGCTGCCAGGAAGCGCAACGACCACTGGGTTAACACAGGGCCCAGCAGGTGCAAGAGCGTGGTGGCGATCAGCAGCGCCTGCAACACGCCTGGGAGCACGCCAGGGAGTTGCGATGTCCAGACAAAGGTGTCGGCTGCCAGCAGCACGGCGAGGCTGCTCATCGGCTGCAAGGCGAGGGTCAATGCGGCCGCCTGCCGCCAACCCAAGGCACTGAGGCGCGCCAGCATGGCCACCGCGATGCCCTTGCCCACCAGACGCGCCAGCACGATGGCCAGCACCAGGGGCCACAACGTCGTCAGCCCATCGAGCGTGAACAACATGCCGAGTGCGATGAACAAGAGCACCGTCAGCACCGCGCCGGCCGAGCCCAGGTGCGGCTCGACCGTCAACGCGTGGCCCATGCGCGAGCGCGCCACCATGCCGGCCACCAGCAAGGCGAGCAGCGGTGACAGCGTCCATTGCGCGGCCAGCATCGCGGCCAGGATCACCAGCGCGATCTGCAGCACTGGAGCAGCGGCGGCGTCGCGCAGCGGTTGGGTCATCTTGGCCAGCAGCAAGCCCGCGGCAGCGCCCAGCAGGAAAGACCCACCGATGACCAGCACCGCATCGGCCGCCACCGGCAGCAGCTCGGCACTCAGGCTGGCGTTGTCGAGGGCGGTGGCCACACGCCAGGCCTTCAGCGCCAGCATGCTGAGCGCGCTGTTGATGGCAGTGATGATGAGCAGCCGCTCGGTGACCTGCCCGCGCGAACGCACTTCGTGCACCAGCACCAAGATGATCACGGGCGAGGTTGACATGGCCACCGCACCGGCCAGCCAGGCCGAGGTGGGCGGCGCACCGAGTGCCACCAAGGCCACCGCCACACACAGGCCCGCAAGCAGGCCTTCGAGCACGCAGGTGAACGCGAGCCAGGGGTTGTCGATCAACCAGCGCGGGCGGATGCGGCTGCCCAGCTCGAACACCAGCACGCCGATGGCGAGGTCGATGATGGGCTTCCAGGGGTCGAGGTCGGTGCGGTCAAGCAGGCGCAGCGCGAGCGGGCTGGCCAGGGCGCCGGTGAGCATGTAGCCAAACATGCGCGGCAGGCGCAGCCGGCGGTGCAAGAACTCGGCGAGCACCACGGCCACCAGCATCACCAGCGCAAACCCGAGTACCGGGTCGGCACCGCGCAGGCCGTCCAGCGTCCACAGTGGCGCGGTAGAGCCGGCGCTTGGTGCGAGCCAGGTGTCGAGCTGGGTCATGAAGGGCATGGGAGGCAGGCAGTGCATGCGCCAGTCAGGAACGGGGGCGGATGGTAGCCCGGGACTCGACCAAAACGGTGGTCTCCGCGCAAAGCCGAGGGGCTTGTCCTTATGATCCGGGCCTCGCACGCGCTCTTGAAAACGGGCCGGCGGCCTCTATCTCTCAGCGCGGCCGGCGCAGGCGCCGCGCAGTGACCGTCTCAGCAGACCCAGATGACCATGAACAAACAAACCCTTTCCTTCCAGGCCGAGGTCAAGCAGATCCTGCACCTCGTCACGCACTCTCTCTATTCCAACAAAGAGATCTTCCTGCGCGAGCTGGTCTCCAACGCCTCGGACGCGTGCGACAAGCTGCGCTTCGAGGCCTTGAACAACGCTGCCTTGTACGAAGATGCGCCCAATCTCGAAGTGCGGGTGAGCTACGACAAGGCCGCCAAGACCATCACCATCCGCGACAACGGCATCGGCATGTCAGCCGAAGAGGCGGTGGCCCACCTGGGCACCATCGCCAAGAGCGGCACGCGCGAGTTCATGAGCAAGCTCGAAGGCGAGCAGAAAAAAGACGCGCAGCTGATCGGCCAGTTTGGCGTGGGCTTCTACAGCGGCTTCATCGTGGCCGACCGCATCACGGTGGAGTCGCGCCGCGCAGGTGTGCCCGCCGAAGAAGGTGTGCGTTGGAGCAGCGAGGGCAGCGGCGACTTCGAGGTCGAGACCATCACCAAGCCACTGCGTGGCACCGATGTCATCTTGCACCTGCGTGATGGTGAAGAAGAGTTCCTGAGCACCTGGAAGCTCAAGTCCATCATCAGCAAATACTCAGATCACATCTCGCTACCCATCCTGATGCAAAAGGAAGAGTGGGACCCGGAGAAGAGCGAGCAGACCATCACCGACGAGTGGGCGCCGGTCAACAAGGCGGCGGCGCTGTGGACACGCAGCAAGAGCGACATCACGCCCGAGCAGTACACCGAGTTCTACAAGCAGATCAGCTACGACAGCGAAGCGCCGCTCGCCTACACGCACAACCGCGTGGAAGGCCGCAGCGAATACACGCAGCTGCTGTACGTGCCGGCCAAGGCGCCGTTCGACCTGTGGAACCGCGACAAGCGCGGCGGCGTGAAGCTCTACGTGAAGCGTGTCTTCATCATGGACGACGCTGAAGCGCTGATGCCGGTGTACCTGCGCTTCGTCAAGGGCGTGATCGACAGCGCCGACCTGCCGCTCAACGTGAGCCGCGAGCTGCTGCAGGAAAGCCGCGACGTGAAGGCCATTCGCGAAGGCTCGACCAAGCGTGTGCTGGGCATGCTGGAGTCGCTGGCCAACAGCGAAGACGAAGCCGAGCGTGCCAAGTACGCGGCGTTCTGGAAAGACTTTGGCGCGGTGCTGAAGGAAGGCGTCGGTGAAGACCATGCCAACCAGGAGCGGCTGGTCAAGCTGTTCCGCTTTGCGTCGACCCATGCTGATGAAGGTGTCTCGCTGACCGACTATGTGGGCCGCATGAAAGAAGGCCAGGAGGCGATCTACTACGTGACCGCCGACACCCTGGCCGCGGCCAAGAGCAGCCCGCAGCTGGAGATCTTCCGCAAGAAGGGCATCGAGGTGCTGCTGCTGACCGACCGCGTCGACGAGTGGATGCTGAGCCACGTCTACGAGTTCGACGGCAAGCCGCTGCAAAGCGTGGCCAAGGGCTCAGTTGATCTGGGCGCGCTGCAAGACGAGGCCGAGAAGAAGCAGGCCGAAGAGACGGCGACCGCCTTCAAGCCTGTGCTCGATCGGTTGAAGGAAGCGCTGAAGGATCGCGCGAAGGACGTGCGCGTGACCACACGCCTGGTCGATTCACCGGCCTGTCTGGTGGTCGATGAAGGCGACATCAGCGGCCACCTGGCGCGCATGCTCAAGCAAGCGGGGCAGACTGCGCCGAAGTCCCTGCCGACGCTCGAAGTGAATGCGGAACATGCCTTGGTCAAGCGGCTCGATGGCAGCGCGCAGTTCGACGAACTCGCGCACATCCTGTTTGACCAGGCGGTGCTGGCCGAGGGCGGCCACCTCGAAGACCCTGCGGCCTATGTGAAGCGTGTCAACGCGTTGCTGACGGCTTGAGGTTTCGTCAAAGCGGGAGCCCGCCGAGGGGTGGCTCCCGCAGTGTGTCGAGCTGCTCGCGCATGCGCGTGATCTGCTCGCTCCAGTAGGAGCGCCCGCCAAACCACGGGAAGGCGGCGGGGAAGGCCGGGTCGGCCCAACGGCGGGCGATCCAGGCGCTGTAGTGGATCATGCGCAGCGCGCGCAGCGCCTCGATCAGGCGCAGCTGGCGCCAGTCGAATTCCATGAAGTCTTCATAGCCCGAGAGCAGGGCGTAGAGCTGCTGCTGCATGGTCTGGCGGTCACCCGAGAGCAGCATCCACAGGTCTTGCACGGGCGGGCCCATCAAGGCGTCGTCGAGGTCGACGAAGTGCGGGCCGGCGGCGGTCCACAACACGTTGCCGGTGTGGCAATCGCCGTGCAGGCGAATGGGTTGGTAGCCACCGACGGCCTCGAAGCAACGTTTCACTTCGTCGAGCACGTTGTTGATGGTGCGCTGCCAGTCGTCTTGCGCTTCGACGGCGATCATCCCCGAGGCCAGCAGCCAGTCGCGCGGGGCTTCGCCGTAGCTGTGGCTGTCGAGTGTCAGGCGGTGCTTGAACGGCGTGCGGGCGCCCACCGAGTGGATGCGGCCGATGAAGCGGCCGATCCATTCGAGCGTGGCCGGGTCTTCGAGCTCGGGCGCGCGGCCCGATTGGCGTTCGCACACGCTGAAGCGATACGGGTTGCCGGCGATGTTGAATGACGCGAGCGTGCTGTCACCGAGCTTCCAGGGCGCCACCACCGGGATCTCGGCCTCCACCAACTCGGCGGCGAAGGCATGCTCTTCCAGAATCTGCGCGTCGCTCCAGCGGCCGGGCCGGTAGAACTTGGGCACCACCACACGACCGTCTTCCAGGAAGACCTGGAACACACGGTTTTCGTAGGAGTTGAGCTGGATCAGGCGGCCGTCGCCGCGCAAGCCGACCGAATCGAGTGCATCGAGCACGGCCTCGGGTGTGAGGCCGGCATAAGGTGTTTCAGTGGAGGGTGGCTCATGGGACATGGGCGCATCGTACGCGCCGCCCTTGCGCCGACAGAGGCTCAGTGACGCGCGTTTGTCGAGGCAGACGGGTTGTCGACCACCACGCCGCCCACTTCTTCGCGATCGTCATGGCCGCCACCGATCAACGACGACGGGCGATCGGAGAGGCTCGCAAACTCGCTGGCGGTGAAGGCGTCGAGGCGGCTGTCGGGTGCGAAGAACGAGTCCTGGAACAGCGTCGAGTCTTGCCACAGCGCCGTGCGCTCGGCCCGACGGTGTGCCACGGTGGTGGCCAGCGTGTCGCGCGCCTGGTGCAGCGTGTGCGGCGGCATGGGTTGCGGTGCGCGTGACGCAGCGCCGCTGTGCGGCACCAGCAACTGCAGCTCGGCCACCGATGGCAGGTGGTCGGGCGGGCAACGCAGGTAGCGCACGCGACACGCCGACAACACCGATTGCTTGATCTGCTGGATGCGATGCGAGCCGCCGCGCTCGCCTTCGAGGTCGATGGCGGCGAGCACACGCCCGTTGGCGCTGCAGATCGCGAAGGTCACATGGTTGCTGCCCAGCAGGTCGTACCAGTAGCGCACCTCGCTCGGGTCGGTGGGTTGGCAGAAGCGCACCAGCGGCAGCTTCGAAAGAATGATGTGGTGCGGCAGCGCCTCGCGCAGCAGACGGTAGATGCGCCGCTCGTCGGTGCTGAACACCGGGCGGCCAGTGAGGGCCCATTCGACCGGCAGCGGTTTGGGTTGCGGCTTGCGACCCTTCAGCAGAAGGATCAGCAGGGCGCACACCAGCACAGCAGCAGTACCGAGCGCGATGGCCCAGGGAAGGTTTGGCATGTTCACGGCACGGACTCGGGTGAGAGCGTCCACCATGGCGCCGACGGATGCCAAAAATGGGACGATTAAAAAGCATGCTACCTGCCACCCTCCGGGCGTCACATCCCCGACATGGGTGTGGGCCGTGGGGGCCACGAGCCTCTTGTGCTGACTCTTTTGGAGGCTACTCCGACGCTGTGCGGCCGGTGTCGCCCATGTGAGTCTTGACTTCAGAGACGACGTTCAGCCAGTCGTTGAAGCGATGGGCCTGGCGTTTGAGGTGGTAGTCGAACTCTGCAAACTGGTTGCCGACCAGTTCACCCACCTGCGACGTGATACTGTCAGGCGGCAGTTTCAGCCAAGCTTCCGACTCTGGGCCATCTCGTTCGACCGTCGCGCCTGCGTTGCGAGCGATTTTGAGCATGGCGGTGTTCTCGCTCAGCGCGTGAATGAACATTCGCTCGCAGCCACGGTTGCGCGCATGCAGCACGGCATGCTCGAACAGCCGGGCACCATAGCCGCGCCCGCGGGCACGCTTCACCACGGAGACGCCGAACTCGGCGGTAGCGGGAACCGTCGACTCCGGGGCGGGTGCGGGCATGTACGCAAGATGGGCCATCGCGATCAGGTCCAGGCGCCGATTGAAGATGCCGAACACTTCGTCGCGTTCGAAGTTGAGCGAAGCGACATAGCGTTCAACTTGTTCATCGGTCGCGGGAAATCCGAATCGGAGGTAGCGATCACTGTCTTCCAAAGACAGAAGGTGCGACAAAATCCGTTCGCGATGGCGTTCTGCAAGCGATCGGATCGGCACCCATGAAAGCCTTGCGGGTGTCGGCGGTACCGGTGGCGGGGAGAGTGGCGTGCCTGTGGAGTCCATGCTGACCTCTGTTAGGTGTAAACCCTAAGTCTATCGGCAATCGGCACATGGCTGTCGAGCCGTGAGTTCGGCCATTTACCTCAACGCTGCCGCATTCCGCTACACTAGAAGGCTTTCCCGTTCGGCTCCTGGGAAAGAAACGACTGTCGCTTGTTTGAGAGGCTGCCTGAAATAAGCAGCACCGATGGCAACGGGCAGTTCGAAGATTGAGCCACATCCCGCCTCGCCCGCCAAGGGCAGGTTTTTTGAAAGTTACTCATGAAGACCTTCAGCGCCAAGCCGGCGGAAGTGACGCACGAGTGGTTTGTGATTGACGCCACCGACAAGGTGCTCGGACGTGTTGCCAGCGAAGTGGCACTCCGTTTGCGCGGCAAGCACAAGGCCATTTACACGCCTCACGTCGATACCGGTGATTTCATCGTCGTCGTCAACGCAGACAAGATCCGCGTGACCGGCAACAAAGCCACTGACAAGGTGTACTACCGTCACTCGGGTCACCCGGGCGGTATCCACGCCACGACTTTCAAGGACATGCAGGCCAAGCACCCCGGCCGCGCCCTCGAGAAAGCCGTCAAGGGCATGTTGCCTAAAGGCCCGTTGGGCTACGCGATGGTGAAGAAGCTGAAGGTGTACGCCGGTGGTTCCCACCCGCACACCGCCCAGCAGCCCAAAGTGCTGGACATCTAAGGAGCGGTGATGATCGGAAATTGGAACTACGGAACCGGCCGCCGCAAATCTTCGGTGGCTCGCGTTTTCATCAAGAAGGGCACCGGCCAGATCCTCGTCAACGGCAAGACCGTCGACGAATACTTCGGCCGTCAGACTTCCATCATGGTGGTGAAGCAGCCCCTGGTGCTGACCTCCAACGACGGCGCGTTTGACGTCAAGGTCAACGTGCACGGTGGTGGTGAATCGGGTCAAGCTGGCGCCGTGCGCCACGGCATCACCCGTGCCCTGATCGACTACGACGAGACGCTGAAGCCTGCCCTCAAGCACGCCGGCTTTGTGACGCGCGATGCGCGTGAAGTCGAGCGTAAGAAGGTGGGCCTGCACGGTGCTCGCCGCCGCAAGCAGTTCAGCAAGCGCTGATCTCCGCAAGCCCGTCCCGGGTTTTCGTGCAAAAAGGCCGCTTTCGAGCGGCTTTTTTCATGGTGAAAGTGGATGCATACACCTGCAAGGTTTGGACACAGGCCTGAGTCGAGTGCGCTCCTACAATCGTTTCTCGCCCTACCTGATTGCACCGAAGCTACCCAAGCCATGCGCTGGAAACTGTTACGCCGACGACTGTCGATCAGTGCGCCCCGCATGATCGTTCGCAGTCACCTGCCCTGGCCTTTGCGCTGGGTGGCGGTGGCCCTGGTGTTCGGTTTTTCTGCGGCGCTGGCTTTGTGGGCTTTCGAGTTTGGCAAGAACATTGCCGGCCTGGATCGCGACGCGAAAGCCGAACTGGCTCAGCTGCGGGTCGAGGTCTCCAAGCTGCGCGAGGAACGCGAAGGTGCTCAGTCGATCGCCAACACCGCCGAAAGCCTGCTGAAGGCCGAGAAGGTGGCGCAAGAGCGCCTGACGCAACAGATCAAGCAGGTCGAATCCGAAAATCTCGCGCTGAAGGCCGACCTGGGCTTCTTTGAGCGCCTGTTGCCGGCCAGCGCGGCCGACGGCATCAACGTGCGTGCCCTGCAAGCCGAGGCCAAGGGGCCGGGGCACCTGCGGTTTCAGGTGCTGATCATGCAAATAGGGCGGAATCCACCCGAGTTTGTCGGCCGTTACGACATCGTGCTGTCGGGCACACTGGGCGACAAACCCTGGACGATTTCACAGCCCGGCGGCCCCAAGCTGCTGCAGGTCAAACAATCGGCCCGGCTCGAAGGCACGGTCAACTACCCGACCGAGGCCGTGGTCAAGATGGTCGAGGTCAAGGTGACCGACAACAAGGGCGGCGTGCGCGCCACCCAGACCGTGAAGTTATGAGAAACACCCCAGCACGCTGGGCCGATCGACGAAGACGCTAGGAGTCACACATGTTCGCGAAGAAAAAACAGCCCCCCATCCGCACCCTGATCGGCGAGGGCACGGTCATCCGTGGCGAGCTGCTCTTCACCGACGGCCTGCGCATCGACGGTGAAGTGCAGGGCGATGTGATCGCCGCAGCCGGGGATCACAGCATCCTGGTCATCAGTGAAAAAGCCCGTGTCATTGGCAAGGTCAAGGCGGGTCACGTGATCATCAATGGACACGTCACCGGCCCGGTCCAGTCGGATGCGCTGCTCGAGCTCCAGCCCAAGGCGGTGATCGTCGGCGACGTGAAGTACGAGGCCCTCGAAATGCACCAGGGCGCCACCATCGACGGCGAGCTACACCCCCTGAAAGCCGAGGAAAAGCCCGCACTGATCAAGTTGGCTGCTTCCAGCGGCGGGTGAAATTTCTCGCTGGCGTGGATAATCCGGCCATTGTCTGGAAGGAATCGCCATGAGCGCAGTAGCAACAAGCAACGTTCAAAACCCCGAGGCCGAGATGCCGCCGGTGCCGCTGGTCTTCACCGACAGCGCTGCGAGCAAGGTCAAGGAACTGGTCGACGAAGAAGGCAACCCCGAGCTGAAGCTGCGGGTGTTCGTGCAGGGCGGTGGGTGCTCGGGCTTCCAGTACGGTTTCACCTTCGATGAAATCGTCAACGAAGACGACACCCAGATGAACAAGAACGGCGTCACGCTCTTGATCGACGCGATGAGCCTGCAGTACCTGGCCGGTGCCGAGATCGACTACAAGGACGACCTGCAAGGCGCCCAGTTCGTGATCAAGAACCCGAACGCGACCACCACCTGCGGGTGTGGTTCGAGCTTTACGGTCTGAGCCGAGTTCTCTGCTGACCCAAAGGCCGCCCTCGGGCGGCCTTTCTCATGCCGGGTACAAAGCGCCGAGCACACGGGGTCCGGCAGCGCCGGTGACGGCGCTCAGGTTGCCCGGCTCGCCATGCAGGTGCTTGTAGGCCAGCCAGGCGAATGCTGCTGCTTCCACGTGCTGGGCCGGCAAGCCGCGCTCGTCGGTCAGGCGAACCGCCATCCCGGGCAGGTGGTGCGCCAGGCGTCGCATCAGGTGCTTGTTGAGCGCGCCGCCGCCACACACCAGCAACTCGCTCCCGTCACCTGCGTGGGCTGTGACCGCGCGGGTGCAGGTGAGCGCAGTCAGCTCACACAGCGTGGCCTGCACGTCTTCGTGGCGGCACGCCACACCGTGGCGTTGCAGCCGATCGGCCAGCCAGTCGGCATTGAACAGGTCCCGGCCGGTGCTCTTGGGCGGCGGAGCGGTGAAATACGGCTCTTCCAGCAGCACGTCGAGCAATTGCGGTTGGATGGTGCCGCTGGCCGCCCAGGCGCCATCGGCGTCGAAACGTTGGCCGATGTGGCGCAGGCTCCAGAGGTCCATCAGCACGTTGGCTGGCCCGCAGTCGAAGCCGGTGGTCTGGCCATCGGCGAGCAGGGCGGTCAGGTTGCTGATGCCGCCCAGGTTGAGCACGGCGCGTGTTTCACCGGCGCAGCCGAAAAGCGCTCGGTGAAAGGCGGCCACCAGCGGCGCGCCCTGGCCACCGGCGGCCACATCGCGGCTGCGAAAGTCCGACACCACCGCGATGCCGCTGCGTTCAGCCAGCACGGCCGGGTTGTTGATCTGCCACGTGTAGCCGAGCATCGGGCGGTGGCGCACGGTCTGCCCATGGCTGCCAACGGCACGTACGGCGCTGGCCGGAACGTTCGCATGCACGAGCAACTCGGCCACAACCTCGACATACAGTCCCGCCAGGGTGCTGGCCGCCAGTGCCGAGCGGTGCAGTTCATCGGGGCCGGAGCTGTTGAGCGCGAGCAACTCATCGCGCAGCGCTTCGGGGAAGGCACGGTAGGCGTGGGACACGACCTTGGGGATGCCGTTGGCCGAGAACTCGGCCAGCACGCCATCCACGCCGTCGAGCGAAGTGCCCGACATCAAACCTGCAAACAGTTCAGCCATCGCCGAATTGTGCATGGGCACGAGGCCCTGCGCAGACCTTACTCGGCGCGCCCGGCGGCATAGAGCTGCGGGTTGGCCGCAGCCAGCTCCAGCTGCTGGCGGAACTGTTTGGCCACCTGCGCGAACTGGGCTTGCGCCGCAGCCGACAACACCACCGCCTCGGAGGTCTTGGCGATGACGGCCGGGTTCTGGTGCTGGCCTTTGACCTTCACTTCAAAGTGCAGATGCGGCCCAGTCGCCCACCCTGTGGCACCCACAGCGCCGACACGGGCGCCTTGCTCCACGCGCTGGCCCTGGCGCACGTCAATGCGGCTCAGGTGGGCGTACAGCGTCGTGCGGTCGTTGCTGTGGCGGATCTGGACCACGTTGCCATAGCCGTTTTGCCGGCCGGCAAACTCGACCACGCCGTCGCCCACGCTGCGCACCGGGGTGCCGGTGGGCGCGCCGTAGTCGACGCCCAGGTGGGCGCGCCAGACCTTGTGGATGGGGTGCATGCGCATCGAGAAGCCCGAGGTCACGCGTGAAAACTCCATCGGGCTCGCCAGAAACGAGCGGCGTTTGCTCTCGCCGTTGAAGCCGTAGTAGCCGCCCTTGCTGTTGGGTTCTTGAAACCACACGGCGGCGTAGCTGCGGCCGTTGTTGACGAACTCGGCGGCCAGCACACGACCGGCGGCCTGGTTCCAGGTGATGGCTTCGCCGTCGGCGGTGAGGCCTTCGAAGAGCACGCTGAAGGTGTCGCCACGGCGCAGCTCACGGTGGAAGTCGATGTCGGTCGAGAACACCTCGGCCATCTGGATGGCGATCGGGTCGGGGATGCGCGATTCGTCGGTCGCCGCAAACAGCGAGCTGCGGATGGTGCCGCTGGCGAGCTTGACCTGGCTTTCGAGCTGGGCCACTTCGACCTGCGCCTGCAACTCGCCATTGACACGGGTGACACGCAGCCGTGAGAAGTGGGTGCTGAACTGTTCCGAGTTTTCGGCCGGGTAGCGGGCCACCAGCTCTTCGAGCGCGCCCGACTCGGCGGTGCGTACCTGCACCATCTTGCCGGCACGGCCTTCGAGCAGCTTGCGTGCGGTCTTGTCGCTGCGCAGGAAAGCGGCGGCAGCGGCATCGGCCACGTTCAGGCGGGCGAGCAGGCTGTCGGCGGTGTCGGCGCTGCGGGTCAAATCGCTGCGGTACAGCTCCAGCGAGTGGCTGGCCAGGGCTTCGAGCTGCGACGGGATGTCTTCAGGAGTGACGATTTCCGTCACCAAGCGCCGCGGCAGGTCGGCGGCGTCTGGGGCCAGCGGTGCGATACCGAAGGCAGTGACACCAAAACCCATCAGCCCCGCGACCAGCACGGAGGTGAGTGTGCGCGGGTGCTTGCCGACGAAGTGCGTGATGCGCGAGCCAGCCGAAGCAGCTGCGCCTTGAAGCGATTCCAACGAGCTCAATTTGGTCGTGGGCCGTGAGGCCCTGTCTGCAAGCGCGGCATCGAGGCTGCGCTCTGGGTTGGTCTTGCTGCCCACGGGCGTCCACTAGAATCGCGGACGCTTGGCGAGCCCCTGTTTCGGGGTGTTCCGTCGGGTGCGCGGCAGTATAGCGGCCACCTTTTCCTCAATACCCCGGATATCCCTCAGGTTCGATTTCCCTCATGTCACAAGCACCCCAGCACCCCATCACCGACAAGGTTCGCGAGGCCCTGGCGGTCTCTTTGCGGGGCTGCGACGAACTGTTGCCGCAGGCCGATTGGGTGGCCAAGCTGGCCAAGTCAGAAGCAACGGGCGTGCCACTGAGAATCAAGCTCGGGTTGGACCCGACGGCGCCCGACATCCACCTCGGCCACACCGTGGTGCTGAACAAGATGCGCCAGCTGCAGGACCTGGGTCACACGGTGATCTTCTTGATCGGCGACTTCACCTCGATGATCGGTGACCCCTCGGGCCGCAACACCACGCGCCCGCCGCTCACCGCTGAGCAGATCAAGCTCAACGCTGACACCTATTACAAGCAGGCGAGCCTGGTGCTCGATCCCGACAAGACCGAGATTCGCTACAACTCGGAATGGTGCGACCCGCTGGGTGCGCGCGGCATGATCCAGCTCGCCTCACGCTACACCGTCGCCCGCATGATGGAGCGCAACGATTTCCACGACCGCTTCGAGGCGGGCACGCCGATCAGCGTGCATGAGTTCCTGTATCCGTTGATGCAAGGTTATGACTCGGTCGCCCTCAAGAGTGACCTGGAACTTGGTGGCACCGACCAGAAGTTCAACCTCTTGGTGGGCAGGGCTTTACAAAGCGAATACGGCCAGGAGCCGCAGTGCATCCTGACCATGCCGCTGCTCGAAGGCACCGATGGCGTCGAGAAGATGTCCAAGAGCAAGGGCAACTACATCGCCGTCACCGAGGCCGCGAACGACATGTTTGCCAAGCTGCTGTCGATCAGCGACGTGCTGATGTGGAAGTACTTCACCCTGCTGAGCTTCCGCCCCGAAGCGGAGATTGCCAAGCTCAAGGCCGAGGTCGAGGGTGGCCGCAACCCGAAGGACGCGAAGGTGCAGCTGGCCAAGGAAATCACCACGCGCTTTCACAGCGCGGCGGCGGCCGAGGCGGCCGAGGCCGACTTCAACAACCGCGCCAAGGGCGGTGTGCCCGATGAGATCGACGAGGTCTCGCTCGGTGGTGCACCGCTGGGCATTGCCGCCTTGCTCAAGCAGGCCGGTCTCGCGCCCTCGGGCAGCGAAGCCACACGCCTGATCGAAGGCAATGGCGTGCGGGTCGACGGCAGCGTGGTCAGCGACAAGGGCTTGAAGCTCGCGGCAGGCACCTACGTCGTGCAAGTGGGCAAGCGCAAGTTTGCCCGCGTCACACTGGGCTGATGCGCATGCGCCGCCGCGCGTGGCTGGTGGTGGTGAGCGGGTGGATGGTGGCTGCGGCCTGGGCTGCGCCATCACCTGCCGAGCGGGCGCGCATCGAGCGCTTGATCCAGTTCGTTGAAGCGCAGAACGGCATCCGCTTCGTGCGCAACGGCAGCAGCTACTCGCCCAAAGACGCCGCCAAGTTCTTGCGCGGCAAGTTCGAGAAGATGGGCGAGCACGTGAACACCGCGCAGCAGTTCATCGAACAGATTGCCTCCAAGTCGAGCACCAGCGGTGAGGTCTATCGAATTCGTCTGACCGATGGGAGCGAGATACCCAGCGCCAAATTCCTCGGCGACGAACTCAAACGCATGGACCGCTAATGGCCCCCACGTCGCTGCGCTCCTGCCCCCCGAGGGGGCTCAGCCGCCTTGAGGCGGCTCGGCGGTGGCTGAGTTGATCTCACTCATCCAACGCGTGACACGAGCGCGGGTCGAAATCGCCGGCCACATCGTTGGTGCCATCGACCAAGGCCTGCTGGTGCTGGTCTGCGCCGAGCCCTCTGACACCGATGCCATCGCCGACAAGCTGGTGGCCAAGCTGCTCAAGTTGCGCATCTTCTCCGACGAGGCCGGCAAGATGAATCGCAGCGTGGTCGACGTGCAAGGTGGCTTGTTGATCGTCAGCCAGTTCACCCTCGCCGCCGACACCTCGGCCGGCAATCGGCCGAGCTTCACCGCCGCGGCGCCGGCCGAGCTGGGCCAGCGGCTCTACGAGAGGGTGCTCGCCACGGCTCGTGCTCAGCACCCGTTGGTGGCTGCCGGCGAGTTTGGCGCCGACATGCAGGTCCACCTCGTGAACGACGGGCCGGTGACCATCCCGCTCACGCTGCGGGCATAAAAATGGCCGCCCGAAGGCGGCCAAAGAGGTTCCACTGAGGAGATCGGTTCAGGCGTCAGTCGGCATACTGGCCGTTGGCCTTGATGAGTGGTGTCCAGCGGTTGATCTCGGCTTCGACGAACTTCTTGTGATCAGCCGGGTTGACGCGCGCGTCGGCCGCGACCACCGCTCCCAGCGACTCTTCGTTCTTGATGAAGGTGCCGTCCTTGAGCGCGACCTTCAACGCCGCGTTGATCTTGTCGAGCACCGGCTTCGGCGTGCCCTTGGGGGCGTAGAGCGCGTGCCAGATGGTCACGTTGAAGCCCTTGAGACCGGCTTCGTCGAGCGTGGGCAGCGCGGCCAGTGCCGGGATGCTGAGGCGCTTCGGCGTGGTCACGGCGAAGGCCTTGACCTTCTTGGCTTCGATCTGGCCGGTGGTGTTGGTGGTCTGGTCGCACATGATGTCGACCTGCCCGCCGAGCAGGTCATTCATCGCAGGCGCCGTGCCTTTGTAAGGCACCGGCGTCATGTCGGCCTTGAGCGTGCTTTGCAGCAGCATGCCGCACATGTGCGAGGCCGAGCCCAGGCCCGCGTTGGCGATGTTGACCTTGCCCTTGTTGGCCGAGATCCAGCTCGCGAGCTCGGCGTAGGTGTTGGCGGGCAGCGTGGGGCGGCTGATCAGCGTCATCGGCACTTCGTTGATGAGGCCCAGGTACTCGAAGTCTTCGAGCGGCTTGAACTGCAGGTTGCGGTACAGCGCCGGCGATGTCGCCATGCCGATGTGGGTGATGAGCAGCGTGTAGCCATCGGGCGTGGCGCGGGCCACCTTCGAGGCACCCAGCGTGCCGCCAGCGCCGGCCACGTTGTCGATCACCACGGCTTGGCCACCCAGGGGCTTGCGCACGGCTTCGGCGAAGTCGCGCCCGACCTTGTCGGTGGGGCCACCCGCGGCGAAGGGGATGACGATCGTGACGGTCTTTTCGGGGTACTCGGCGAAGGCGCTGGTGGCGAGCAGGGCGAGCGCAGAGGCGAGCAGGGGTTTCATCATGGCCGTGTGTCCTTCAGGCGGGGTGAGCGAATGAAGGAATGCTAAGGACGGCGACCCCGCTCGCCATGGCGGAAACTACGTAATCGCCTGGGCGGGTTTACTCGAAGCGGCGGGTGTCGTCGATCACCTTGCCGTCGTTGGGCAGGCTGCCGGGGGCGCACAGCTCGACCTCGCCGCGCAGCTTGGTCACGTCGCGAATGGCTTCGGCCAGTCGCGTGCTCAAGTGATCTGGCGCTGCGGTGGCTTCCACCTTCAGCGTCATGCGGTCGTTGGCCATCTCGCCGCTGATCACCAGGCGCGCCTTGCTCACTTCGGGAAAGCGCTTCACCACTTCGGCCACCTGGCTCGGGTGCACGAAGAGGCCCCGCACCTTGGCCGTCTGGTCGGCGCGGCCCATCCAGCCCTTGATGCGGGTGTTGGTGCGGCCGGTGGGGCATTGGCCTGCCAACACGGCGGAGAGGTCGCCGGTGCCGAAGCGGATCAAGGGGTAGTCGGGGTTGAGCGTGGTGACCACCAGCTCGCCCACTTCGCCCTCGGGCACCGGGTCACCGGTGCCGGGGCGCACGATCTCGACGATCACCCCTTCGTCAATCACCAGGCCTTGCCGTGCCGAGGTTTCGTAGGCGACGGTGCCCAGGTCGGCGGTGCCATAGAACTGGTAGGCGGTGATGCCACGCTCGGCCAGCCAGTCGCGCAGGCTGGGCGGGAAGGCCTCGGCGCCCACAGCGGCCTTGCGCAGCGACGGGATCGGCGTGCCCATCTCGGCCGCCTTCTCGACGATGAGTTTCAGGAAGCTCGGCGTGCCCATGTAGCCCGCGGGCTTGAGGTCGGCGATGGCCTGCACCTGCAACTCGGTCTGGCCGGTACCTCCCGGGAACACAGTGCAGCCCAGCGCCTGCGCGCCGGTCTGCATCATCGAACCGGCGGGGGTGAAGTGGTAGCTGAAGCCGTTGTGCGCGAGGTCTCCGGCGCGAAAGCCGGCGGCGAACAGCGCACGTGCCACGCGCCAGTAGTCGGAGGCCGCACCTTCCGGTTCGTACAGCCGGCCAGGCGACTGGAACACGCTCTTCGCGGCACCCCAGCCGATGGCCGAGAAGCCACCGAACACATCGCGCTCGCGCTCGGCGTGCTGGCGCTCCATCAACTCGTGTTTGCGGATGACAGGCAAGCGCGCCAGTGCCGCGCGGCTGGTCACCTCATGGGCCGCGACACCTTGCAGGCTGTGGGCGAATGCGGGGGTGCGGGCCTGCGCATGCGCGACTTGCTGCGGCAGCGCTGCCATCAGTGCACGTTCGCGCTCGGTGGGGGAGCGGGTCTCAAGGGCGTCGTAGTGTTCGTTCATCACTCTGCGTCCTGTTCCCAGCGCGACAGGCGCTTCTTCACTTCATCAACACACTTGCGCACGTCGGCACTGTTTTTCAGCAGGAGCGTCTGCCACTCGGGCGAGGTGGCAGGGCGCTTGGCCAGGCGGGCCGTGAGGGTCGTCGCGTCTGTCGCGAGATCGATCACGCGTTTGCCGCCGATCTCGAAGCCGGTGCCACGTTCGGCGAGTGGCTTCAAGTCGCGCAACTGGCGCTTCAAGGTCACCAGTGCCTCGTCGGGCTTGAACGCGGGCAGGGCGAAGAAGTCGTCGTCACTCATGCCAGCCACCTCTTTCTGCGCTTGTAGCTCTTGACGTCGCGGAAGCTCTTGCGGTCGCCACCGCCTACACCGAGGTAGAACTCTTTCACGTCTTCGTTGTCGGCCAGCGCCGAGGCGGCACCGTCCATCACGATGCGCCCGTTCTCGAGGATGTAGCCGTAGTCGGCATACCGCAGCGCCATGCTGGTGTTCTGCTCGGCGAGAAGGAAGGTCACACCCTCGCGGCTGTTGAGGTCTTTGACGATCTCGAACACCTCTTGCACGATCTGTGGGGCCAGCCCCATCGACGGCTCGTCGAGCAACACCATCTTCGGGTTGGCCATCAGCGCGCGACCGATGGCGCACATCTGCTGCTCGCCGCCCGAGGTGTAGGCCGCCTGCGAGCTGCGGCGCGTCTTCAGGCGGGGGAAGTAGTTGTAGACCTTCT
>NZ_JADMJX010000324.1 GCF_018780185.1 Rhizobacter sp.
CGCTGCACGCCAACAGCGCCAACCAGGCGCTCGACCGCATCATCAACTTCTTCCCCGAAGAGCGCCGCGCGCAGCTGCTGATGGATTTGTCGCTCAACCTGAAAAGCCTGGTGTCTCAGCGCCTGCTGCCGCGCCAAGAAGGGCGTGGGCGGATTGCGGCGGTCGAGATATTGCTCAACACGCCGCTGATCTCCGACATGATCTTCAAGGGCGAGGTGGCCGAGATCAAGGAGATCATGAAGAAGTCGCGCGAGCTGGGCATGCAGACCTTCGACCAAGCGCTGTTCGACCTGTACGAGAACCACATGGTCACGTTCGAAGATGCGCTGCGCAATGCCGACTCGGTGAACGACCTGCGGCTGCAGATCAAGCTCAACAGCAACCGGGCGCGCAACTCTGACCTCTCGGCCGGTACCGAACACTTGACCATCGTCTAAGCTGTGCCACGTTCCTCGACGGCCTCGACATGTCGAGGCCGTTTTCATTGCTGGAGATCGATCCATGAGCAAGACCTACGAGAGCACCCCCGCCAAACGCGTTGCCTTTCTTGGCCTCGGCGTCATGGGCTATCCGATGGCCGGCCACCTGCAGCGGGCGGGTCACCAAGTGACGGTCTACAACCGCACGGCCGCGAAGGCCGCGCAGTGGGTGGGCGAATATGGCGGTTCCAGTGACGTCACGCCCGAAGCGGCGGCCAAAGACGCCGACATCGTGTTCGCCTGCGTTGGCAACGACGACGACCTGCGCGCGGTCACCACCGGCGAGCGAGGCGCTTTCGTCGGCATGAAGCACGGCGCCATCTTTGTCGACCACACCACGGCCTCGGCCGAGGTCGCGCGTGAGCTGAGCACCGAGGCTCGCCAGCTGGGCCTGCAGTTCATCGACGCACCGGTGTCGGGCGGCAACCTGGGCGCCATCAACGGCGCGCTCACGGTGATGTGTGGCGGCGACGCGGCGGCCTTTGCCACGATTCAACCGGTGGCGATGGCTTTTTCAAAGGCCGTCACCTTGCTCGGCGAGAGTGGTGCGGGCCAGCTCGCCAAGATGGTCAACCAGATCTGCATTGCCGGCCTGGTGCAAGGCCTCGCTGAGGCGATTGCCTTTGGCGAGAACGCGGGGCTGGACATGAAGGCCGTGCTGGGCGTCATCGGCAAGGGCGCGGCCCAGAGCTGGCAGATGGACAACCGCGGGCCGACCATGGTCGACGGCAAGTTCGACTTCGGTTTTGCCGTCGACTGGATGCGCAAGGACCTGGGCCTGGTGCTTGATGAAGCCAAGCGCAACGGTTCACGCTTGCCGGTCACCGCGCTGGTCGACCAGTTTTATGCTGATGTGCAGGCGCTGGGTGGCCAGCGCTGGGACACGTCGAGCCTGATCAAGCGGCTGCGCTGACAGCGTCGGCGCACAGCGTGGATTCGCGCCTTCGCGGGAATGACGGCGGCGCCCCATCGCACGCGCGAAGCGCCGTGCCCCATCAAGCAACGCCCGCGGAGCCGGCTATGCCGGTCCGCCAGGCGGCGCCCCTTGGGGGCAGGAGCGATAGCGACTGGGGGGCCTACTTCTTCGGCACGCTGCCCGGAGCGATCTGGGCCAGCTCGTCGTCGGTGATGACCTCCACAACACGCACCACCTTCTGCACACCGCTGATGCTGCGGGTGAGGTCGGAGGCGCGCTCGGCTTCGCGTTCGGTCACGCGACCCATCAGGTAGACCGTGCCGCGCTCGGTCAGCACCTTGAAGGCATTCGCCGAGATGTCGCCGGCATCGACCAAGGTCGCCTTGACCTTGCTCGTGACCAGCGCGTCGTTGGAGCGGTTGCTCAGCGAGCTGGCTGTCATCACCGCCAGCTCGTTGACGGTGGTGCGCACGCCGTCGACCTTGGAGACGGCTTGTTCGACGGCGGCCTTGTCGGCCTCGGTCGGCACTTCGCCACTGAGCAGCACCAGGCGGTTGTAGCTGGTCACGGTGACGTGGCCACGGTCGCCGAGAACCTCGCGCACGCGGGTGCTCGACTTGAACTCGATCGACTGGTCTTCGATCTGTGCGCCCGAGGTGCGCCGGTCGGTCGCCAGCAGCGAGCCGCCGACCACGGCGCCGCCCACGAGCAGAGCCGCGCAGCCGGTCAAGGCGGTGCTGGCGATCAAGGCGCCGATCACGGCGGCGCTGCGCAGGTGGTTGAGTGTCTTTCGGGTCATGTGTTTTCCTGTTCTCCGAGCAATTGCAGATCGACGGCGTCGCACAGGCAGTGCAAGGCGAGGATGTGCACTTCCTGGATGCGAGCCGTGCGTTCGTGGGGCACACAGATGTGCACGTCAGTTTCGGTGAGCAGCGCGCCCAGCTTGCCGCCGTTGTGGCCGGTGAGCGCGATCACCGTCATCTCCTTGGCGTGCGCGGCTTCCACGGCGGCCAGCACATTGGCCGAGTTGCCGCTGGTGGTGATGGCGATCAACACGTCACCGGGTTGGCCCAAGGCCTGCACCTGCTTCGAGAAGATCTCGGTGAAGTTGTAGTCATTGCCAATGGCGGTGAGGATGGAGCTGTCGGTGGTGAGCGCAATGGCCGCGAGGCCGGGCCGTTCGCGTTCGAAGCGACCGATGAACTCGGCGGCGAAGTGCTGCGCGTCGCTTGCCGAGCCCCCGTTGCCGCAGGCCAGCACCTTGCCGCCGGCGGTGATGCAGCCGACCACCGCGCTCACGGCGTCGGCAATCGGGCGCGAGAGGATCTCGGCCGCCGCGTATTTGAGGTCGGCGCTGTCGAAAAACTGTTGCTGTATGCGTTGTTCAAGCATGGGCATGGATCATATGACACGGGGTGCTGCGACTAGGTTCCATGTCGTGGGCGCTCACTCGGCATCAAAGGCCGCCTTCAACCACTGCAGCGAGTCGCCGTCGATCGCCACCACGTCGAAGCGGCATGGCGGTGGCGATGCAAACTGCAGCAGGTAATGTTGCGCCGCATAAATGACACGGCGTTGTTTGCTGCCGGTGACGCTGGCCGCCGCACCGCCGTGGCTGGCTGTGCGGCGCAATCGCACCTCGACGAAGACCAGGGTGCCGTCGGGGTCGCGCACAATCAGGTCGACTTCGCCACCGCGGGCGCGCGGGCCGGCGGCCACTCGATAATTGCGCTGCACGAGCTTCAAGCCGTGGCGCGCGAGGTGAGCCAGGGCCCGCGCTTCCGCGTCATCCCCTGCACCCTTTTTTGTCTGCACTGCCGTGACCATCGCCCCCTCGTTGATGTTGCAAGCGGCCCACGAGGCCGCCGGCCTGCAGCAGTATCCCGCAGGGGCGCTCTACATCGTGGCCACGCCCATCGGCAACCTGGCCGACATGAGCCTGCGGGCCATCCATGTGCTGTCGCTGGTCGACGCGGTGGCCTGTGAAGACACGCGCCACAGCGCCCCCTTGTTGCACCACCTCGGTTTGGACAAGCCCTTGCTTGCCGTGCACGAGCACAACGAGCGCGAAGCCGCGGGCGATGTGCTCGCGCGCCTCGCGCGCGGTGAGCGGGTGGCCTACATCAGCGACGCCGGCACACCGGCGGTGAGCGACCCGGGTGCCGCGCTGGTGGCCGCAGCCCAGGCAGCCGGGTACCGGTGCATTCCCTTGCCAGGCGCGAGCAGCGCCTTGGCGGCCTTGAGCGTCGCGGGCGATGCAATTGGCGCTGGCTTTGCATTCACAGGTTTTTTGCCCACCCGTGGTGCCGAGCGTGCGCAAGCCCTGAAAGCCTTGGCCGCTCGCAACGACACGCAGGTGCTGTTCGAAGCCCCGCACCGCATCGAGTCGCTGCTTCAAGGCCTGGCCGAGGCGTGCGGCGCGCGCAGTGTCACGCTGTGTCGCGAGCTCACCAAGCAATTCGAGACCGTGGTCACGATGCCGGCCGCGCAGTTGCCGGCCTGGTTGTCTGCCGACCCCAACCGCTCACGCGGCGAGTTCGTGCTGGTGGTGCATGCGCTCAAGCCGGTGGCGGCCGATGACGGTGAGTCCGCACACGACGCCACCTTGCGCACCTTGCTGGCCGAACTGCCGCTCAAGCAGGCGGTGGCCTTGTCGGCCGAGCTCACCGGTGCACCGCGTAACGCGCTGTATGCGCGGGCCTTGGCGTTGAAGGCTGAAACCGCCGAGGACTGAGGCAAGGGCCTCAGCGACAGCGTAGCGAGTCGCCGATCGAGCAACGACTCACGCCCGGGTTGCCCGGGCGTCGAGTTGGCGCCCCTCGGGGGCAGGAGCGCAGCGACTGGGGGGGCTTACTTCGCCGTTTGAGCGTCGTGCTTCTGCGCGTGGATGTCCTTGCTGGCGCGGTTTTGCATGTGGTGCAGCTTGCGGCGCTCTTGTTTGGTCACCTTGCCATCGGCCTTGGCGTTGGCTTCGGCCTTGTTGATGACGGCTTGCTCCTTCTCCAGGCGGTAGGTTTCCTTGGCGTTCAACTGGCCCGAGGCCACGCCGTTCTGGATGCGCTTGTCCTGGTTCACTTCGCGTTGGTCGACGCGGGGCGTCTGTGGCGCGGAAGCAGCCTGGGCAAAGGCGCCGAGACTGGCAATGGTCAGGGTGCTGGCGACTGCCAGGGTCTTGAAATTCAGCATGGGTTCACTCCGTGAAGGTGTTGGTTGTGGGGTGGTGTGCGGCACCCCCCGACAACGAAACCCCACCGGCTGCGGCCGACAGGCCCGAGGTAAAGAACTGTGAAACGGCGCAACAGGGTCTTTGCCCAGCACGGCCGGCCACCCGGCTCCTACAATCATTTGATGATCTCCCGCGAACCCACCCTTGAGCGTCTGGCGGTCGCCAGGTCGCTGCTGCTCGAACCCTTTGGCCTGACCGACGCCACGCTCTCGCGTGCGCTGGCCACCATCGCCGAGCACCGCATCGACGACGCCGACCTGTACTTCCAGTACACCCGCAGCGAGGGCTGGAGCCTGGAAGAAGGCATCGTCAAATCGGGCAGCTTCGGCATCGACCAGGGTGTGGGCGTGCGTGCGGTGGCGGGTGAAAAAACCGCCTTCGCCTACTCCGACGACATCTCCGAAGCCGCCTTGATGGACGCCGCACAAACGGTGCGCACCATCGCCGCCGCTGGCCAGAGCAAGAGCGTCAAGATCACCGGCAAGCACCGCGTGGCCGGGAGCCGGGTGCTCTATGCGCCGATGGACCCGATCGCCACGCTCGACAGCACCCAGAAAGTGGCGCTGCTGGAGAAGGTCGAAAAACTCGCCCGCGCCAAAGACCCGCGCATCAAGCAGGTGATGGCCGGTGTGGCGGCCGAATACGATGTGGTGCTGGTGGCGCGTGCCGACGGCACGCTGGCCGCCGACGTGCGCCCGCTGGTGCGCCTGTCGGTGACGGTGATCGCCGAGCAGACCATTGCCGGCGAAGTGCGCCGCGAAGTGGGCAGCGGTGGTGGTGGTGGTCGCTTCGGCCTCGGCTACTTCCACGACAACATGATCGAGAGTTATGTGAACGACGCCGTGAAAGCTGCGCTCACCAACCTCGAATCGCGCCCCGCCAAGGCCGGCGAGATGAGCGTGGTACTGGGGCCCGGTTGGCCCGGCGTGCTGCTGCACGAAGCCATCGGTCACGGGTTGGAGGGTGACTTCAACCGCAAGGGCTCCAGCGCCTTCAGCGGTCGCATCGGCCAGCGTGTGGCCGCCAAGGGCGTGACGGTGCTCGACGACGGCACCATCCCCGACCGCCGCGGCTCGCTCAACATCGACGACGAAGGCAATGCCAGCCAGCGCAACGTGCTGATCGAAGACGGCATCCTGAAGGGCTACATCCAGGACTCGATGAACGCCCGCCTGATGGGCGTCGCGCCCACTGGCAACGGCCGGCGCGAGAGTTACGCCGCCGTGCCGATGCCGCGCATGACCAACACCTACATGCTGGGTGGCGACAAGACCAAGGAAGAAATCATTGCCGGCCTGAAGCGCGGCCTCTACGCCACCAACTTCGGCGGTGGCCAGGTCGACATCACCAGCGGCAAGTTCGTGTTCTCGGCAAGCGAGGCGTTCTGGGTCGAGAACGGCAAGATCCAGTACCCGGTGAAGGGCGCCACCATCATCGGCAACGGCCCCGACGCACTCACCCGCGTGAGCATGATCGGCAACGACATGAAGCTCGACACCGGCGTCGGTGTTTGCGGCAAAGAAGGCCAGAGCGTGCCGGTGGGTGTGGGCCAGCCCACGCTGCGCATCGACCGTCTCACCGTGGGCGGCACCGCCTGAGCTTCAGTCGCGGATCGCCAGCTTGCAGCTGGCCACGGGGCGGCCGTTGATGATGCTGAGCTCGGACTCGAGCACGGTGTAGTTGACGGTCTTGCCGCTCAGCTGGTTGAGCTTCTGCGCCGCTTCGCTCACGCAAGCCTGTTTGGTGTCGGCCATCGACTGGGTCTCGCTGCCCACGTACGAGTGGCTCATCGCGGCCCGGGTGGGCGCAGGGCTTGAAGCGGGCTCGGCCGGTTTGCCGACCACCGAACGGTAGGCGTCCTTGGTGACCCGCGCGGCGTCGGTCACCAAGCCGGGCGCTTCGATGCTCACGCAGCCGCTCAACAGCAGCGCACAAATCGGCAAGAGGATGAGTTTCATGGCGGGTGCAGCGAGCAGCAGAGGGAGCGCGCATGCTACCCGAGCACCCATGAAAATCAGCCGGGCGATGCAGTGCACCGGCCGGCTGAGCGAAGGGGGTTGAGGGGGGGCGGCTCAGCGTGTCTTGGCGGCCAGCAGCACAGCAGCACGGGAGGCGCGCGCGGCAGGGGCCGACCCGGTGCTGCTCGCCAGCACGATCGGCTCCACCACCAGGCCATCGGCCGCGGCAAGCCGGGTCACGACCAGCATTTCCACTTCGGCGCGCAGCTGTTCGCTGACCAAGCCATCGGCCTCGACCAATTGAGCCACCGCATACACCTCGGCGGCGGCGCGCATGTCGTTGGTGATCAGGCCGTCGGCCTGGGCCAGCAGAGCGATGTCGCGCTGGGTGATCCAGGTCTGCAACTCTTGGGCGACGTGGGCGTCGGTGGTGGCCAAGTGGCGCGCGCTGGCCAACTGGTCGTGTTCGACGCTGCCGGCCACGCCAGCAGTGGCAAAGGCCAGCGAGGCCAGGCTCAAGCTCAGGGTGCGGAACAGGTTGCTGCGGTTCATGGCGTGATCCCTCTGTGCGGTTGTTGGGGCAGATGCATCAAGCCCGGGTGGGCTCGTCATCGGGTGAAGCCATGCTAGGTAGCCGCTGTTTCGCAGGATAGGAACTAGCGCACGCCTCACAACTTGTTACTTGATTGGCACAAGCGTGCAAACCGACAAGGCGTCGAAAACTGCGCGCTTGACCTGTCGTCAGGGGCCCGTGCTACATTCGCGGCCATGCGTTTCGCCAGCTTTTTCTTTGCCTACTTTTGGTTCTCGCACCGCAACGGCGGCGGAGAGACGAGCGCGTAGGCTGAAGAAAACGCACCGAACTCACCAAACCGCCGGGATGCCCCGGCGGTTTTTTTTTGCGCTTCGATTCACGCCCCCATACACATCAACACCACTGCGAGGAGAACCCGGATGAATGCCAAGTCCACCAGCGCTGCCGAGGGTTGGTCTGCCCCCGTCGACAAGACCGGCCAGACCGACGACGAAAGGATCATTGACGTGATGCCCTTGCCTCCCCCCGAGCACCTGGTGCGCTTCTTCCCCATTCGTGGCACCGCCGCCGAGACGCTGATCGCCGACACGCGCCAGCGCATCAAGCACATCATGGCCGGCAAGGATGACCGCCTGCTGGTCATCATCGGCCCCTGTTCGATCCACGACCCTGCCGCCGCCATCGAATACGCCCGCCGCTTGCGCGAGCAGCGCGAGAAGTACGCCGACACGCTCGAGATCGTGATGCGTGTCTACTTCGAGAAGCCGCGCACCACGGTCGGCTGGAAGGGCCTGATCAATGACCCTTACCTCGACGAGAGCTACCGCATCGACGAAGGCCTGCGCATCGCGCGCCAGCTGCTCACCGAGATCAACAAGCTGGGCGTGCCTGCGGGCAGCGAGTTCCTTGATGTGATCTCGCCGCAGTACATCGGTGACCTGATCTCCTGGGGCGCGATTGGCGCGCGCACCACCGAGAGCCAGGTGCACCGCGAGCTGGCCTCGGGCCTGTCGGCCCCGATCGGCTTCAAGAACGGCACCGACGGCAACATCCGCATCGCAACAGACGCGATCCAGGCGGCGGCGCGGCCGCACCACTTCCTGTCGGTGCACAAGAACGGCCAGGTCGCCATCGTCGAGACCAAGGGCAACAAGGACTGCCACGTGATCCTGCGCGGCGGCAAGCTGCCCAACTACGACAAGGCCCACGTCGAAGCCGCCTGCAAGGACCTCGAGGCCGCCAAGCTGCCGACCACGTTGATGGTCGACTGCTCGCACGCCAACAGCAGCAAACAGCACGAAAAGCAGATCGACGTGGCGCGCGACGTGGCGGCCCAGCTGGCTGCCGGCTCACGCCACATCTTCGGCGTGATGGTCGAGAGCCACCTGAAGGCCGGTGCGCAGAAGTTCAGCGCCGGCAAGGACGACCCGGCCAAGCTCAACTACGGGCAGAGCATCACCGACGCCTGCATTGGCTGGGACGATTCGCTGACGGTGCTCGATATATTGAGCGGTGCGGTCAAGGCCCGCCGAGGCTGAATTCAGCCGACGTCGTCGTCGCGGGCGAGTTTTTCGCTGCGCCAGTAGACGTCGTCGCCGCCCAGCCCGTCGAGGTTGGCGCGGTTGAGCACCCGCGCCAGCACGAACAGCAGATCGCTCAGGCGGTTGAGGTACTGGCGCGGCTCGGCCCGCACCGTGTCGGTGGCGGCGAGCGTGACGACTGCGCGCTCGGCGCGGCGCGCCACGGTGCGGCACACGTGCGCAATCGCTGCGCTGCGGGTGCCGGCCGGGAGGATGAACTCCTTCAGGCGCGGCAGCGTGGCGTTGTGTTCGGCCAGCGCTTCGTCGAGGCGCAACACGGCCTCGGCCTTCAGCAGCTCATAACCCGGGATCGACAACTCGCCCCCCAGGTTGAAGAGTTCGTGCTGGATCACCACCAGCAGCTCGCGCACCCCATCGGGCAGCGGCTCGGCGAGCAACACGCCGATGTGCGAGTTGAGCTCGTCCACATCGCCCATGGCCTGAATGCGCTGGTGGCTCTTGGCGACGCGGGTGCCGTCGCCGAGACCGGTGCTGCCGTCGTCGCCGGTGCGGGTGGCGATCTGTGTGAGTCGATTGGCCATGGGGTGGATGTGTGCAGGGGTGGGTCAGCTCGCGCTGGAGCTCGACTCGTATTCGATGCCGCCTACGAACTTGGCCACCAGGTTGTAGAACGCGCAACCGATGGCCGTCATGATGTAGCCCACCACCAGGTAGACCACCGGCAGCATCAACATGCCCAGCGCCGAGAACTTGCTCTCGTTGGGCATGAAGGCCGACATGATGAGCATCATCGGCACCACGACGATCAGCGACATGGCGGCTGTCATCACGGCAAAGACCTTGGCATTCTGGTGCGGCGAAAAGCGCTTGATCTGGTGCTTGGTGGTGCTGCCCTGCGCAATGTCGGCCACGGCTGCGCTCGGCGGGACGTAGGGGTTTTCTGCGGACATCAAAGACTCCCTCGGGGTTGTTTGAACGGTGGGCCGACTTGTCGGGCCGGTCGTCTGCGATGGTAGCGAGCCCCGAGGCCTACAACAATCGGGCCCGCTTCACCGCGTGATATCGGTTGACCAGCGCCACGGCCAGCGCATCGGGCTCCACGTCGACCGACAAGGCGTCATGCCCTGTCACGCGGCGAAACGCGTCGCTGCGGCTCTGCGAGAAGAGGTGCGCGCCGGCCACCTCGACGGCCTGTTGCTCGCCGACGATCGGCTGCTCACCCAGCTCGCGCAGCACCCGCTCGCGCAGGCTGGCCACCAGCACCAGGTGGCGGGTGCGCAACAGCTTGAGCGCCGGGGTCAGCTCGGCGGCGTCTTCGTCGCGGAAGTTGGTGATGACGATCACCAGCGCGCGTTTGTGCTGCACACGCAGCAGGTCTTGTGCGGCCAGCAGGTAGTCGGAGTGGCTGGTGCCGGGCTCGATGTCGTAGAGCCGCGCCATCAGCGCATTCAGCGTGGCGGTGCCCTTGCGTGGCGCAAAGCGGCGCTGCTGCCCTGCGGCGTGACCGAAGGTGATGGCGCCCACTTCATCACCTTCTTTCAGCGCCACGTAGCTCAAGAGCATCAGCGCGTTGAGTGCCTGGTCGAAGTGGCTGCCGTCGTGGCTTTGCACGCCTTCGTCGGCGCGCATTCGGCGGCCGCAGTCGAGCAGGAACATCACGCACTGGTCACGCTCGTCCTGGAACTCGCGCACGATGGGGCGCTGGTGGCGCAGCGTGGCCTTCCAGTCGATGTGGCGGACCGGGTCGCCGGGCTTGTAGTCGGTCAGCTGCTTGAAGTCGGTGCCCATGCCGCGTTGCGGGTAGGTCTTGATGCCGATCTGCGCGAGTCGGCGGTCGCCAGCCAGCCAGGCATAACGCGACACCGCGGCGAAGTTGGGGTAGACGTGCAGGCGCTGGCCCTCGCCGATGGTGCGCAGCAACTCGACGCTGCCACCCCGCGAGCGCAGTCGCAGCTGCGTGGCGCCCAGCTGCACCGGCCCGCGCCGACGCGGGGTGACGGTGTAGCGCAGCTCCAGGCGTTTGCCGGCGGGCACCTGCAGGGTTTGCGGCAGGCCGTCGAAGTCGAGCAGTGGGTCGACTTCGTCGAAGAGTGTCAGCGCCCAGGCCACCGGGCCGTCGTTGACCAGCGTGAGCGGCAGCACGCGCGGCACGCCGAGTGCCAGAGCGTCGGGCAACGCACGTTCGGTGCGCAGCGGTGCCTGCTTCCAGGCGCGCAGGCTGCGCCACACATCGACGGTCACCCACGTGAGCCCGAACGCCAGCGCCACGCCACTGACCCGGGCCACCGTGGCGAGTGGCAGCCCCGCCATGAGCGCAGCGGCGCAGGCCACCGCGCTGGTGGCGAGCACCAGCACCGACGCGCGGCTGGGGATGATCTGGCGCATGGGGTGGGTCAGAGGCGGGGCGCCTCGACGCTGTCGAGTGCCGCCGCGAGCAGCTCGCCCACCTCGCGGCCTTCGAGCTGTGCATCGGGCGCCAGCATCACGCGGTGGCGCAGCGCGGGCTGGGCGTGGCGCTTGATGTCGTCGGGGGTGACGAAGTCGCGGTTGTCCATCAGCGCGGTGGCACGCGCCGCGCGCACCAGCGCGATGGCACCGCGCGGCCCCGAGCCCGAGGCAAGGCCCGGCCAGCTGCGTGTGCTGCGCACGATGCGCACCGCGTAGTCGAGCACCTTGTCGTCGACGCGGATGAACGCCACCATGCGCTGCAGCGCGAGCACGGTGCGCTCGTCGAGCTTCGGCGTGATGGCTTCGAGCGGGAACTGGTCGCCGGTCTGCTGCTCGGTGGTGCGCTTGACGATGGCGGTCTCTTCGTCGTGCGGCGGGTAGCCGATGTCGATCTTGAACAGAAAGCGGTCGAGCTGCGCCTCGGGCAGCGGGTAGGTGCCCTCGGTGTCGATCGGGTTCTGCGTGCCGAGCACCATGAAGGGCCGCGGCAGCGCGAGCGTCTGGCCTTCGAGCGTGACCTGGTATTCCTGCATCACTTCGAGCAGCGAGCTCTGCGTCTTGGCCGGCGCGCGGTTGATCTCATCGGCCAGCAGCAGGTTGGTGAACACCGGCCCGCGGTGCACCCGCAGCGCGCCGATCGGCGTGCCGTTGTCGCCGCGTGACTCCAGCACCGCATGGCCGGTGATGTCGGACGGCATCAGGTCGGGTGTGAACTGCACCCGCGCATAGCTCAGCGACATCGCCTTGGCCAGCGAGCGTGCCAGCAGCGTCTTGCCCAGCCCGGGCACACCTTCGATCAGCACGTGGCCCGAGGCGACCAGCGCCACCAGGATCTGGCCGACCGCCGCCTGCTGGCCGACCACCGCCTTGCCGACCTCGTTGCGCAGCTCGTCGAGCAGCTCGGCCGCGCGGCTGAGGTCCGTGGGTTTGATCTGCATGGGGTGTGTCCTTATGTCCGAGGGGTGGGGTGGTGCTGCACCAGCAGGCGGCGCGCGGTTTCTAACAGTTCGAGCGTGGCGGGCAGGTCGACCCGCTTGCGCGCCAGGCTCTTGTCGAGCGCCAGGCCGAGCGCGGCGGCGTTGAGCCCGGTGTGCTGGGCGATGGCGGCGGCGCGCTGTGTGCGGTCGAGCTGGTCGTACTGGCGCACGTGGCCGCGGGCCGCTTCTTCGAGCGCGCGAATCTGCGCGGCCAGCAGCGCCTCGGGCCCGTTGCGGCGCAGGAACTGTGCGGTGCCGCTGATCTGCTCGGCCATCGAGCGGCGACCTGGTGGCGCGTGGGCCAACGGCGGGCCGAAGCGCCGCGCACCGCGCCACAGCGCGAGCAGCAACGCGGCCGCGCCCAGCAGCACCGCCACCCAGGCTTCATGCCACAACCAGCTCAGGAAGGGCGCTCGTGCCTCTTCGGTCACGAACCAGACCTGCGCGCCGGCGCGGGCCTGCAGGGCCGCCACGGCGATCAGGCCGTTGTCGCCCTTCAACACACGGTCGTTGTCGAGCAGACCCCAGGGCAGGATCACGGTGACCTGGCCCTGGCCCCGTGCGGCGCGCAGCATCATCGGGCCGTCGGGTCCTTCGAGCGACCACAGCGGGGTGCTTGTCGATTGCAGCTTCCAGCCCGAGGCCACGTAGCCGCAGACCTTGAAGCGGCGGTCGCCATCGGCGTAGCTGGCGGGGACGCTTTCGGGTTCGGTCACCGGGTGGCAAGGGGGCTGCATCGCCGTGCGGATGCGCTGCAGGGGGTCGGGCGCGGCGTCTTCTTCTTCATCGTCGTTGTCGGACTCGTCGTCTTCCTCTTCGGTGGTGCTGCGGCGCTTGCGCGGCGGCTCCAGCTGCTTGATCGGCAGCCAGCCCTTGAGCTGCTCGTGGTCGAGGTTGTTGGCGTAGAGCACCAGGTGGCCGCCGTTCTCCACCCAGGCCTTGAGCCGCTGGGCGCGCTCGGGGAGCAGGTCCCAGTACCAGGAGGTCAGCAGCAAGGTGGCGCGCGGCGGCGGCAAGGCCGACAAGGTGCTCGGCGTGGCCACCTCGGCGCCGAGGCGGCGCACCAGCTGCTGGGTGACGTAGAGCGGGTTCTTCGCGGCCTCGCCGCGCGCGGGCCGCGGCACCTCCACCTCGACCCACTCGGTGCACGAGGCCACCCAGACGCCAACGCCCAGCACCACGGCGGCCATCAGCACACGCAGCAGCACGTCGCGGGTGAAGAAGCGGTTCATGCCGCGTGCACCGTGCGGAACTGGCTGTCGAACTCGGCGCACAAGGCCAGCACGCTGCTCGACTCGGGCAGGCGTGCCCCATACACCGCCAGCTGCCAGGCGCGCACCAGCCGGCCGAAGAAGGCGCTGCGCTCGGGAGCCAGGCGCGCGGCGGCGAGCGCCACACATTCGCCCTCGGTGCTGGCCGCGCGGATCGGCACCGCGTGCTGATGCACCAGCTGCGACAAGGCGCCGCGGTACAGCAACGACAAGGCCGCGCGGTGCTCGCCGCGTTGCCACAACGCGGCGGCGGCGGCACCGATCTGCTCGGGCAGGCTTTCCGGGCGGATGTCGAGGTCGCGCACGTGGCTGGGCAGCTTGGCGCCAACGCCTTTCACGCGGCCGGCGCGCACCCGCACCCAGTGCCGCAGGCCGACGACGAAGAGCGCCACGGCGAGTGCGGCCAGCGCCCACACCATCACCCGGCCGGCATCGGTCATCCAGCGCGAGAAGTCGCGCATCCACGACAGGAACGGGTTGGGTTCGGCCTTCTTGGGGGTTTTCTTGAACGGGTCCTGTTCCTTCAGGCGCAGGGTTTTCTGCTTGTGCGTGCCGCCGAGCTCGGGGTCGGCGCGCAGTTGGTCGAGCTCGGCGTTGACCTGCTGGCGTGTGGGAGCCGATGCGGGCTCGGCCGCAGCGGCGTTGCCCACGAGCAGGGCCAGTGACAGCAGCAGGGCCTGGGCCTCAGAACGCACGGCGGAACTCCTGCTCGATGTCCCAGGCTTCGAGCTGCACGCGGCGGTTGAGGTACATCGCAAACCCGGCCGCCACGTAGAAGGGTTCGAGCAGCATCACCACCGTGCCGTAGACCGCCGCGGTGCACAGCGTGGCCCCGAGGCTGTCGTCGCTGGTCAACCAGGAGAACACGTCACCGCGCAAGTCATCGGGGGCGAACCACAAGGCGATGGACAAGAGGCCCATCGTGAGCGCGGCCTCGACGTTGGCAAAGGCAAAGTGCATGCCGCCGGCCGCACCCCGCTGGCTGCGCAGCAACTGTGTGCGGCGCTGGCGCCGCGCGGCACCGCGCTGGCCTTCGAGCTGGTAGATCGGCTGGGTGAACGAACGCCACGGTGACAAACGCCGCCACAGCAGCGTGCTGGGCAGGGCGCTCCACCACACCGCACGCTGGGCTGCCCACAGGTCGGCGAATCGCGTGCTCTGGCCGAAGGCCGCGCGCGACAGCACGAAGAGCACGCTGCGGTCGAGCCAGGGCTTGAGCCAGAAGACGATCAGGCTCGGCAGCCACGGTGCGATCTCCACCGTCGACAAGGCCAGCAGCACCACCACACCAAACACCGGGCCGCAGGTCCACCACACCGAGCGTGCGTTGGCCTGCAGCAGGCGCACGCCGAGGTCGGCGGCCTCCCACATCGGGCGCGGGCGCAGCTCGACGGCAATGGCGTCAACCTGCATGCGCGCTCCCGGGGGTGACGGGCCGGCCCTGCCAGCCGAGGTAGGCGATCACCAGGGCCCAGCAGGCGGCACCCACGCCGTACTTCACCTCGGGCGGCACCCAGCGGGCCGACGACCAGAAGGCCTCGACCGCCGCCGCCACCACCAGCATGCCGATCACGCCGTAGACCACCACGATCGCGTCGCGCGCTGCGTGCTTGAGCGATTCGAGCCGCGTGCGCCGGCCGGGGGCGAGCAGCGCGTAACCCAGGCGCAGGCCGGCCGCACCGCTGAGCACGATGGCCGTCAGCTCGAAGGCACCGTGCGTCACGACGAAGGAGTAGAAGTTTTCGCTGTGGCCGCGCGCCGTCAGGTAGCCTGCCACGCCGCCGATCTGCACGCCGTTGAAGGCCAGGAAGAACACGCTGCCGATGCCGGCGAACAGGCCGCTTGCAAAACACTGGAAGCCGATGCCGATGTTGTGCATGACGTAGAAGCCGAACATCTGCCAGTCGGTCGAGGCGTCGCGTGCACGGCCGAGTGCGCGCGAACTCTCGTCGTACATCTTGTCGTATTCCTGCGCATGCTCGGCGTCGGCCAGGTGAAGGATGAAACCCGGGTCGAGGTAGGTGGCCCAGCCCACGGCCAACATCGGCACCGCAAACAACAAGGTGGCGGCCAGCAGGTACCAGCGGTGGGCGCGCACGCTCTGCGGGAAGTCGACCAGCACCAGCTGCTTGAGCCTGGCTGCGCCGTAGTCGTGGCGGCGGTAGATCAGGCGGTGCGCACGCTGCGTGATCGATTCGAGCCGCTGCGTCAGGTGGATGGGGTAGGCGCGAGCTTGCGCCAGCGCCAGGTGCTCGCAGCTGCGGCGGTACAGCTCGGCCAGGCGTGCGCCGTCGAGTGGGGCAGGCTTGGCCTTGCCCATCTTCTTGTCGGCTTTCTTGCCCTCGGCCTGGTCCAGGGCGGCCTCCAGCTCATGCCACAGCGGCGCGTTGGCGGCCTCGAACTGCAGCGGCGTCATGGTGTGCCCCGATCGCGGTTGCCCACCAGCCACTGCGCCACACCCAGCAGCCCGCGGGTCGCGTCACCCTGCGGGTTGGGGGTGACCGAACGCGCCAGCACGGCCAGCTCGTCGAGGCGGGCCGGGGTCAGCCGCGACGCCCGCCCGGCCCAGGCCACGATGGCGGCCTGCTCCTGCGGCGCCAGCGGGCGCGCCGGTGCGGTGGCGGGTGCGAGCGGCAGCTTGCCGTGCAAGGCCACGGTGTCGCGGTAGACGACCAGCGTGCCGGCGGCGAGGTCGCCCAGGCGTTTGAAGTCGCGCCGCAGCAGCATGGCCAGCAGGCCGAAGGCGTACCCGAACGGGAAGAAGTCGGCCGCACGCAGCAGGTTGCGGGTGAGGGCGGCGGCGGGGGTGACCGGCAGGCCCGAATCCATCACCACCTGCAGGCCGAAGGCCCGCTTGCCCGGGGTGGCGCCCGAGCGTGTCAGCTCGAACAGCACCGGGTAGAACCACTCCAGCAGAAAGTAGCTGACCAGCAGCAGCCCCATGCCCATGCCGCCGAAGGGCAGGGCCAGCAGCACCACGGCGAGGTACATGCCGGCACGCACCAGCAGGTCCACCATGTAGGCCAGCACCCGCGGCGCCACCCCGGCCGGGCGCAGCGAGAGCGCAATGCCCTCGGGGGTTTCGGCGGTGTACAGCGTATCGAGCGACACGTGGGCGTCAGCGAACGTGGGTTGAGCGGTGGTGCACGCTGTTCATGGGCGCCTCCCGCGCGTCCGTCTTTGTCGGCGGATTCTAGGGTCTGCTCCGGCGCCGCCTTGGGGCCACGAGCGCAGAATTGCCCCACTTGTGCACCCCTTGTGCCCCGCGCTGGAGACCGCCGTGAACGCCCCTTTGCCGACCCATGTCCTGCCCACCTTCCAGCGCCGGCCCGTGCCCGTGGCCATGCACGACGCCTTGAAGGCACGCTTTGGCGAACGCTGCTCGGCGGCGCTTGCGGTGCGCGAGCAGCACGGCCGCGACGAGTCACCGTTCGATGCGCCGCCGCCCGAGCTGGTGGTGTTCTGCGAGAGCACCGATGAGGTCGCCTTCGTTGTGCAGCAGGCTGACCTGTATGCCGTGCCGGTGATCCCGTTCGGCGTGGGTTCCTCGCTCGAAGGTCACCTGCTCGCGGTGCAAGGTGGCGTGAGCATTGACCTCAGCCGCATGCAGGCCATCGTCTCGCTGCAGCCCGAAGACCTCACTGTCACCGTGCAGGCCGGTGTCACCCGCACCCAACTCAACAACGAGATCCGCCACACCGGGCTCTTCTTCCCCATCGACCCGGGGGCGGACGCCAGCCTCGGCGGCATGGCGGCCACCCGCGCCAGCGGCACGAATGCCGTGCGCTACGGCACCATGCGCGAAAACGTGCTCGGGCTCACGGTCGTCACGCCGCAGGGCGAGGTGATCCACACGGGCACGCGCGCGCGCAAGTCGTCGGCCGGCTACGACCTCACGCGCCTGATGGTGGGCAGCGAAGGCACGCTTGGCGTGATGACCGAGATCACGCTCAAGCTCTACCCGCTGCCCGAGGCCATCTCGGCGGCGACCTGCACCTTCCCGAGCGTGGATGCCGCGGTGCGCACCACCATCCAGGTCATCCAGATGGGCGTGCCCATTGCGCGCTGCGAGTTGCTCGACGCCAACGCCGTGCGGGCCGTGAACAAGCACGACAAGCTCGGCCTCGCCGAGGCGCCGATGCTGTTGATGGAGTTCCACGGCAGCGAGGCCAGCGTGGCCGAACAGGCCGCCACCGTGCAGGAGATCGCCGCCGAACACGGCGGCCAGGGCTTCGAGTGGGCCACCACGCCCGAAGCGCGCACCAGGCTCTGGACGGCGCGCCACCACGCCTACTTCGCTGCGCTGCAGATGAAACCCGGCTGCCGCTGCGTCACCACCGACACCTGCGTGCCGATCTCGCGCCTGGCCGAATGCATCAACGCGAGCGTGGCCGAGGTCGATGCCTCGGGCCTGCCGTATTTCATCGTCGGCCACGTGGGCGACGGCAACTTCCACCTCGGCTACCTGATCGACCCGGCCCTCCCGGCCGAAGGCGAGCTGGCCGAGCGGCTCAACCTGCAGCTGGTGCAGCGCGCGCTGGCGATGGACGGCACCTGCACCGGCGAACACGGCGTGGGCCTGCACAAGATGGGCTTCCTGGTCGAAGAGGCCGGCGCGGGTGCGGTGGCCATGATGCGCAGCGTGAAGCAGGCGCTCGACCCGAAGAACATCATGAATCCGGGCAAGATTTTCAGCACTTGAGAGAACGGGCCGAGCGCCGGGCCGCCCCAAGCCGGCCCGTAACCCTCCGGGGGATCGACCGGCGTACCCGTTGGGCAAGGGGCTCCATCTAGACTCGGTGGGTGAAGTCACTCCCTCTTTCCCAACTCATCTCCCACACTGCCGACGCCGTTCAAGCGGTGCGCGCTGGTCAGTCGCTCAACGAGGCTTTGGCCCGGTGCCCCGCTGAAGCCCGGCCCGGCACGCAGGCGCTGGTGTTCCAGGTGATGCGCACGCTCGGTGCCGCGCAGGCCGCACGCCAGCAACTCGCGCCAAAAAACCCGCCCCCCGCGGTCGACGCTTTGTTGCTCACCGTGCTCGCGCTGTTGTGGCCCGAGGTGGCCGACGGCGCGACCTATGCGCCGCACACCGTCGTCAACCAGGCGGTCGAAGCGGCGAAAAAGCGCCATACCGCCAGCGCATCGTTCATCAACGCCGTGTTGCGCCGCTTCTTGCGCGAGCGCGAGGCCATCGTGCAAGCGGTGCAGGCCGACCCGGTGGCGCGCTACAACCACCCCCGCTGGTGGATCGAGCGCCTGCAGGCCGATTGGCCCACGCAGTGGCAGGCGATTCTGCAAGCCAACAACCAGCGAGCGCCCATGACGCTGCGCGTCAACGCGCGGCGCGGCAGTGCCACCGCCTATGTGCAGCGCCTGGCCGAGGCCGGCATCGCCGCGCGTGTGGTCGGCCCGCAGGCGGTGCAACTCGCCGAGCCGCACCCGGTGCAGCAGCTGCCCGGGTTTGCGGACGGTGATGTGTCGGTGCAAGACGCCGCCGCCCAGCTCGCCGCGCCCCTCTTGATCGGTGACGGCCTGCCCGCCGGTGCGCGGGTGCTCGACGCCTGCGCCGCCCCCGGCGGCAAGACTGCCCATTTGCTGGAGCTGGCCGAGCTCGACGTGCTGGCCATCGACAGCGACGCCACCCGGCTGCAGCGTGTGCATGACACGTTGAGCCGTTTGTCGCTACACGCACAAACACGGGCGGCCGATGCCCGAACGCCCGACACGTGGTGGGACGGCAAACCCTTCGACGCCATCTTGCTCGACGCGCCCTGCAGCGCCTCGGGCATCGTGCGCCGCCACCCCGACGTGCGCTGGCTGCGCCGCGCCAGCGACATCGCCACCCTCGCGCAAACCCAGGCCCAGCTGCTCGACGCCCTGTGGCCGCTGCTCAAAGAGGGTGGGCGCTTGCTCTTCTGCACCTGCTCGGTGTTCAAGGCCGAGGGTCAGGCCGTGATCGACGCTTTTTTGCAACGCCAAAGCACCGCCAGCCTCGCGGCACAGCCGGCTTCTCCCGGCCACCTGCTGCCGCTGGCTGACAATCTGGGCAACGGCGGTGCGCCCGGTTCCGGTGCATCGCCTGACGGCTTTTTTTACGCTCTGTTGGCCAAGGCCCCCACCTGACCCGCCCGTGCCCTGCACACCTTACACACGCATCCACACTCACTGCGCAGCCCCGTTGACCCGGTCTCTTCTGGCCCGGGTGCGTGCCTGGCTCGGCCTGGGTGTGTGCGTGCTGATGCTGGCCACGAGCCCCGCCGCGCGGGCCGACACCGTCACCCTCGACGGGCTCGACCTGACCCGCAACGAAGAAGGCCTGCTGCTGAGCTTCGTGGCCCGTTTTCAGCTGGCCCCGGCGGTTGAAGACGCGCTGCAAAAAGGTGTGCCGCTGTTCTTCGAGGCCCAGGTCGACGTGTTTCGCGACCGCTGGTACTGGCGCGACAAACGTGTCAGCAGCGTCACCCGCACCTGGCGCCTGGCCTATCAGCCGTTGACCCGCAAGTACCGCGTCACCTTCGGCGGCCTGAGCCAGCACTTTGACACCCTGTCCGACGCGCTGGTGGCCGTCAGCCGCACCGCCAACTGGAAGCTCGCCGAGCCCTCGCAGCTCGATGATGGCCGCCTCTACATCGAGTTCAGCTACCAGCTCGACACCACGCAGATGCCACGCCCGATGCAGATCGGCATCGGGGGCCAGTCGGACTGGTCACTCAAGGTCGAGCGCGTGCGTCGCTTGAATTGAAGTGATGTCGACCCCCACGTCACTTCGCTCCTGCCCCCCGAGGGGGCGCTCAGCCGCCTTGGGGCGGCCCGGCGGCGGCTGAGTCTGGCCCGAGCTAAGCCATGACCAAAGCGACCCGCTGGGCGTGGATTGTTTCCCTGGTGGCCGTGACCGGCGCCGGCCTGGTGCTGGTGTTCCTGCTCTCACTGGCCACCAACAGCCGCGGCCTCTACGAGCAGCACTACGTGTGGCTGTTCTGGGTCAATGTGGTGGTGGCGGGCCTGCTGGTGCTGGTGATCGGCATCGCCGGCGTGCGCCTGATCCTGCGGGTGCGGCGCGGCAAGTTCGGCAGCCGCTTGTTGCTGCGCCTGGCGGCGGTGTTTGCGATGGTGGGCGTGGTGCCGGGCCTCTTGATCTACACCGTGTCGTACCAGTTTGTCTCGCGCAGCATCGAGACCTGGTTCGACGTCAAGGTCGAAGGCGCGCTCGACGCCGGCCTGAGCCTGGGCCGGGCCACGCTCGATGCGCAGGTCAACGACCTGGCCACCAAGACGCGCCTCGCCGCCGAGCGTCTGAGCGACACCGCCAACCCAGTGCCGCCGCTCGCGTTGGAGCGCCTGCGCGAGCAGCTTTCGGCGCAAGAGGTCACCCTGCTCGGCGCCAACGGCCAGGTGCTGCTGACGGCAGGGCGCATCACCAACTCGTTTGCGCCCGAGCGCCCGAGCCTCAACCAGCTGCGCCAGGCGCGCAGCGTGCGGGTGGTCGGCCAACTCGAAGGGCTCGACGAAGACAGTGCATCGGCTTCGGCAGCGGCGCGCATCCGCGCCCTGGCCTTCATGCCCAGCAGCAGCTTCTCGCTGGGCGCGCAAGACCGTTTCCTGATGGTGACCCAACTGCTGCCGAGCACCATGGTCACCAATGCGCTGGCGGTGCAAGCGGCCTACCGCGAGTACCAGCAGCGCGCGCTGGCACGCGACGGCCTGCGCCGCATGTACATCGGCACGCTCACGCTGACGCTCGTGCTCGCCGTGTTCGGCGCCTTGCTGCTGGCGGTGACCCTGGGCAACCAGCTGGCACGGCCGCTCCTGGTGCTGGCCGAAGGTGTGCGCCAGGTGGCGCGCGGCGACCTCACGCGCAAGCAGGTGTTTGCCTCTCGCGACGAGCTGAGCGGCCTCACCCGCTCTTTTGCCGACATGACCGAGCAACTGTCGGACGCTCGCTCACTGGTGCAGCGCAGCCTGGCCCAGCTGGAGGCGGCGCGCACCAACCTGCAGACCATCCTCGACAACCTCACCGCTGGCGTGATCGTGTTCGACAAAGAGGGCCGCATCGACACGGTGAACCCCGGCGCTACGCGCATTCTTCGCCTGCCGGTGTCGGCCTACCGCGGTCGCCTGCTCAGCGAAGTGCCGGGCCTGCAAGACTTTGCCGCCGCGGTGGCGCAGCGTTTCGAGCTGCACCGCGGCAGCCCCGAGGCCGGCGAACGCGACCACTGGCAAGACGCCTTCGACCTGCAGACCACCACCGCGCAAGGGCGCGAGAACGACAAGGTCACGCTGCTCGTGCGTGGCGCGTCGATGCCGCACGCGGGCCAGCTGATGGTGTTCGACGACATCACCGAGGTGGTCTCGGCCCAGCGCGCCGAAGCCTGGAGCGAAGTGGCGCGCCGCCTGGCCCACGAGATCAAGAACCCGCTCACGCCGATCCAGCTCTCGGCCGAGCGGCTGCAGCACAAGCTCGAAGCCAAACTCGAAGGCCTCGACCAGGCCATGCTCGTGCGTTCGGTGGGCACCATCGTGAACCAGGTACAGGCGATGAAAACCCTGGTCAACGAGTTCCGCGACTACGCGCGCCTGCCCGCCGCCCGCCCGCAGCCACTCGACCTCAACGCGCTGGTCAGCGAGGTGCTCACGCTCTACGCCACCGCGCAGGAGTCGGGCCGTTTGCGCGCCGAACTCACTCCCGAGTTGCCGCTCATCCTGGGTGACACCACCCAGCTGCGCCAGGTCATTCACAACCTGGTGCAAAACGCGCTCGACGCCGTGGCCGAGCGCCCTGAAGGCTGCGTGCGCCTGCGCACCGAGATCGCCCGCACCGAGCAGGGTGAGTTGCGTGCGGTGCGCCTGCAGGTGCTCGACAACGGGCCGGGCTTCTCCGAAAAAGTGCTCAAACGCGCCTTCGAGCCCTATGTCACCACCAAGAGCAAAGGCACGGGCTTGGGCCTCGCGGTGGTCAAGAAAATTGCCGACGAACACGGTGCCCGCATCCGCCTGGCCAACCTCACCACGACCGACCCCGAGGGGCCTGAAGTGACCGGGGCACAAGTTTCGCTATCATTTTCGAAATTCGCGCCGTCAGACAGCACCCCCGCTGTCATGGCAAACGCCGAAGCACGGGCGCACTGAGGATTCATGGCCACCATTCTTGTTGTCGACGACGAACTGGGTATTCGCGCCCTGCTGTCAGAAATCCTGACCGATGAAGGCCACAGCGTCGAGCTGGCCGAAAACGCGGCCCAGGCGCGAGCGGTTCGCGAGCGCGTGCGCCCCGATCTCGTGTTGCTCGACATCTGGATGCCCGATGTCGACGGCGTCACCCTGCTCAAGGAATGGGGCTCCGCGGCGCTCCTGACCATGCCGGTGATCATGATGTCGGGCCACGGCACCATCGACACCGCCGTCGAGGCCACCAAGGTGGGCGCCATCGCCTTTCTTGAAAAGCCGATCACGCTGCAAAAACTGCTGCGTGCGGTGGAGCAGGCGCTGGCCAAGCCGGCCTCACGCGCGGCCGCGCCGACGGCCCAGCCGATGATGCGGGTCGAGTCGAGCCTGACGGTGGAGTCGGTGATGACCGGTGGCGCCATGTTGCCCGTGGCGCCCCTGGTGCTGGGCCCACAGCCTGAGCAGTTGTTCGAGTTGGATCGCCCGCTGCGCGAGGCGCGCGACGCCTTCGAAAAGAGCTATTTCGAATTTCACCTTGCCAAGGAAAACGGCAGCATGACCCGCGTGGCCGAGAAGACCGGCCTGGAGCGCACCCACCTGTACCGCAAGCTGAAGCAGCTTGGAGTGGACCTGAGTCGTAACAAGCGCGGCGCCGGCGGTAATTGAGCCCCCCAGTCGCTGCGCTCCTGCCCCCCAAGGGGCGCCATCCGGCTTGGGGCGGCTCGGCGCCGGACGACTCCCCTCTGGGAGCGGCTATAATCGCCGGCTCACGTCAAGTGACGCAGGCCTGGTAGCTCAGTTGGTAGAGCAGCGGATTGAAAATCCGCGTGTCGGTGGTT
>NZ_JADMJX010000012.1 GCF_018780185.1 Rhizobacter sp.
TGGCGAAGAAGCACGGCCTGAAGGTGGTGGAGGACGCCGCCCATGCGCTGCCCACCACGTGCGGTGGGCAACTGATCGGCACGCTGGATTCCGACGTGACCGTGTTCAGCTTCTACGCCAACAAGACCATCACCACCGGCGAAGGCGGCATGGTCGTCACGCGAGACGCAGCCCTGGCCAGACGCATCAAGACCATGCGCCTGCACGGCATGAGCCGCGATGCCTTCGACCGCTTCACCGCCACCGTGCCGAGCTGGTACTACGAGATCGTGGCGCCCGGGTTCAAGTACAACCTGACCGACATCGCGTCGGCCTTGGGGCTGCAGCAGTTGAAGCGGCTCGGTGCCTTCCAGAAGCGCCGCGAAGAGATCGCGCTGCAGTTCAACGAGGCATTTTCCGGCCTGCCGGTGATCACACCGCCGCTCGCCAATCGAGGCGACACGCACGCGTGGCACCTCTATGTGATGCGCCTGGGCGATGGCACCCCGGTCAGCCGCGACACCTTCATCGAGCGCCTGTTTGCCGCCGGCATCGGCTGCAGCGTGCACTACATCCCGCTGCACCTGCAGCCTTATTGGCGCGATCGTTATGCGCTTTCGCCGGCGGGCTTCCCGCATTCGCAGAAGGCCTACGAGCGCATGGTCAGCCTGCCGCTGTACACCCGCATGACCGATGCCGATGTGCAGCGTGTCATCGCCGCGGTGCGCGCTGTGTTGGCCTGAGCGGTGTTCATGGCCAAGCGCGTGTTCGATGTGGTGTTGTCGGCGCTGGGGCTGTTGCTGTTGTCCCCGTTGTTGCTGTTCATCGCGGTGTGGATCAAGCTCGACTCTCCCGGGCCAGTGTTCTTCCGCCAGGAGCGCATGGGCCGCTACGGCGTGCCGTTTCGCATCCACAAGTTCAGAACCATGACCCACGGCGCTGCCGGCGCTCAGATCACGGTGGGCGCCGATGCACGCATCACACGCGCCGGTGCCTTCCTGCGCCGCGCCAAGCTCGACGAGCTGCCGCAGTTGATCGACGTGTTGCGTGGTGCGATGAGCCTGGTCGGCCCGCGGCCCGAGGTGCCGCGCTATGTGGCGATGTACCCGCCTGGCCTGCGCGACAAGGTGCTGAGCGTGCGCCCCGGCATCACCGATGTCGCCTCGCTTGAATACCGCCATGAAGGCGAGTTGCTGGCGCGTGCTGCCGACCCCGAGCGCGAGTACGTCGACGTGGTGATGCCGGCAAAGCTCAAGCTTGCTGCCCAGTATGTTGACCACGCTTCACTGCGCTTTGACCTGCGGCTGATCCTGCGGACCCTTCGTCTGGTGTGGTGGCGCTCGTGAACCAAGGGCCACACGCCATCGACACCGCACCGACCGTCTGGCACCGCCTCGACCGTGTGCTGGCCCGGCTGCGACCCAAGCGCCGCCCGCTCTCGCTGCTGATCGACGGGCTGGTGATCGCCGTGTGCTGGAACATCACCTATTTGTTTCGCCTGGGCTTCGAGCGCTGGATCAGCGCCCGGCCCGACTACGACCTGTGGGTGATGGGGGGGGTGGTGGCGACCTACCTGCTGGCCTTTGTGATCGGCGGCATCCCGCGTGGCATGTGGCGCTTCTCGGGTTTTGCCGAGGTCAAGCGCCTCACCGTGGCCTGCCTGGGCGCGGGTGCGGTGTGCGCCATCGTGGTGTCGATGGCGCGGCTTGCCGAGGTGCCGCGCGCCGTGCTGGCGCTGCACCCCTTCATTGCGCTGATGGGGGTGTGCGTGGTTCGCATCGCCTACCGCATGGTTTACGAGCATGCGCGCTCGCGCATCACCGGCAGCGACGCCGAAGTGCGCCGCGCGATCGTGATGGGCGCCGGTGAGGCCGCCAAGATGCTGCTGTCGACCATCCACCAACAGGGCTGGATCGTGTTGGGCCTGCTCGATGACGACAAGGCCAAACAGGGCGGGCGCATCGGCGGTGTGCAGGTCATGGGCCCGCTGGCTGACGTGACACGCGACGACGTGCGCGCCGGTGCGACCCACGTGATCGTGGCTCTGCCGGGCGCGACCGCCGCCCAGCGCCGCCGGGCCGTCGAGCTGGCCTCGACGACCGGCCTGCCGGTGCTGACCGTGCCCTCGGCCAGCGAGCTGCAAGACGGCAGCGCCCACATCGAGCGTGTGCGCAGCATCGAACCGGAAGACCTGCTGGGCCGCGAGGCCGTGGTGCTCGACGAAGCCGGCATCGCCGAGCTGATCTCCGGCAAGACCGTGCTGGTCACCGGGGCGGGTGGGTCCATCGGCTCCGAGCTGTGCCGCCAGATCGCACGCTACGGCCCCGGCCGCATGGTGCTGTTCGAATTGAGCGAGTTGGCGCTCTACCAGGTCGAGCAGCAGCTGTCGGAGCTGCACCCGCACCTACCGCTGGTGCGCCTGATCGGCGACGTGAAGAGCCCCGAGCAGATCGCCCACGCGTGCAACACCTACCGGCCCCAGCTGGTCTTTCATGCAGCGGCCTACAAGCATGTGCCGCTGATGGAAGACGAGAACGCGTGGATGGCCTTGCGGAACAACACGCTGGGGACCTGGCATGCCGCCAACGCGGCGGCCCAGTGCGGCGCCGAGCGCTTTGTGCTGATTTCCACCGACAAGGCGGTGAACCCCACCAACGTGATGGGCGCCAGCAAGCGCGCCGCCGAGATGCTGCTCTCGCACCTGTCGACACAGGGTCACCGCACCACCTTTGCGGCCGTGCGTTTCGGCAATGTGCTCGGGTCGAGCGGCAGCGTGATCCCGAAGTTCAAGGAGCAGATCGCCAAGGGCGGGCCGGTGACGGTGACGCACCCGGAGATCACGCGTTACTTCATGACCATCTCGGAAGCGGCTCGCCTGGTGCTGCAGGCCGCAGCGCTGGCTGAAACGGGGCAGGTGTACGTGCTCGACATGGGCGAGCCGGTGAAGATCGTCGATCTGGCGCGTGACCTGATCCGCCTGTCAGGCCACCGCGATGGCGAGATCGGCATTGTGTTCAGCGGC
>NZ_JADMJX010000243.1:0-22090 GCF_018780185.1 Rhizobacter sp.
ACCTTTTCTCTTGGCCACACCCGATGAACCAAGGAGCTGAACATGCTTCGCCTTAAAAAACCGCAACACAACTTAAACGCGTTCTTGCCTATGTAGTGTGGTTAAAAGTTTTAGGGTTTAAGCGTTTAAGTACAGACCTATTTCCTCTGTCATGTTGGCGGCTCAAGGGGGTGTCTCCTAAAACCTAAAACGCCGCAAACCGCTGCCGGCCCGCGCGCACAGTACCGGCCGGCCTTTGACTCGGGCCTACCGAGGCCTTGCAAATCAACAGCATGCAGCGCGACGGCGCGAGTGGCGTTTGTAGCTTTGCGCAGGCTGTCCGCAAGGATGGCCCACGAAGGGCCTTGGCGGGCCACGCAAGCCGCGAACGCGAGCGCGCAAATACCGGCCGGCTGCAACGTGTGAACTGAAGGCACTACGAGGCCACAGATGCAGCTGGTGGCTGCAGAAAATCAGACTCGTTTTGCTTGCTCCGCGTATGTTTGCAAGCCATTGCAAAGCGCATTCAGCGCGTGAGCAGCAACGCAGCAAGGAAGAGCAATGCCCAACAGCCAAGACACCCCCTCAGCCGAACCGCAGGACGAGACCAGCGTCCCCGTGCCTGCCACTGTGGTCACCCCGCCGCAGCGCGCACCCCTCGATCAGTCCTTCCAACGCGGCCCCGGCCCCCGCCCAGCACTGGCACCGCAAAGCCTGCGCGACCCTGAAGCTCTCAAGGCACCGTCCATCGCGTTCGATGGTCGCGCGCTGTCAAACATTGAGGGCTACGAAGACACCAAGGCGTATGTCGCACCGGCTGAGACCGCGCTTGACACACTGCGCATCGGGTTGCAGAAGATCATTGATGCGCGTGAGGCGTCGAAGCGAAACCCGAGCTGGAACGAGGTCGTACAGGTGATCAACGTTGCCGACTTTGCTTCGAAGATTCAAGAGCAGACGCTGCCGCTCATCGATGCAACGCTGGCGAACCTTGGCAAGTCCATCGCCGGCATGGAAGAGATGCTCAGGGCTCCGATCACCGTGGGCGCCAGCACACCAATCGCCAGCGACGTGTGCGTCTACATGCGAGGCCTCGATGCCGGCGAACGCATGAAGCTGCTCACGCGGGCAATCGAGAAAGGCGACCTGACCACACTCGGGGCCGTGCTCGGGCGGCCGGCGTACCTGAGCGGCCTCACAGATGAGATGCAAGCCACGCTCACCGTCGAATACAACCGCAAGAAGGCGCCCGAGACGGCCCGACGCATCGCGGTGATGAAAGAGGCACACGCGCGGCTTTCGGCCGCAGGCTCGCTGTTCTTGGCCCACGTGACCAAGGCCATGGGCGTGGAGTGGAGCGTGGCGCAGCGGCTGAAGGCGGCCAAGACCGAAGCCGAACGCGCGTTCGTTTGACCCGGCGCCTGCAATTTCCCTGCACAGTGCAAAGCATGACAACCAACGTAGAACAGCCACCGGCAACGGCTGACACCAAGAAGCCACCCCATCGATTCCAGAAGGGAGTGAGCGGCAATCCGAAGGGCCGCGCGCCCGGCATCATCGACCGGCGTCAGAAGATCGCGCAGGTGTTTGAGGCGGCTGCGGCTGAGATTGCAGAAGCAGTCCGAGACGCCGCTCGAAAGGGCGACATGCAGGCATGCACCTTGGTGCTCAGTCGCTTGTCGCCCCCGCTCAGGCCACGGGCCGAGCGCGTCCACTTTGACCTGGATGTGACCAAGCCGCTCGCCGCACAGGCTGCTCAAGTATTGGCAGCTGTGGCCACAGGTCAACTCGACACGGACAGCGCGCAGACCGTGCTCACGTGCCTGGGCACATACGCTGCCCTCGTGCAGGCCGACGATGTTCAGGCCCGTCTCGCCGCCCTCGAACGCGCAGCAGCTGGCAGCACCAATGGCGCACGCGGTGGCGTGCTTGAGATGGAGAAGATGCAATGAGAGAACTACCCTTCCTTTTGCTGAACCCCGAGCTGCAAGGCATGCCCGGCTGCGTGGTGATCGAATGCGGCAGCTGCCACGGCCACCCCGCAGAGCGAATGACGCTAGGGCCGGTGGAAGGCGAGAGCGTTGCGGCTTTCTGGGATCGCATTCAGAGTGAGGCGCGGCTGCTCGCTATGGGGCGCGAGGATGGCCGCTACTGCGGCACGATCTTGTTCAGCGCCGAATCCGCGGCGCAGCGCGAGAGCAGGTTCGGCACCGACTTGTTATTCAATCAGAAGGCGCTGCTGCGATGGCTATGCGGCCCGCAGCACCACGCCAAGGTGCGTGTAGAGGCGTCGGTCGCCCTTCTACGGCTCTACGACAGCATGCGCGCGCTGGCCTGACCATGCGCGTCCCCCGCCTCTCCGCCGCAGACCGCAAGCGCATGGAAGCGCTGGCCGCACCACGTAAAGGCGCGCGGCTCGACGCTGGCGTGATGGTGGTACCGCCACTGCTGCCGCTGGACGAGTGGGAGGCCATGGCGATGCAGTCTCAGGCCGAGCTTGCCGACGCCACGCGCGACGGCATCGAGACACGCCGGTACGCAGAACCCTCCTAAGGAAACCGTCGAGCAACGGGACCACCAGCGGGCGCATTCGACGCGAGGGAAGCGCTACCCCTTCTCCACTCTCCCGTCGAAGCGTTGACGCTTGGATTCAGCCCGCCATGGTGCGGGCTGTCTTATGAGCACAGGACACTTGGTCCCCTGCGCCTACCCCGTGGCGCGCCCGACCCAGCCCGCTCCGCTGTACGCAGCCTGCACGCGCAACCAATGCCGTGCCTACGGGAGGCCCGGCGCCCTTGTGGCTAGGGTGGTCGCTGCCCTACCCCGCACACGCAGCCTGGGACGGTTGCGCAAGCCAGCGGGCTCCCCAATGCAAAGCGGCCCCGTAGGGCCGCCGTTGCTGGGTGTGAGGTGCGCGCTGCTCAGGCTGTGGCGGTCCGCAGCTGGCGCCAGCGGCAGAACGAGATGCCGGCGCTGGTGCGGTTGAAGCCGTGGGCCACAGCCAAGTCTTGCGCGAACCCCATTGACAGGGCTTCCTCGCCCACTTGGTCGAACAGCGCGTACAGCTGCTCGGTGATGGTGACGCGGGGCGCCTTGGCTGGTGCTGCGGTGCTGGTGGTGTCTTGTGTGGTCATGATACGTTCCGGTGCGTTGTGGGAACGCCATTACGCGCATCGTCGAAGTGCATCGTCTACGAAGCTCCTCTGGGGTCGAGGGACTCGCTGCCCAGCGCTACCTACAAGATGATTCGCTCATAGTACAGAGGAAGGTTGAATCGCTTGCGCAGCAGATCGAGATACTCCTCGGCATCCTTGGTCAGCTTGAACTTGCTCGCGATGTATAGCTTGTCCGCTACGTTGCTGTCTTTGCGCCAATAGGCGTACTCGAGCAACTGAGGGATGGCTTGACGGATGCAAGCCTTCACAGTTTTGGCAACCTTGATCTCATAGAACCAGCATTCAGAGGCCGTCTTCACCACGAGATCAATTGAAGTACCGCCACCCGCCTTCTGTTCTGTCCCAACTGCGTCTCTCCCGTACTTCCCCACCAGCGCGGAGTCGAGCGCGGTCTGGAGCTCGTTGTGAAGCAGTTCCGCTCGGCCACCGGCTTTGGATGCCGCAATTGGAACTACGCCTGTCTTCTTGGGCGTATGCCCCGGGACGAACACAAAAGGCGTCTGCGGCCCGGTGTCATCTGTGTCAAGGAAGTAGTCCTCATCTTCCAGAGTCTCGCCAATCGCGTCTACGTCGCCAGTAGTGAGCCAGTTTCTGAACTGCTCTTGCGAGATTGAGAAGACCTCGTTGAACTTGCCATTAACTAGCTCATCCACAAGGCCAGTTTTCCCGTCCCACCCAGCAGTCTTGAGCTTGAGCGGAAGTAGCTCTAACGCCAGCTTATTAAGGCCCGGGATTTCGAACATCTTCGACAAGTTGTATGTCACATGTTCGGAATTGTGCGAAACGCTATAGCCCAACTCTTCGATGATGTGAGCGATGTTGCTGAAGTGCTTAACACTCAGCATCTTTCCCTTGTCTAGGTCTCCCCGGAATGGCTTCCCGCGACTGGCGCGCATTGCCCCTATCAGCTCGTGGTGGCTGAAGATGATGCCAATGAGCACAAGCGCTCGAATCGACTCGCTGCCCGCAGCGCGCGCCTTGTCCCAAACCTCGGGCACCACACCGCCACTCGCCGACAAGTTCTTCCTTGCCTGAACAGAGTCAATGTTTATGTTCGGCTCGACTCCTCGAAGCTTGTCGAGGACGCCATCCTTGCCGTACTTTTCCAGCAAGTACGCAATCTTGTGCGCTCCGTGCTTAGTCAGCGACGTGGCAAGTCTTGTCAGATCGATCATCGGAAAGGCCCAGCAACTCAGACCTCCCGAAATCTATCAGCTGATCTCCGTCAAGCGAAGACGTTAGGCAACTTCCGACGAGAACAAATCTCGTTCTTCGCGCGCTGAATGGTGCGCGTATGTGTCCCAAGTGGGCGCGTACGAGTCATCCGCTTGATTGCCCCATACCGTCCAATTAGGACGAGTCCCCCGCGCAAATAGTTCAAGGAACGGCCCGGGGCTGCACGACTCTATAAGCTGGTATTGCTCATCCGGCTTCCTCGAATGCTCCCTTTTGCGCGTGGCAATCGTGTTCACCTGGGTTCTTCCGGGCTTCAATGTCCGAGCATTCTTTCCTCGAACGCCGAAAAGCAGAATCTCAGTGACATTGCGGAAGTAGAACCCCACTCCCCGTCCGTCCGGTCCGCCATCTTTCCGAATCTTTTGCCAGATGATGTTGCTTTTGTAGTTGAAGCCCCAGGCATTCAGCACTGCAAGGCCTTCAGGCAAGAGTGCATTCGGTACCCACATGTACAGGTGCGCGGTCTCCTCAGCCACATCACCGACTGGAAGTCGTTTGATGTCATCAAGCGTCATCGTGCCGTACCGATTCAGACGCTTGTGTTCAGGAGCTACCTTACCGGTCCGATTCTGAAACTGCCACGGAGGATCAGCGAGGATGGTGCGGAAGCGCTGTTCACCAATAGACTGTAAGAACTCGTTCTCCATCGGCAGAGTGGAGCTTTTCGTCGTTTTGGTCAGCTTCACATGAGTTCCCGTTATTGAGGTTGCGCCTGCCGGCCAATTGTGGCCCAACAGCGGGACTCTGGCTCATGTAAGCCCGGATTTTCGACGCCCCCTGAGGGCTGCGTTCATAGTGGTGGTAGGCCGTGTTGGACTTGAACCAACGACCAAAGGATTCAGGTTTGCGCCCATTTCGGGGCTCCCTGGACTATGCCTTCGCCGTGAGCCACGAGGGCCGGTAGGCGGGCGCCGTCTAGTCTCTACACCTTCCCCTTTCGGGGCTTGGCTCGGCATTGCCTTGTGCCTCGCGGCCGTCAGGGTTCACCGAATTTGACGCCATTCACTCGGGCGCTTTCACATCCCGGTGCACAACTTTCGTCATGAGTCCTCTGCTCTAACCAACTGAGCTAACGGCCCACTGATACAACAACTTCGCATTGTGCCTTGCCACAGGTGCCACACCCTGCGGCGTACAGCCTGCGCACAGCGGCACCACGTTCGGCCCCGCTACGCCCGGTAGACGCACAGTGTTATGAGTCCTCTGCTCTAACCAACTGAGCTAACGGCCCGAAGGCGTGCATTGTAGGTAGCTACTTCACGCTCAAGGCGTTGCTCACCAGGCGCGAGGTGATGTCGACGATCTGGATCATGCGGTCGTAGGCCATGCGGGTGGGGCCGATGACGCCCAGCGTGCCGACCACCTGGCCGTTGACTTCGTACGGTGCCGACACCACCGACAGCTCTTCGAAGGGCACCACCATGCTCTCGCCGCCGATGTAGATGCGCACGCCTTCGGCGCGGCTGCTCACGTCGAGCAGGCGCATCAGCTGGGTCTTTTGCTCGAACAGGTCGAACAGTTTGCGCAAGCTGCCCATGTCGCTCGAAAAATCTTGCACCGTGAGCAGGTTGCGCTCACCCGAGATGACCACCTGCTCCTGGCTGTCTTGCATCGCTTCGGCGCCGGTTTCCACCGCCGCTTGCATCAGCGTGGCAATCTCGCCGCGCAGCACGTCGACCTCGCGCTTCAGGCGCTCACGCACTTCTTCGATCGTGAGGCCCGCGTATTGGGCCGTCAGGTAGTTGCTGGCTTCGATCAGCTGACTCTGTGTGTAGTCTTGCGCGGTGACGATCACGCGGTTTTGCACGTCGCCATCGGGCGCCACCAAGATGACAAGCACGCGCCGCTCCGACAGGCGCAGAAACTCGATGTGGTGGAACACGCTGACCTTGCGCGGCGCCGTGATCACGCCCACGAAGCTCGACAGGCTCGACAACATCTGCGCCGCGTTGGCGATCACACGCTGCGGTTGATCGGGGTGCAGCTGCGTCTCAAGCGGGGCACTGGCCGCGCCCAGGTCGATGGGCTGGGCGGTGAGCATGGTGTCGACGAAGAGGCGATAACCGCGTGCGGTGGGGATGCGCCCCGCGCTGGTGTGGGGGCTGGCGATCAGGCCCAGCTCTTCGAGGTCGGCCATCACGTTGCGGATGGTGGCGGGCGAGAGGTCGAGCCCGGAGGCACGCGACAGCGTACGCGAGCCCACGGGTTGGCCGTCGGCGATGTATCGCTCGACCAAGGTCTTCAGCAGGGTTCTGGCTCGCTCGTCCAACATGGTTTTCATTGTAGGCCGCGGGGGCGTTTGGCCCCGTTTTTGCAGGGTCGCTGTGGTGTAATCCCGCGCATGCCGTCACGCTTTCGACACGCCGCGCTCGTGGGCAAATACCAAGCCCGAGGCATCCGTGGGGTGCTTGAAGAAATTGCGCATTTCCTGGTGCGCCAGGGCCTGGAGGTTTCGCTCGAACGCGAAACCGCGCTCAACACCGGCATCGCCGATTTCAACGCGCTGAACCCCACCGAACTGGGCAAACACTGCGACATGGCCATCGTGGTCGGTGGCGACGGCACCATGCTCGGCATTGCCCGCCAATTGGCACGCTTCAACCTGCCGATGGTAGGCATCAACCAGGGGCGGCTTGGTTTCATCACCGACGTGCCGGTGGGCCACTACGCCGAGGCGCTGGCGCCCATCATCGCGGGCGACTATGAAGAAGAGCGCCGCACGATGCTCGAAGGTGTGGTCTACCGGGACGAGCAGAAGATCTTCGACGGCTTTGCGATGAACGACGTGGTGGTGAGCCGCAGTGCCACCGCCAGCATGATCGAGGTGAAGGTCGACATCGGCCCCGAGTTCGTGGCCAACCTGCGGGCCGACGGCGTGATCATCGCGTCGCCCACGGGCTCGACGGCCTATGCACTGTCGGCCGGCGGGCCGATTCTTCACCCGGGCATCGGCGGTTGGCTGCTGGTGCCAATTGCGCCGCACGACCTGAGCAACCGGCCCATCGTGCTGCCCGACACCCTGGACATCAGCCTCGAGGTGGTGACCGGCCGCGACGCGAGCGTCAACTTCGACATGCAAAGCCTGGCCAGCCTGTTGCCGGGCGACCGCATCGTGATCCGCCGCTCGCGCCACCAAGTGCGGTTCTTGCACCCCCAAGGCTGGAGTTATTACGCGACCTTGCGTCGCAAACTGCACTGGAATGCTGGAGTGACCTGAATGTTGCGGCGTTTGGCTCTTCGTGATTTTGTGATCGTCACCACGCTGGAGGTCGAGCTCTCCGGCGGCTTCTCGGTGCTCACCGGTGAAACCGGCGCCGGCAAATCCATCCTGATCGACGCCTTGCAGCTCGCGCTGGGCAGCCGGGGTGATGCCGGTGTGGTGCGCGAAGGCGCGGCCCGTGCCGAGATCACCGCTGAATTCGATTCGCCGGCCAGCCTGTCGGCGTGGCTCGAAGACGCCGGTTTCGAATCGAGCGACAGCTTGCTGCTGCGCCGCGTGATCGACGCGCAGGGCAAGAGCCGCGCCTGGGTCAACGGCAGCCCCGCCACGGTGGCGCAGCTGCGCGAAGCGGCCGACCACCTGGTCGACATCCATGGCCAGCACGCCTGGCAAAGCCTGACCCGCAGCGCCTCGGTGCGCGGCCTGCTCGATGCGTATGCCGGTGTGGACACCGCGCCACTCGCCGCCGTGTGGTCGCAATGGAAGGCCGCGGGCGAGCTGCTCGCCAAGGCCCGCTCGCAGCAGGCCGACCTGGAGCGCGAACGCGAGCGCCTGGCCTGGCAGGTGGGCGAGGTCGACAAGCTCGCCCCGGGTGCCGACGAGTGGGACGAGCTCAATGCCGACCACCAGCGGCTGTCGAACGCGCAGTCGCTGATGGACGCAGCGCGCACCGCACTCGACGCGGTGAGCGACGCCGAAGTCAGCGCCGACGGCCTCGCCTCACGTGCGGTTGACGCACTGCAAGACGTGGCCGAGTTCGACACGCGGCTCGCCAACGTGGCCGAGGTGCTGCAAAGCGCGCAGGCGCAGTTGCAAGACGCGGCCCACACCTTGAGCAGCTACCTCAACCACGCCGAGCTGGAGCCCGAGCGTCTGCAAGAACTCGACGAGCGGCTGTCAGCCTGGATGAGCCTGGCCAAGCGCTACCGCCGCCCGCCGGCCGAGCTGCCGGCGCTGCTGACCCAATGGAAGGACGAGCTGCGTGCGCTCGACGCCGCCGCCGACCTCGACGGCCTGGAGCAGGCGCTGAAGAGTGCGCAAACCGCCTTCAACACCGAAGCGCGCCGTGTGTCCGCGCAGCGCAAGACCGCAGCGCCCAAACTCGCCGCCGCCGTCACGCAGGCCATGCAGCAGCTGGGCATGGCGGGCGGGCGCTTCGAGGTGAGCCTGATCGCACAAGACACGCCGCAATCGTTCGGCCTGGAGTCGGCCGAGTTTCTGGTCGCCGGCCACGCGGGCAGCACGCCGCGCCCCATGGCCAAAGTGGCTTCGGGCGGCGAGCTGTCGCGCATTGCGCTGGCCATCGCCGTCACCACCAGCCAGCTGGCGCCCAGTGGTGAAGCGGCGGGCACGTTGATCTTCGACGAGGTCGACGCGGGTGTCGGCGGCGCGGTGGCCGACACGGTCGGCCGCTTGATGAAACAACTGGGCCGCGACCGCCAGGTGATGGCCGTCACGCACCTGCCGCAAGTGGCAGCCTGCGCCGACCACCACTTCGTGGTGAGCAAGGCCCTGCGCGAGGGCAGCACCCGCAGCGACGTGGTGGCCGTGAACGGCGAGGCCCGTGTGGCCGAAGTAGCGCGCATGCTCGGCGGCGAGCGCCTGTCGGGCACCACGCTGGCGCATGCGCAAGAGCTGCTGGCGGTGGCGGCCGAGTCGGCCCCCGCACCCAGCACACGCGGGCGCAAGCGCCCATGAACATGAACCCGGTGACCACGGGCGAAGCCGCGCCCCCACCTGCCGCACCGCATGAGGTGGTGCTGGTGACGGGCATCTCTGGGTCGGGCAAATCGGTGGCCTTGCATGCGCTGGAAGACGCAGGTTTCTTCTGCGTCGACAACCTGCCACCCGAGCTGCTGCGCGACTTCTTGCGGCTGGAGCACGAGCGCATGCAGCGCCGCGTGGCGATCGCGGTCGACGTGCGCAGCGCGGGCTCGCTGCCGCACCTGCTGCCGTTGATCGAAGAGCTGCGCGGCGAGGGCGTGATCATCCGCTCGATCTTTCTCGACGCGAACACCGACGCCTTGGTGCGCCGTTATTCCGAATCACGCCGCCCTCACCCACTGACACAGCACGCGCCGATCCAGTCGCCGGCACGCCGACGTGACGACGAGGCCTCGCCCGGCCACCACGCGCTCAACGACGCCATCGAGCTGGAGCGCGAGCTGCTCGCCGAGCTGCGCGAGGTGTCGACCGTCATCGACACCAGCCAGCTGCGCCCGGCCCAGCTGCGCATCTGGGTGCGCGACTTGGTGGCGGCGCGGGTGCGCGCGCTCACGCTGGTGTTCGAGTCGTTTGCGTTCAAGCACGGTGTGCCGCTCGATGCCGACTTCGTGTTCGACGTGCGCGTGCTGCCCAACCCGTATTACATCCGTGAGCTGCGCGCGCAGACCGGCCGCGATGGCGAGGTGATCGCCTATCTGCAGGCCCAGCCCGAGGTGGCCGAGATGATGTCGCAGATCGAAGCCTTCATCGCACGCTGGTTGCCCGCGTTCGAGAACGACCAGCGCAGCTACCTCACGGTGGCCATTGGGTGCACCGGCGGCCAGCACCGCTCGGTCTACCTTGTCGAAACACTTGCGAAACGCTTTGCCAACCGAGGCATCGCACTGATTCGCCATCGAGAGCTCGATGCCCGAGACTGAACGCCTGTCGATCCCGCTGTTTCCGCTGCAAGCGGTGCTCTTCCCTGGCGGGCTGCTCAGCCTGAAGGTCTTCGAAGCGCGCTACCTGGACTTGATCAGCGCCAGCATGCGTGAGAACACGCCGTTTGGCGTGGTGGCGCTGCGCCAGGGCAGTGAGGTGCGCAAAGCCGGCGAAACGGCGGTGACCGAGCCCATCGGCACGCTGGCCGAGCTGATCGATGTCGACAGCGCGCAGCACGGCATCTTGCAGGTGCGTTGCCGCGGCACGCGGCGCTTCGAAGTGAGCGCGAAGGTGCAGCAGCCCGATGGTCTGTGGTTCGCCGAAACGCGCTTGCTCGACGACGACGAAGCCGTGGCGCCGAGCGAAACCCTGATCGAAACCGTGCGCGGCCTGGCCAACGCCATCGCCACGCTCAAGCAACAAGGCGCCGAGCCGTTCTTGAAGCCTTTCCAGTTCGACAACGCGGGCTGGGTCGCCAACCGCTGGTGCGAGATCTTGCCGATCTCGGTGGCTGCCAAACAGAAGCTGATGGAGCTGCCCGACCCGCAGGTGCGGCTTCAGCTGGTGGGCGAGTTCCTGCGCACCAAGGGCGTGGTCAAGTAGCCGACGAGCGCTGCAGCAGCTTGCGCAGCGGCGCGGGCAGGCCCATTGCGAGTGCTTCGTCGAGGCCGAACCAGGCGCCCTTGGGCAGTGTGGCCGTGATGGCATCGCGCTGCTTCTTGGAGGCGCGCGCTGGCAGCTGCCAGCGCAGCGGGTGCAGCGTCCAGTCGAGGTGGGTCAGCACATGGGTGAAGCTGGGCAGCACCGTGGCGGCCCCCGGCCAGGTTGCGCTCGCTTGATCCAGCGCCTGCCGCGACTCGAACTCGGGCAGGCTCCACAAGCCAGCCCACACGCCACTGTCAGGCCGCTGGCACAGCCACAGCTCGTCGCCCCAGCTGAGCCACAACCAGGCGTTATCGCGTTGGCCACGTTTGAGCTTGCGCGTCTTCACCGGGAACTTGTCTTGTGTACCGGCGCGCCGTGCCGCGCAATGCGCCTGCACCGGGCACAGCAGGCACTGGGGTGAACGCGCGAGGCACACGGTGGCGCCCAAGTCCATCAGTCCCTGCGTATAAGGCTCGATGTGTTGGTCTGGCAGCAGCCCGGTGGCCTGCGCCCACAGCTCGCGCTCGTTCTTCGCCACCGCCAGATCGTCACCGAACGCCAGAAAGCGCGTCAACACCCGCTTCACGTTGCCATCGAGAATCGCCACCCGCTCGCCAAAGCAGAAAGCCGCAATGGCGGCGGCCGTCGAGCGGCCGATGCCGGGCAAGGTCTGCAACAGCTCGCTGCTGCGCGGGAAGGCACCACCATGTTCAGCCACCACCGCCTTGGCGCAAGCGTGCATGTTGCGGGCGCGGCTGTAGTAGCCGAGGCCGCTCCACAAGCTCATCACCTCGTCTTGCGAGGCGGCGGCCAAAGCTTTGACATCCGGAAAGCGCTGCAGGAAGCGCTCGTAGTAGGTGAGCACGGTGCCCACCTGCGTCTGCTGCAGCATCACTTCGGACAACCACACACGGTACGGGTCGGTGGTGCGCTGCCAGGGCAGGCTGTGGCGGCCGTGCTCGCGCTGCCACGCGATCAGGGGCGTGGCAAACGTGTCTGTCTTTGAAGGGTTCAGGCTTGCGCGGCGTAGAGGACGCCGGCTTCGCTGTTTTGTGCGTCGACCGGTGGGTCGAGGCGCGCCTGCTCTTTGACGCGCGTTGCCAACTCGGCGCTGCGCGCTTGCAGCTGCTGCAGCTGCGTGTCTTGCGCTTCGAGCTCGGAGATGCGCTGCTCCAGATCACCCGAGGCGGCCTGGATGCGCTCAAGCGCTTCGCGGCGGCGGCGGAAACTGCGGCGCCGCTCGCGCAGCTGCGAATCGACCTGCGCCGAAGCCATCTTGTTCCACAGCTCGAGTTCGCTGCTGGCGTTTTCGAACACCACACGCAGCTTGGAGACCAGCATGCGGCGGAACTGCTCCATGAACTTGGGCTGCGACAAACGCAGCGCCTGCGTGAGGCCGAGGTACTGCACGTAGTTGCGCTGGATCAGCGACAGCTCCTGCACGAAGCGCTTGAGGTCGGGCGTCTTGCTGACGGACAGGCTGAAGCCAAACTCGGCGTTGAGCTTGGCAAACGAGGCCGTGAGCATGTCGTGGATCTCACCGGCACGCACCTGCGACGCTTCAAGCAGCTCGCGCAGACGTGCGCAGAGTGCGAGGAAGGCCTTCTTGGCGCCCAGGTTGAGCAGCGACGCGTTCATGGTCGTCTGCATCTCGTTGACTTCTTCGCGCAGGCGGTCACTGGTCAGGTCGACCAGCGCGTTTTTCAGCATGCGGCTGTGCACCATGCGCATGGCCTGCAGGCGCGAGGTGCACTGTTCGAACTCGGCCGTTTCGGCGTCGACGCGCTCGATCATCAAGCGCGTCTTGGCGCTGCTCTTGCCGCGCAGGCCACGCAGCTCCAACATCTGCTCGGCCGTCTGGCGGCGGCGGTCGCCCAGGCGGCGAGCCACTTGCGATTCCATGCGCTGGGTGGCTTCGAGCACCATCTGCTGCAGCACGTCGCGGCGCTGCGGCAGCAGTTGCGCGCCGAGTGCGGCTTCGAGTGCGGGCAAACGGCTCTCGGCCAAGCCACGGGCGTTGCCTTCGATGCGCGAGGCCAGGGCTTGGCGCGCCGACAAGGGGAACACCCGCTCGGGGTCGGTTTCCAGCGTGCGGGCGGTGGACTGGCGTTGCTGCTCGATCTGATCACGCACCTGCTCGGCGGTGGCCAGCGGGTCGATCATCGCGTCGATCTTGTTGAGCACCACGAAGCTTGCGCCCGACGGCGAACCGAGGTGGTCACGCCAGATCGCCATGTCGGACTTGGTAACGCCGGTGTCGGCTCCGAGGATGAACACCATCGCATGCGCGGAAGGCAGCAGGCTCAGCGTCAGCTCGGGTTCGGCACCGATGGCGTTGAGCCCGGGGGTGTCGAGCACCACCAGGCCCTGCTTGAGCAAGGGGTGCGGGTAGTTGATGATGGCGTGGCGCCAGGCCGGCACTTCGACGCGGCCCTCGTCATCGGTGGGCGGGTTGTCTTCGGGGTGCTCGTCGTCCCAGAAGCCCAGGCCTTTCGCGTCGTCGACGCTGACGAACTGGGTGCGCATGACTTCGAGCAAGGCCTCCGACAGCTTGTCGGGCGAGCTCACGTCGAGCGAGAGGTGCGTCCAGGCCTTGGGCTGGCCGCGCAGTTCGGTGAGCGACAGGCCTTCGAGCCGGGTGGAGATGGGCAGGAGCGCGAGCGCTGGCTCTTCACCCGCTTCGAAGCCGAGCTCGACCGGGCACATGGTGGTGCGCCCCGGGGTGGCGGGCAGCACACGCCGGCCGGTGTCTGAAAAGAAGATCGCGTTGATCAGCTCCGACTTGCCACGCGAGAACTCGGCCACGAAGGCGACGATGAGTTTTTCTCCCGCCATGCGGCGACGCAGGGTGTCGAGCGACTCATGGGCAGCGGGGTCGGCAACGTCGTGCTCACCGAGGAAGCGGCTGTACTCATCAAGCCGCTGGCCGAGCGCCACGCGCCACTGGGACAGTTCGTCGAGACTGCTTGCGAAAGAGGAAGCCATGGGGTGGTGCGCGGCCCAACAAATGTGCGTCAGTCATGGTATCGCAAGGTGCATTTGCCACAGGGCAGGAGAAACATCTGGTCACCCATGGGGGTAACCAGTCGTGCGGTATTTGGCGGATTTGTCGACGCGCCGTCAGCGCCGCTGGCACGTGGGGCAGAAAAACGTGGAGCGTTGCCCTTGCACGATGCGCCGGATGGGGGTAGCGCACACATCACAAGGATCGCCCTCTCGGCCATACACGCCGGCCTGCGACTGGAACTCACCGGCCATGCCGTGGGCATCGCGAAAGTCGCGCAAGGTGGAGCCGCCCAAGGCCAATGCGCGCGCCAGGGTCTCGCGCACTGCCACGGCGAGCTTCTCGCTGCGCGGCCCGCTGAGCTTGTCGCTGCGCATTCGGGGGTCGATGCCTGCTGCGAACAAGGCCTCGCAGGCGTAGATGTTGCCGGCACCCACGACGATGTCGCCCGACAGCAGCGCGAGCTTCACGGCCACGCGCCGCCGCTGCAGCGCCGCGTGCAGGTACTTGCCGCTGAAGGCTGGTGAAAAAGGCTCCACCCCCAGGCCGGCCAGCAGCTTGTTCGCCATGCCTTCAGTCTGGCTCGCCGACCAGACCACCGCGCCAAACCGGCGCGGGTCGGTCAGGCGCAAGGTGCCGCGGGTGGTGACAAGGTCGAAGTGGTCATGGCTGCCCTGCGGCAAGGGGTCTTCACGAAACGCGAGCGAACCCGACATGCCCAGATGCATCAACAAGCCGCCCTCGGACAAAGGCAGCCACAGGTACTTGCCACGCCGGGTGGCGTCACCCACCGTCTGTGCGACCAGGCTGTCGGGCTCGCAGCCCAGGGGCCAGCGCAACGGTTTGCCCAGGCGCACACCGGTGACGCGCGCCCCGGCGATGCGGTGCGCAAAGCTCTGGCGAGTGACCTCAACTTCGGGAAGTTCTGGCATGTGGGAATTATCGCGACAGCTTTGGGTCAGAGCCCAGACCCTAGAATCTTCCGAGCCTTCAGGAGCAGTTCATGCGATCCCTTTTTCCGTTCTCCCGCGCAGCCGTTGCATTGGCGTGCGCGCTGGTGTTGTCGCATGGCGCCCACGCACAAACCGAAGCACCGAGCACGGTCGCGAACTCCTCGCTCGATGCGCCGCTCTTCTATCAGTTGATCATCGGCGAGATGGAGTTGCGTTCCGGCCAGCCCGGCACGGCCTACCAGGTGCTGCTCGACGCTGCTCGCAAGACGCGCGATGAAGCGCTGTTCCGCCGCGCCACTGAAGTCGCCTTGCAGGCGCGCGCAGGTGACCAGGCCCTGGCGGCAACACAAGCCTGGCGCGCCGCCCTGCCCGACTCGCTGGAGGCCGTGCGCTACCAGCTGCAATTGCTGATCGGGCTCAACCGGCCCGGCGACACCGTCGAGCCGCTGCGCACGCTCCTCAAGCTCACGCCTGCAGCCGAACGGCCGGCGGTGATCTCGTCCCTGCCGCGCCTCTTCGACCGTGGCACCGACAAGACACAATCGGCCAAGCGGCTCGAGCAAGTGCTCCAGCCCTCGCTCGCTGCACCCGAAACACGTGTGGCTGCGCAGGTGGCGCTGGGCCGTGCCTGGCTCGGCGCCGGTGACAACGCCAAGGCCCTTGAGCTGGCCCGCAGCGCCCATGCGCTCGACCCCGCGGCTGAATCGGCCGCGCTGCTGGGGCTGGAGCTCATGGCCAGCACGCCGGCGGCCGAGAGCATCGTCACCACCCACCTGCAAGCCAGGCCGGCGAGCACGCCGATCCGCATGGTCTACGCACGCATCCTGAGCGGCGCGCAGCGTTATGCCGATGCCGTGCCACAGCTGGAGGCCGTGACCCTCGGCGACAAACCGCCCGCCGCCGCCTGGCTGACCTTGGGTGCCTTGCACCTGGAGCTGAAGCACCCGCGCGAAGCCACGACCGTGTTGAACCAGTACCTGCAGCGTGTGCAAGCCGGCACGGTCGCGCCCCCCGTGCCCGACGATGACGACGACAACGACGCTGCCACGCCCGACCAGGGCACGACGCAGGCCTACCTGCTGCTCTCGCAAGCGGCTGAACAGTTGAAAGACTACGCCGGCGCAGAAGCCTGGCTGGCCAAGGTCACCAACCCACAACGCGCGCTCGACGTGCAGGCACGGCGGGCTTCACTGCTGGCCAAACAAGGCAAGCTCAAACAAGGGCGTGAGCTGATCCGCCGCGCACCGGAAAAAACTGCCGAAGACGCACGCGCCAAGCTGCTCGCCGAAGCCCAGCTGCTGCGTGACGTCAAACAATGGGGCGAAGCCAACACGGTGCTGGCGACGGCGAACCAGAAGTTTCCCGACGACGCCGACCTGCTGTACGAGCAGTCGATGATGGTCGAGAAGCTCAACCGCATGGACGAGATGGAGAAACTGTTGCGCCGCGTGATCGAGCTCAAGCCCGACCACCACCACGCGTACAACGCGCTCGGCTACTCGCTCGCAGACCGCAACCTGCGCCTGCCCGAAGCACGCGAGCTGATCCAGAAGGCACTCGCCCTCGCGCCAGGCGAGCCTTTCATCACCGACAGCCTGGGCTGGGTCGAATACCGCCTCGGCAACCGCGACGAAGCGCTGCGCCTGCTGCAACAGGCCTACAAGTCGCGCCCTGATGTGGAGATCGGCGTTCACCTGGGTGAGGTGCTGTGGATGAGCGGCCAGCGCGACGAAGCGCGGCGCATCCTGCGTGAAGTGCGCACCAAGGACAACACCAACGACGTGCTGAAGGAAACGCTGGCGCGCTTGCGGGTGGACCTGTGAGCGTTGTCGGTCGATACGCGTCATGGCTCCTGGCGGCCAGCCTGTTGAGCGGCTGCGCTTCGGTCGGCCACAAAGCCCCGGTGGGCGTCGAGACGATCTCCGGCAAGCTCTCGGTGCGTGTCGACGCCAGCGCCGCCGCGCCCGCGCGCAGTGAAAGCGGCAACTTCGAGCTGAAGGGCACACCCGACGACGGCCAGCTCAACCTGTCGTCCCCTCTGGGCACAGTGCTCGCGCAGGCGCGCTGGTCGGGTCAACGTGCCTGGCTGACCACCGCGCAGGGCGAAGTCGCCTACCCCGACCTCGACAGCCTCACCCAAGAGATGCTCGGCGAGCGCCTGCCGGTGGCAGCGTTGTTCGACTGGCTGCGTGGCCGGCCTTGGCCGGGTGCCAGCAGCCAGGCCAATGCAGCACCGACCGGGCCGGGTTTTCAGCAGCTCGGCTGGTCGGTCGACCTGGCGCGTTTTGCTGACGGTTGGATCACCGCGCAGCGCGCACAAGCCCCCGTCGTGACCGTGCGCGCCCGCGTCGACGCCCCCTGAGCGACCATGGCATTGAAGGCCCTCTACGAGGTTTCGGCTCCTGCCAAGCTCAACCTGTTCCTGCACGTGCTGGGTCGGCGCGCCGACGGCTACCACCTGCTGCAATCGGCCTTTGTGCTGATCGACTGGGCCGACACGCTGCATTTCGAACGCCGCGGCGACGGCGCGCTCAACCGCCACGACCTCTCGGCCAAGCTGCCGGCCGACGACTTGTGCCTGCGCGCCGCCCGTGTGCTGCAAACCGAATCGGGCACACCGCTCGGCGCCGACATCTCGATTGACAAACAAGTGCCCTGGGGCGCCGGCATGGGCGGCGGCAGCTCCGACGCGGCCAGCACCCTGCTCGCGCTCAACCGCCTGTGGGGCCTGAACTGGCCCTTGCCGCGCCTGCTGGCGCTGGGCCTGAAGCTGGGCGCCGACGTGCCGTTTTTCCTGGGTGGGCACAACGCCTGGGTCGCAGGCATCGGCGAACAACTCACCCCCATCGGCCTGCCGCGGCAGTGGTTCGCGGTGCTCAAACCCCCATCAAGCATCGAAACCCGTGCCATTTTTGCCAGCCCCCTGTTGGCCAGAAATACCGAAGCTGTTATAGTCGCGGGCTTCCTTGCAAAGGCCGGCATTGATGCCCTGGTGAGCGGTTTTGGTCGCAACGACCTTCAACCGAGCGCCGAGCAGCAATGTGCTGAAGTGGCGCAAGCCGCTCAGTTGCTCCAGGCCCGTTTCGGCAACAGCCGCATGACGGGTTCGGGCAGTGCGGTGTTCGCAAGGGCAGGTACACAAGACGCACCCGTGGCGACACTGCCGGCAGATTTGCCGCCGGCTTGGGTGGGTCGAATGTGCCGCAGCCTGGAGCATCACCCTTTGCTGGGTTGGTGAACCGGCTGAAACAGGTTTCAGGTGGGCCGCGCAAGCGGCAAACCGGTGTAGGGGAGTCGCCAAGTTGGTTAAGGCATCGGATTTTGATTCCGACATGCGAGGGTTCGAGTCCTTCCTCCCCTGCCAAAGTTTCTTTCTGGATTCCCGGTGCTTGAGGGGCTTGGGCCCGCAGGCACACCGGGGCTGATGTAGATGGGCGCGCTGTGCCCCACAGAATGCGCCCAATGAGCCTCGACGGAGGGAACGTGCTTTTCAATACCGTGCTGTTTACCGGGAACGCCAACCCCGCGCTTGCGCAGGAGATGGCCACCAACCTCGGCATCGAACTCGGCAAGGCCAAGGTCGGCCGCTTCTCCGACGGGGAAGTCGACGTCGAGATCCAGCAGAACGTCCGCGCCCGCGACATCTTCATCGTCCAGCCCACCTGCGCGCCGACGAATGAAAACCTGATGGAGCTGTGCATCATGGTCGACGCACTCAAGCGCGCTTCGGCCCGCCGCGTCACTGCCGTGATCCCCTACTTCGGCTATGCCCGCCAAGACCGCCGCCCGCGCTCCACCCGCGTGCCCATCAGCGCCAAGGTCGTGGCCAACATGCTCGAAGCCGTGGGCGTCGAGCGCCTGCTGACCATGGACCTGCACGCCGACCAGATCCAGGGTTTCTTCAACATCCCGGTCGACAACATCTACGCCTCACCGGTGCTGCTGTCCGACCTGCAGAGCAAGCGCTACAGCGACCTGGTGGTCGTGTCGCCCGACGTGGGCGGTGTCGTGCGGGCACGAGCGCTGGCCAAACAACTCGGCTGCGACCTCGCCATCATCGACAAGCGCCGCCCGAAGGCGAACGTGTCGGAAGTGATGCACGTCATCGGCGACATCGACGGCCGCAACTGCGTGATCATGGACGACATGATCGACACCGCCGGCACGCTGGTCAAAGCCGCTGAAGTGCTCAAGGAGCGCGGCGCCAAGAGCGTGTACGCCTATTGCACCCACGCCGTGTTCTCGGGCCCGGCCATCGAGCGCATCAAGGCCTCGCAGCTCGATGAAGTCGTGATCACCAACACCATCCCGCTCAGCGACGATGGCAAGAAATGTTCGAAGGTTCGCCAACTGTCGGTGGCCTTCTTGTTCGCCGAAACCATCCGCCGCATTTCTGACGGTGAATCGGTGACCTCCCTGTTTGCGGAGCAGAACAACAACTTCTGATCTGCAACACCGCGGCACGCCTCGTGTGTGCCGTTTCGCCGGGTCGCAAGACCTGTTTTTTGACGCTTGGTCGCGGGCGTCAATCCATGTTTGGAGAACACCATGAAATTCGTCGCTTTTGAGCGCACATTGCAGGGGACCGGAGCGAGCCGCCGCCTGCGCCTGGCCAACAAGGTGCCGGGTATTGTTTACGGCGCTGGCACGCCCTCGATGATCGAACTCGATCACAACGCCCTCTTCCACGCGCTGAAGAAGGAAGCCTTCCACTCGACCATTCTTGAAATGGAACTGGGTGGCAAGACCGAACAAGTGCTGCTGCGTGACTACCAGCTGCACCCCTTCCGCCAGATCGTGCTGCACATCGACTTCCAACGCGTCGATGCCACCACCAAGATCACGAAGAAAGTGCCGCTGCACTTCATCAACGAAGAAACTTCGCCGGCCGTCAAGACCGACGCCTGCCTGGTGAACCACGTGGTCACCGAACTGCGCATCCAGTGCCTGGCCTCGAAGCTGCCTGAGTTCCTGACCGTCGACTTGGCCAACCTGACCAAGGGCCAGGCCCTGCACGTGAGTGACCTGAAGCTGGCCGATGGCATCACCGTCGTGACGCAAGGCAAGCCGAACCCGGTGATCGTGTCGACCTCGGTGCAAGCTGCCGAAGAAGAAGTGGTCGTCGCGCCGGTGGCCGTGGCTGCACCCGCAGGCAAGGCCCGCAAGGTCGAAAAGATCAACAACAAGAAATAAGTCCTTCTTCGGAAGGTCTGCAAGCCCCGCCTTGGCGGGGCTTTTTTTTGCCTGTCTTCCCGCTTTGGCGGGGGCGCATTTGGCCTGGGCGCCCCGGATAATCTGCGACACCATGATTCGATTGCTTGTTGGCCTGGGCAACCCCGGCCCTGAATACGAAGCCACCAACCACAACGCCGGGTTCTGGTGGATCGAGGCCGTGGCGCGCGAGCTCAAGGCATCGCTTGTCCCCGACCGCAGCTATTTCGGCCTGGTCGCACGCGTGAACCGGCCCGGCGATCAAGGCCCGCTGTGGCTGCTGGAGCCGCAGACCTACATGAACCTGTCGGGCAAGTCGGTGGCGGCGCTGGCGCGCTTCTTCAAGATCGCGCCCGAAGAAATCCTGGTGGCCCATGACGAGTTGGACCTGCAACCCGGCCAGGTGAAGTTCAAGCGCAGTGGCGGGCACGGTGGCCACAACGGCCTGCGTGACATCCACGCCCAATTGGGCACGCCCGATTACTGGCGCTTGCGCATCGGCATCGGCCACCCGGGCGTGAAAGCCGAGGTGGTCGACTATGTGTTGCGCAAGCCCACGCCCGCCCACCGCGAAGCCATCCACGAGGGCATCGCCAAGACGCTGCCGGTGCTCGACCTCATCCTCGCCGGTGACATGGAGCGCGCCACGATGAAGATCAATGCCAAACCGCCACGACCCAAGCCACCGCGACCTGAAGGTTTGGTGACCCCAGAGGAGCCCAAGCTGTGAGGCTGCTGCTCTTGCTGGCCGCCGCGCTGGTCTGCGTCACCGCGCAGGCGCAGACGGTCTACCGCTGCGGCCCCGATGGCCGCGAGTACTCACAGACGCCCTGCCTGCAGGGTCGTGCCGTGAACGTGAGCGACGAGCGCAGCGCCGAGCAGCGTGCCGTCGCCGACGCGCGGGTGCGCGAGGACCGGGCACGTGGCGATGCGCTGGAACGTGAGCGCCGGGATCGGGAATCGATCCCACCCGCGATGGCCGGCAAGATCGATGGCCGCCCCGCACCGGCGGAGCCGGTCACGGTGGTGACCAAATCCTCAAAGAAAAAGGCCAAAACCAAGAAGCCCGCCAACGGCGACTTCGTGGCCATCGCACCGGTCAAGAAAGCGAAGACCCGCTAGACCGACGCGGCCTGCAGCCGGCGGTATTTTTCCCACAGGCTTTCCTTCGACTCCACATGCTGCGGGTCGACCGGGATGCAATTCACCGGGCACACCTGCACACACTGCGGCTCGTCGAAGTGGCCCACACACTCGGTGCACTTGGCCGGGTTGATCTCGTAGATCAAGGGGCCGAGCGAGATGGCCTGGTTGGGGCACTCGGGTTCACAGACATCGCAGTTGATGCAGTCGTCGGTGATCAAAAGGGCCATGGTGGGGTACTGCTTCGAAAAACTACACGCCTGCGTTCACACGCTGCTGCAGGCGCTGCAGCACGGAGGGTGACACAAACTTGGAAACATCACCCTTCAAGGTGGCAATCTCGCGCACGAAGGTGCCCGAGACAAACTGGAACTGGTCGCTGGGCGTGAGGAACACGGTTTCCACCTTGGGCATCAGCGTGCGGTTCATGCCGGCCATCTGGAACTCGTATTCGAAGTCGCTCACCGCGCGCAGGCCACGCACCACCACCTTGCCGCCGTGGCTCATGACAAAGTCGCTGAGCAGGCCGTCGAAGGCGATCACTTCCACATTGGGGTGCTTGGCGGCCAGCTCGGTGGCGATCTCCAGGCGCTCTTCGAGCGTGAACATGGTGCGCTTGTGGTGGCCCGTCGCCACCGCCAGGATCAGCCGCTCGAACAGGCGGCTGGCGCGGCGCATCAGGTCTTCATGACCCAGGGTCATGGGGTCGAAGGTGCCGGGGTAGACGGCGGTGAGGCGGGTCACGGAGGTCAAGGCACGTTCCTTCCAGTCGGCACAATAAGTGTGCAGGCAGTTTAGCCGGGCTCGCTGCGCTGGATCAGGTGGAAGTGCACCGCGCCGGCACGCCCGTGGCGGTGCAGGCGCAGGCCGAGTTCGG
>NZ_JADMJX010000243.1:22190-23267 GCF_018780185.1 Rhizobacter sp.
CCGCGGCTGGCCATCAAGGCCTTGGCCTCGCCCACGGTGTGATGCCCGTAGTGGAAGATGCTGGCGGCCAGCACCGCATCGGCGCCGCCTTGCTGGATGCCTTCGACCAGATGCTCCAGCGTGCCCACGCCGCCGGAGGCGATCACGGGGATGTCGACCGCATCGCTCACCGCGCGCGTGAGCGGCAGGTTGAAGCCGATCTTGGTGCCGTCGCGGTCCATGCTGGTCAGCAGGATCTCGCCCGCACCGTATTCGGCCATCTGTTTGGCCCAGGCCACGGCATCGATGCCGGTGTTCTTGCGCCCGCCGTGGGTGTAGACGTCCCAGCCGGAGCCATCGGCGCGGCCCTTGGCGTCAATCGCCACCACGATGCACTGGGCGCCGTATTTGTCGGACGCGTCGCGGATCACCTGCGGGTTGGCCACGGCCGCCGAGTTGAAGCTGACCTTGTCGGCACCGGCGTTGAGCAGGCGGCGCACGTCGTCGACCACACGCACCCCACCGCCCACCGTCAGGGGGATGAAGACCTGCGAGGCCACCGCCTCGATCATGTGCAGGATCAGGTCGCGACCGTCACTGGTGGCGGTGATGTCGAGGAAGGTGAGTTCATCGGCACCCTGCTCGTTGTACCGGGCGGCGATTTCGACCGGGTCACCGGCATCGCGCAGCTCGACGAAGTTGACACCCTTGACGACCCGGCCGCCGGTCACGTCGAGGCAGGGGATGATGCGTTTGGCCAGCATGGGTCTCAGACGCCGCCGGGCCGCCCCAAGGCGGCTGAGCGCCCCCTCGGGGGGCAGGAGAGAAGCGACGTGGGGGCTGTCATCACATGGCGCCGTTGAGCTCGTCGGCGCGCTTCTGCGCCAGGGCGAAGTCGAGCGCGCCGGTGTAGATGGCGCGGCCGCAGATGACCCCTTCGACCCCTTCGCCCTGCACGGCGCACAGGCGCTCGATGTCGGCCATGTCGGACAGGCCACCCGACGCGATCACCGGAATGGAGAGTGCCTGCGCGAGCTTCACCGTGGCTTCGATGTTGATGCCGCTGAGCATGCCGTCGCGGCCGATGTCGGTGTAGAT
>NZ_JADMJX010000375.1 GCF_018780185.1 Rhizobacter sp.
CGCACCATCGCCCTGCAATACAACCCCGAGACCCTTTCTCGCAGCTTCCAGGTGCAAGGTGTCGGTGGCGATGCTGGGGCCGAGAAGGCACAGCCCTTCCGCCTCAAGGGCCCGGCCATCGAGACCATCAAGTTCGACGCCGAGATTGATGCAACCGATGCGCTCGAACAACCCGACCAGAACGCCAACGCCGTGCAGTACGGCGTGGCGCCGCAGCTTGCGGTGCTCGAAGCGCTGGTGAATCGCAGCGTCGACGAGATGCTGGCGATCAACGAAGAGTCGAAATCTGGCACGCTGGAAATCCTGCCTCCCGAAGCACCGCTGGTGCTCTTTGTCTGGGGCGCGAACCGTGTGGTGCCGGTGCGCCTGACCGACCTGTCGATCACCGAAGAGGCTTTTGACGCGGCGCTCAACCCGGTGCGCGCCAAGGTGAGCATCGGCCTGCGGGTGATGAGCACCGACGACCTCGGCTTCGACCACCGCGGCGGCAGCGCCTTCATCAACCACCTGCGTTCGCGCGAGTCACTGGCCGGCAAGACCGGCTCGGCCTCGCTCGCCACGCTCGGACTGAGCTCACTGCCGTGACGAGGACGACATGAACGACCCGATCCAGATGCTGATCGACGCGGGCGCCATCCCGAGCGTCCCCTTCGATGCGCAGAGCCGCTACAACGGCGTGCCGCTCGCGCTGCACACGGCGCGCCCCGGTGAGCCGCCGTTGGCCTACGTGAAGCGGCGCTTCGTCCCCGCACCCAGCAGCGTGGCGGTGGCGGCGCGTCATGTGGTGTCGGCGATGGAGCGGCCCGACCTGCTGGGCGCGAAGTACTTTGCCGAACCATTGCTCTACTGGCGCATCGCCGATGCCAATGCGGTGGTCGACCCGAACGAGCTCACCGACACGATGGGCCGGCGCATCCTCATCCCGGTGATCGGGGGCTGAGCATGGCAGGCGCCGTCAAGCTCTCCCTCTACATCGGCCCGGGTGTGCCGATCGCGGCGCCGCCGGAGGTGCTGGAGTTGTTGTCCAGCGCCAAGGTGATGAGCGGTGCGGGCGAGTCGCAGTCGGGCTTCGAGTTGAGCTTCGACCTGCCGCCGCGCTCGCCCTTGCGCACGCTTTTCCTGCTGACGGGTGGTGGCAACCTGCCGCTGATGCGTGTGGTGCTGGTGGTCACCATCAACGGCCAGGCCGAATCCATCATCGACGGCATGACCACCGACGTGGAGATGCAGCCCGGTGAGGGCGGCGTGGGCAAGCTGGTGGTCAAGGGCAAGGACATGAGCGCGCTCATGGACGTGATCGACTTCACCGGCCTGCCTTACCCGGCCATGCCGCCGGCCGCGCGTGTGCTCATCTTGCTGGCCAAGTACGCGGCGGTGGGCGTGATCCCGCTGGTGATCCCGAGCATCGTCGAAGACATCCCGATCCCGGTGCAGCGCATCCCGTCGCAGAAGGGCTCGGACTACAAGTACATCCAGAAGCTGGCCAAGCAGTGCGGCTACGTGTTCTACCTGGAGCCCGGGCCCGCGCCGGGCAGCTCCAAGGCGTATTGGGGACCCGAGGTGCGTGTGGGCGCGCCGCAGCCGGCGCTGTCGATGAACATGGACGCGCTCACCAACGTCGAGGAGCTGAGTTTCAACTTCGACCGCGAGAAAAAGATCATGCCCATCGTCTACTTCCAGGAGTCGGTGAGCAAGGTGCCGATCGGCGTGCCCATTCCCGACGTCTCGCCGCTCACGCCGCCGCTGGGCGTGGTGCCGCCGCTGCCGACGAAGATCGAAAGCCTGAGCGACACGGCCCACATGTCGACCATCTCGGCCTTGATGACCGGCCTGGCCTTCTCCGGCCAGAACGGCGACTCGGTGTTCGGCACCGGGCGGCTGGACGTGGCCCGCTACGGCCGCCTGCTCAAGTCGCGCCAACTGGTGGGCGTGCGTGGTGCGGGCCTGCCTTTCGACGGGCTGCACTACGTGAGCAGCGTCACGCACGACATCCAGCGCGGCCAATACAAGCAGAGCTTCACGTTGGCGCGCAACGCATTGGTTTCGATGGTTCCGAAGGTGCCGGTATGAAAAAACTCTCCGTCAGGCGACCGCACCACTCGCGAAGCAGAGTGCCATCAAGCAACCCCCGTGGAACCGGCTTTGCCGGGCCACTGGGGGGCGCCCCCCGGGGGCAGGAGCGAAGCGACTGGGGGGCACCATGAGTGAAGGCCCGTTCTACGGCAAGTACCGCGCCATCGTGACGATGAACATCGACCCGATGCAGGTCGGCCGCATCCAGGTGATGTGCCCCGACGCGGCAGGCTTCATCCCCAGCAGCTGGTGCATGCCCTGCGTGCCGGTGGCGGGCATCAACATGGGCGTGTTCACCGTGCCACCCATCGGTTCGGGCGTGTGGATCGAGTTCGAGCGCGGCGACCCCGATTACCCCATCTGGGTCGGCGGCTACTGGGGCGTGATGGCCGAAACGCCGGTGCTCGCCAAGGCGGTGCCACCGGGCCTGGCCGGCATCACGCTGCAGACCACGCTGAAGAACGGCATCGTCATCAGCGACACCCCCGGGCCCACGGGCGGCATCCTGATCCAGACCACCACCGGCGCCATGATCTCGGTGAGCGACGTGGGCATCACCATCTCCAACGGCAAGGGCGCGATCATCAACATGACGGGCCCGATGATCGACATGAACGTCGGCGCGCTGACGGTCACCTGAGGGGAGCACTGCACCATGCCCGCTCCCATCCTCCACCTCGGCGCCACCGTCATGTGCTCGCATGCCGGCACTGCCTTGCCCACCTCGCCCTTCCCGCGGGTGATGGTGTCCAAGCAGCCGGTGGTGACCATCGCCGTGCCCTACACCGTGGCTGGCTGTGCGCTCGCCAGCGGGTCGAGCCCGCCGTGTGTCACCGGCCAGTTCATCGTCGGCGCGGCGCGTGTGAAGGCCGGCGGCGTGCCGGTCGCCACGCTGATGAGCAGCTCGATCTGCACGCCCACCGGCTCGCCACTGATGCCGATTGCGGCGCAGCCGCGCGTGCTGGCCACTTGAAAGCACGAACATGGGCACGCTAGATCACCCTTACCACTTCGACGCGCGCGGGCGCAGCGCCAGCACCGGCGACGCCGATCACATTCGAGACCTGATCGAGCAGGTGCTGTTCACCTCGCCCGGCGAGCGTGTGATGCGGCCCGACTTCGGCGCCGGCCTGCTGGCGCTGGTGTTTCAGCCCAACAGCGCAGTGCTGGCGGGCACCACCCAGTTCCTGGTCAAGAGCGGGCTGCAGCGCCACCTGTCGCACCTGATCGCGGTCGACGAGGTGGCGGTGGAAAACATCGACGCCGTGCTGCAGATTCATGTGCGTTATGTGGTGCTGGCCGAAGGCCGCCTGCAGCAAGACACGTTCACGCTGCCGGGGGTGGCGCCATGAAGTACTTCTGCTGCGACACACGCCGCCTCGCTGTGGTGAGGGAGTCGAGCACGCTGAACGCCATCGACTGGCTGGAGGTGCGCGACCACCTCGAGCCTGTCCCCACACTGCGCCAGAAGACGCTCTTCGTTCGCCTGCTGCGCAGCGGCTTCATGCTCGATGCGGCCCAGGTGGTGATCGAGGGTGGCGAGCGCATCCCGAGCGTCGACATCGCCTGGGTGCTGGCAGGCGACGACCCCACCCTGCCGTCCGAGTTACTGGAGGGCCTGGACGACCCGGCGGCCACGCTGGTGGTTCGCACCACATCGAGTGGCGACTTCTCGCGCTACACGCTGCGCTTGCGCGCCGCGCCCGGCAGCGAGCTGGTGCCGCCTGGCTTCGACCCGCGGCTGTCGCAGATCGCTTTTTCGTTCAAGGTCGAGTGCCCCTCCGACTTTGACTGCGCGGTGGCCACCACCTGCCCGCCGGTGCCGACTGCCACGCCACAGATCGACTACCTGGCCAAGGACTACACCGGCTTTCGCCGCCTGATGCTCGACCGGCTCAACCTGCTCTCACCGGGTTGGAGCGAGCGTTCCGCGGCCGACGTGGGCGTGGCCCTGGTCGAGCTGATGGCTTATGCGGCCGACAACCTCTCATACCGCCAGGACGCCATCGCCAACGAGGCCTACCTCGCCACCGCGCACAACCGCATCTCGGTGCGGCGCCACGCGCGCCTGGTCGACTACCGCTTGCACGACGGTTGCAATGCACGCGCCTGGGTGCACGTGCAGGTGGCGGCCGACGCGCTGCTGCCGGCACGCACGCCCTTGCTCACCCGCAGCGCCGCGCTGCCCGCCACGCTGTTGCCGGGCAGCCGCGAAGTTCGCGACGCGCTGGCCGCTGGTGTGCAGGTGTTCGAGACGGCGGCCGACGCGCAGTTGCGTGTCGCCCACAACCAGTTCGCGCTCTACACCTGGGGTGACCGCGGCTGCTGCCTGCCACGTGGCGCCACACGCGCCACGCTGCGCGGCGCGCACCCGCAGTTGCAGGCCAATGACGTGCTCGTGTTCCAGGAGGTGTTGAGCCCCACCACCTTCACCGAACAAGACGCCGACCCGACGCGCCGCTGGGCGGTGCGGCTCACGCGCGTGAACGCCGCCACCGACCCCTGCGGCCAGCTCTTCGACACGCCGCCGGTTGATGGCCCGCTGGCGCTGACCGAGATCGAGTGGAGCGTGGCCGATGCCTTGCCCTTCCCGGTGTGCATCACCGTGTGCGACCGGCCCGAGGTTTTCAGCACCGTGCTGGGCAACATGGTGCTCGCCGACCATGGCCGCAGCGTCGTCGACGAAGCCTTGCCCGCGGTACCCCAGCCGCTGCTTCGCCGCGTGCGCGAAGCGGCGCTGGCCGGTGCCTGCTCGCACGAGGCGGGTGAGCTGATCCCGGTGCGTTACCGGCCGGTGCTGGCCCAGTTGCCACTGACCCAGGGCTTTCGCCTGGCCGACGAGCTGGCGGTGCTGCCTGACGACAACAGCGACAACGAAGACACCTGGTGGTCGGCCAGTGGCATCTTGCAGCGCGACCCGCACGACGCCTTGCCCAGCCAGTGCGAGCTGCGTGATGCGCAATGGCCGCTCACGCCGGCCTGGCGGCCGCAGCACGATCTCCTGGCCAGCAGCGCCACTGACCCCCACTTCGTCGCCGAGACCGAGAACGACGGCCTGGTGCGCCTGCGTTTTGGTGACGACCTGCGCCACGGCCAGCGCCCGCGCGCTGGCACGCAGTTCAGCGCGCGCTACCGTGTGGGCAACGGCGCGCAGGGCAACGTGGGCGCGGCGACCATCGCCCATGTGGTGAGCAACCAGGGCGGTGTGTTCGAGCGCATCACCAACCCGATGCCCGCGGCCGGCGGCACCGAGCCCGAAGACGTGGAAGCCGCCCGGCGTGATGCGCCCGAGGCCTTTCGTCGCCAGGAGCGTGCGGTGACCGCCGCCGACTACGCCGCCGCCGCCGAGCGCCGCGCCGACGTGCAGCGCGCGGCCACGAGCTTTCGCTGGACGGGCAGTTGGCACACCGTGTTCGTGAGCGCCGACCGCGTGGGCGGTGCGGGGGTCGATGCGGGCTTCGAGGCCCGCCTGCGCCGCCACCTGGAGCGCTTTCGCATGGCCGGCTACGACCTCGAGGTCGAGGGCCCGCGTTACGTGGCGCTCGACATCGCGCTGCACATCTGCGTGAAGCCCGAGTACTTCCGCGCCGAGGTGCTGCGTGTGGTGCAGGCGGAGCTGGGCAGTGGGGTGTTGCCCGATGGCCGGCTGGGTGTGTTCCACCCCGACAACTTCACGTTCGCGCAACCGGTGTACCTGAGCCGCATCGTGGCTGCTGCACAAGCGGTGGAAGGTGTGCAGGCGGTGTGGGCACAGAAGTTCGAGCGCATGGCCGACCCCGACCCGGCCGCGCTCGGTGACGGTGTGATCCCCATCGGCCGGCTGGAGATCGCGCAACTGGCCAACAACCCGAGCTTCCGCGAGCGCGGCCGGTTGTTGCTGGAAGCTGGAGGTGGGAAATGAGCTGTGCACCCAAGATGGATGCGCCGGTGGAGGCCTGTGGTTGCTGCGACGGTGTCGAAGCCGCCACACCGGTCGAGGTGAAAAACCGCCCCGGCCTCTCGACCCTGCGCTACCGCATCGGCGCCTACCCGCAGTTCAAGGAAAGTTTGCTGGCCGGCCTGTCGTCCGCGCGCTACCCCGCGCTCGCGTCCTTGAGCACCCGCAACAACGACGACTACACCCTGGGCCTGATCGACGCCGTGGCCTGCGCGGCCGATGTGCTGAGCTTCTACCAGGAGCGCCTGGCCAACGAGTCCTACCTGCGCACTGCCACCGAACGTGTCTCGCTGCAGGAGATGGGCAAGCTCATCGGCTACCGCCTGCGCCCCGGCGTGGCGGCCGAGACCTGGCTCGCCTTCGCGCTCGAATCGCCCCGCACACCACCCCCGCAACTGCCACCCGAGCCCGGCGCCTTCGTCACCGGCATCCCCACCTCGCTCACGTTGGCGTCCGGCCTCAAGGTGCAAAGCGTGCCGGGGCCGGATGAAAAACCGCAGGTGTTCGAGACCGTCGAGGCCCTGGCCGCACGCCCCGAGTGGAACGCGATGCGCGCCTTGCCCGACGAAGACGTGGTGCCCGGCTTCGGTGCGCGAGAGACCTGGTTGATGGGTGTGGACACCCAGCTCAAGCCGGGCGATTCACTGCTCTTCGTGGGCGCCGAATTTACCGCCGACCCCACCAGCAACCGCTGGGACCTGCGCGTGCTGAGCGAGGTGCAGGCCGATGCCGACGCGCAGCGCACACGCGTGGCCTGGCAGGAGCCGCTCGGCTCGGTGAGCCCCTTCGTGCGGCCGGCCTCGCCGCCCACCGTCTATGCGCTGCGCCAGCGCGCCGCCATCTTCGGCCACAACGCACCCGACTGGCCGGGCCTCAGCGACCAGTACAAGGCCGCCTACCTCGGCCTGGAGAGCCCGCGCCAGCTCACCCAGAAGCAGCGCGAGGAGTGGCCGCAGTTCGACATCTTCGGCCCCGAAGGTTCGGGCGAGCAGATGCTCGCGCACGTGTCGGCGCAAGACGCCGCGCAGGCCTTGCTCGAAGGGCTACGGGCCGATGCCTTGTCGGTGGCGCGCCAGGGCCTCACCTCGCTCAGCACGCTGGGCTTGAGTGCCGGTTCGATGGTGCAGAAAGCGGCCGCACTCACCGGCACGGTGGGGCAGTCGGGCATCGAGGCCCTGAAGCTCGTGCCGGGTGCCATAGGGCAGATCGCCGAGCGCGTGGTCGAACCCATGCGCTGGATGGTGGACACCGCAGTGAGCGACCTGAAACCCTTCTTGCAGAGCATGAGCGCCAACGCCGGTTCCACCGTGAACGCGGTCCGCAAGATGAAGACGGCGGTAACAGGCCTGGGCGCGCGCGGCGAGGACCTCGACGACACCACCAACGCCCCCGATGCGCCCGACTGGCCTCCACGGCGTGACGCCGACTTGCCGCCGCTCTTCGAGGGCACCGAACTCGAATCCCTGCGGACCGACCTGGGTGCCCGCGTGACCGGCATCGGGCTGGAGCTGAGTGACCTGGGCCGCGCCGGGCGTGACCTGCGCGATGCCAACGCCGGCGTGATCGATGCCGCTTTGGCCAACGTTGCCGCTGCCGTCTACACCGCGCGCATGGAAGCCGACCTGCAGCTCAGCCCGCGTCTGCCGTTTGCCAGCGCCGAGAGCGTGTGCTTGGCGGCGCTGGCGACCAGCGGCGAAGCGCACAGCGCGCTGCCCGACCTGGTGGTGGCGGCCGCGTTGTCCGACCCGCGTCCGGCGGCGCTGATGCTGGCCTCGCTGGCCCCCTGGGACGACATCGAGGACGCCAGCATCGAGGTGCTCGCCGAACGCCGCACCGCACTCATCAACGAGACCACCGAGATCGCGGGCGGCCTGAAGCATCTGCTGCAGCGCCCCGACCTGGCCGACTCGGTGCTCGCTGGGCAGGCCCTGACCGCGCGGCTGAACCAGACCGCCAACGGAGTCGGCTCGCAACTCTTCACGCGCGCACTCGACCGCATGCGCCTGTCCGCCGCCAGCGGCGTGCAGCGGGCGCATGCGGCCCTTCTGGCACGCAGCGACCTGCTGCGCCGCGGCGTGCCGGCGCGCCTGCTGCGCGGTCGCGGGCGCAGCACCATCAGCCTGGACCGTGTGTATGACGGCGTGTTGCCCCACAGCTTTACGGTGCTCAAGACGCCCGCCTACACCGAACTCTTCGACGTGACACGCGTGGCCGAAGCTTCGCGTGCCGAGTTCGGCATCTCGGGCAAATCGAGCCTGCTCACGCTGCGTGGTGACAACCTGCCGCTGTTTGCGCTGGCGGTGCGCGAGACCACGGCGCTGGTGCAAAGCCACGCCTTGCCGCGCGCGCGCACGCCGATCACACGCACGGTGAGCGGCGAGCTGATCGACGTGGCCGGCGCCGTGCCCGGCCTGGTGAAAGACCGCCGCGTGATCGTGCAAGGCACCAGCGTCGCCGGGTTGCCGGTGGCCCACCAGGCCAGGCTGCTCGCCGCCACGGTGTTGGCCGACCGCACCACGCTGCACATCACACCGCCGCTGCCGGTGGCGCTGCGCCGTGCCGGCACGGTGGTGTTTGGCAACGTGGCACTCGCCACCCACGGCGAGACCGGCGCGCAGATCCTCGGTGCCGGTGATGCGAGCCAACCCTTCCAGCGCTTCGAGCTGAAGCGTCTGCCGCTCACCTACCGCAGTGCCAGCAACGAGAGCGGCGTCGACAGCCAGCTCAGCCTGCGCGTGGGTGACGTCGAATGGACCGAGAAGCCCACGCTCTACGGCGCCGGGCCCGGCGAGCGTGCCTACACAATCAGCACCGACGAGCGGGGCCGCGACTGGGTGGTCTTTGGCGACGGTGTGCGGGGCGCGCGCCTGCCCAGCGGCGTGAACAACGTGCGCGCGAGCTACCGCCAGGGCCTGGGCCAGGCCGGCAATGTGGCGGCCGACAAGCTCACCCAGCTGATGACACGGCCGATGGGCTTGAAGGGTGTCAGCAACCCGGTGGCAGCCGAGGGCGGCACCGATGCCGAGCCCGCTTCGCAGGCGAGGCGCAGCATGCCGCTGGGCACACGCACGCTGGGCCGCGCGGTGTCGCTGCTCGACTACGAAGACTTCGCGCTCGCCTTCACTGGCATCGCCAAGGCGCAGGCGAGGGTGCTGCAATTGGCCGCCGGGCCTACGGTGGCCATCACGGTGGCGGGGCAGGGCGGTGACCCGGTCAGCGTGGGCGGCCCGATCTGGCGCAACCTGCTGGCCGCGCTGCAATCGAGTGGCGACCCGCATGTGCCGATCGCCTTGCTGAGCTACCAGGCGAGCACCTTCCGCCTGGGCCTCAAGGTCAAGCGCGACCCGGCCTACGAGATCGACCCCCTGCTTGCCGCGGTGGAGTCGGCGCTGCGGGCGCACTTCGCCTTCGACGTGCGCGCGCTGGGCCAACCGGTGCTGCAGTCGGAGGTGGTGGCCGTGGCGCACGGTGTGCCCGGTGTGCTGGCGATCGACCTCGACTTCTTGTTCGGCGGCACGCAGCCGCTGGCGCAGGTGTGGCCGTCGAACCGCACCCGCCTGCTCGCGTCGGCCATGCGCGTGCACAACGGCGTGGCCAAACCGGCCGAGCTGCTGACCTTGCACCCCGCGGCTTTCCATCGCCTGGAGGAGATGACATGAGCACCATGAGTGCCGAGCGGCTGTATGCATTGTTGCCGTCGGTTTATCGGTTGCGCGACCGCGAGCAAGGCCACCCGCTGCGCGACCTGGTGGCGCTGATCGCGCAGGAATTCCAGGCACTCGAAGAAGACATCGCGCAGTTGCACGACGACCAGTTCATCGAAACCTGCGCCGACTGGGCCGCGCCCTACATCGGCGACCTGGTCGGCTACCGCGCCTTGCACGGCGTGGTGCCGCAGGTGGCTTCGCCGCGCGCCGAGGTGGCCAACACCATCGCCTACCGCCGCCGCAAGGGCACGGCCGCGATGCTCGAACAACTGGCCGGCGACGTGACCGGCTGGCCGGCACGCGCGGTCGAGTTCTTCGAGCAGCTCGCGACCACGCAGTACATGAACCACACCCGGTTGCATGCCCAGGCCACCGCCGACCTGCGCTCGCAGCCGCGCATGCTGAGTGCGCACGGTGCCTTCAACACACTCGCCCACACCGCCGAGATGCGCCGGCCCGAAACCGGGGCGGGGCGCTACAACATCCCCAACGTCGGCATCTTCCTGTGGCGGCTGGCACCGTTATCGGTGTCGCAGGTGCCCCTGACGGCCGACGCGCTCGACGCGAGCGGCCGGCGCTTCCGTGTGAGCCCGCTGGGGGTGGACGAAGCGATGTTTCGCAAGCCGCTGCGCGAAGCCGAGATCACCCACATCGCCGAGCCGGCCAACGTGCCAGCGCGCCTGCGCATCCGCGAGCTGGCGCTGCAACTGCGTGTGGCCCAGCGGACCACGCAGCAGATCAGCGAGGTCGGTGACTACGGCAGCGACAGCAGCTTCGCGCTCTTTCGCGGCGGCTCGGTGGTGCCGCTCAACCGCTTCGTGGCCGACGACCAGCCGGCCGTTCCCGAGCTGCGCATCGCCGACCTGCGCGACGTGTTCGATGCCGGCAACGTGTTCATCGGCTGGGCGCGCGAGGCCAGCATCGGCCCCGACGAGATCTACATCGACCCCGAGCGTGGCCGCGTGATGCTGGGCAGCGCGCGCGCCACACAGCACGTACTGGCGCCCTTCGTCGTGAGCTACCACCGCGGTTTCTCGCGCGAGATGGCGGGTGGCGAGTACGAACGTTCGCCCTTCGGCGTGGGCGTGCTGCCCACCGAGGTGAGCGGTGGCGCAGCCTTCCAGGGCGCGCTCGATGCCGCGGCCGGCGGCGGCCAGGTGCAGGTGAACGACAGCTTGCGTTATGCCTTCACGCCGGTTTTTCGTGTCGACGGGTTCACGCCGGCCAACGAGACCGGCGTCACGGTGACGGTGGCCGCGGCCACCGGCGCGCGGCCCGTCATCGCCGCGGGTGGCGAGGTGCTGCTCGACATCGGCCCGCGCGGCACCCTGGTGCTCGACGGCCTGGTGATCGCGGGCGGCACGCTGCGCCTGGTCGCCGCCGCCGACACCGAACCGCGCGACCTCGTGCTGCGCCACTGCACCCTGGTGCCGGGCCTCAGCGGCCTGCGCATCGAGCACCCCTTTGCGCGCGTCAGCCTGCACGATTGCATCGTGGGTGGGGTGCAGGTTGACGCCGATGCGAGCTTCAGCGCCAGCGGCTGCGTGGTCGACGCCGGCTCACCGCAGGCCGTGGCCATCGAAGGCCTGGGCGCTGATGGGCCGGCCGGCACGCTGAGCCTGCGCGAGTGCACCGTGGTGGGAAAGGTGCACACGCGGCTGATGCAGCTTGCCTCCAACACCCTCTTCTTCTCGCGGCTGCAGACAGGCGACACCTGGCCCGGCCCGGTGTGGGCCGACCGGCGCCAGCAGGGCTGCGTGCGCTTCAGCTTCGTGCCCGAAGGGTCGCTCGTGCCGCGACGTTTCAGTTGCTTGCCCGATGCCGAGCACCCCGACCTGCTGCCGCACTTCACGTCACTGCAGTACGGCGACCCCGGCTACGCCCAACTGCGCGGAGCCACCGACATCGCCCTGCGCGAAGGCGCCGACGACGGCAGCGAGATGGGCGCGATGCACGCGTTGCACCAGCCGCAGCGCGAGGTCAACCTGCGCCTGCGGCTCGACGAGTACCTGCGCTTCGGCCTGCACGCCGGCTTCTTTTACGTGACCTAGTAGGGAGAGCCACCATGGCCGCCGATCTTTCAAGAATTCGCCACAACCCCTTGCTCAACTACGCAGGCGTGCTGCTGCAGCAGGGGCGTGTGCTGCTCGACGCCGACTTCAACGAGCTGGTCGACGTGCTCGACCGCCGGCTGCGCGCCAGCGCGAGCGATGTGCTGGGCCGCGCCACCGTGTCGTCGACCACGCCCGATGCGTTTCGCATCACCTCGCAAGCAGGCAGCCTGCGCATCGGCATCGGCCGCCTGTACGTGGACGGCCTGCTGGCCGAAAACCACGGCGGCCCGTCGGACGACCCGGCCCAGAAGCGCTTCGACCCGCTGCTGAGCGAGGTGAGCTTTCCCGACCCGCTGACCTATGCCACGCAGCCCTTCCTGAGCGCACCGCCCGCGCTGCCGACCGCCGGCGTGCACCTGGTCTACCTCGATGTGTGGGACCGCGAAGTCACCGTGCTCGAAGAGCCCGGCCTGAGCGAGGTGGCGCTCGGCACGGTCGACACCAGCGCGCGCCGCCAGACGGTGTGGCAGGTGCGTGTGCTGCCCGACGACGCTGGCGCGGCCGGCTGCGCCACCGACGACGAAGACGTGCCCGGCTGGGCCGCCGTCACCGCGCCGTCGGTCGCCCGCCTCAGCACCGGCACCTACGACGCACCGGCCGCGACCGACCCCTGCGAGCTGCCACCCACCGGCGGCTACCGCGGCCTGGAGAACCAGACCTACCGCATCGAGGTGCACGACCCCGGCCTGCCCGCTGCCGGCGGAGCCACCTTCAAATGGTCGCGCGACAACGCCAGCGTGGCCAGCCGCGTGGCGAGCGTCATCAGCAGCACGCAGCTGGAGCTGGCGAGCCTCGGCCGCGACGAGGTGCTGCGATTCAACACCGGCGACTGGGTCGAGATCTGCGACGACCTGGGCGAGCAGGCGCAAACCTCAGGCCTCATGCGCTCGATCACGGTCGACGAGGCCGCGCGTGCGATCGAGTTCGCCCCGCCGCTGCCCGCGGCGATGCTGGCGCGGCCGCTGCGTGTGCGCCGCTGGGACCAGGCCCACGAGGTGCTGCGTGTCAACGCCAACGGCACCACCTCGGTCTACCAGGATCTCGATGCCGACGACAGTGGCGTGATCGCCGTGCCACCGGCCGGCACCACCCTGCTGCTGGAAAAGGGCATCACCGTGAGCTTTGGCGTGGCCGCTGGGGCAGGGCGCTTTCGTGCCGGTGACCACTGGGTGGTGGCCGCACGCACGGCCGACGCCTCGGTGGAGCTGCTGGCCAACGAGCCACCGCGCGGCATCCACCACCACTACGCGCGCCTGGGCTTCTGGAACGTGGCCACCGGCGAGGTGAGCGATTGCCGTCACCCCTGGCCACCCGTGGGGGGCGGCGACAACTGCGCCTGCACCGAATGCGTCACGCCCGAGTCGCACGCCAGTGGCGAGCTGACCCTCCAGGCGGCGGTCGACCGCGCCATCGAGCGCGGCGGCGGCACGGTTTGCCTCGCCATCGGGCAGTACATGCTCGACGAGCCGGTGCGCGTGACGAACGCCCGCTCGCTTCGAATCCGCGGCGAGGGCGCAGGCACGCTGCTGGTGGCGCGTGGTGTCGGCGCCCTGCGCTTGAGCGGCGGCATGGCGGTGGCGGTGGAAGACCTGGCGGCGATCTCGGCCGTGGCGGGCGACGTGCTGCATGCCGAGAACATGCTGGGCCTGAGCCTGCAGCGCCTGGTGCTGGCCTCGCTCAGCCCCAACGACCGCTCGGCGGCCATTGGCCTGTCGCGGGCTGTGCTCTCGGCCACCCTGCGCGACAACGTGATCGCAGCGCCGCTGGGCATCGCGGCGGGCGTGTTCACCGCACCGCCCACCGGCGCCGCCGCCACACGCACCGGCGTGCTGCTGAGCGGTGCACTGCGGGTGGAAGACAACCTCCTGGTGTGCCGCGAGAGCGCCATCGACCTGAGTGGCCTGGCGCTTCACCTGCTGAGCAACCAGATCACCGGCAACGACATCACCGGTTGCCGCGAAGACGCCATCCGCCTGCTGGGCCTGTGTGGCCCGGGTGGCGCGATGCGTGTGTGCGACAACGTGCTCTCGGTGCACGGCAACGGCATCACCGCGGGGGTGGACGGCCTGTGGATCGAGGGCAACAAGCTGCGCGCGACGCGTGCCTCGGGCAGCCAGGCGGCCACCGGCGTGGGCATCCAGATCGAGACCGGCCTGGACAGCGGCGGCCCCAACGAATGCCAGCTGCTGGCCAACCAGGTGCGCGGCTTCGAGGGCGGCGGCATCATGGTGGCGCGTGCCGGCGACCTGATCATCAAGCTCAACATCCTGGCCGATTGCGGCTACGGCATCTGGCTGCAAGACGAGAGCCCGTCGGCGCGGGTGTCGATCGAGAACAACCACCTCGACGGCATCGGCCGCGGCGGGCGCCTCGTGAGCACCGTGGGCATTGCCGTCACGCGCGCCGACGTGGCCGCGGTGTCAGGCAACACGTTGACCAACGTGGGCCGCGAGGGCGACTCGGCGCTGATGGTGGTGGGCATCTTCGCAACAGGCGTGGAGCAGCTGCGCGTGAGCGGCAACAGCCTGGCCGACATCGGCCCACCGGGCAGCTTCGACCGCGGCTACAGCGTGGGTGTGCTGGTGGGGGCGCCCTTCGTCAACGCCGACGTGTCGCACAACCAGGTCGAGCGCGAGTCCATTCCACTCACCGCGGCGACCGGCCGCTTCGTCGCGGTGTGGGTGGCCGACGCGGCGGCTGCCATGCGTGGCAATGCCATCGGTGCGGCCAGCGGCTACATGACCGCCACTGCCGGCACCACCACGCTGGTGTTCGGGCGGCGCCGCGTCTACACGCGTGGCCGTTTTGCGGCGGCTGCGGCAGCGGGCAACCTGCGCTCCAACGCGGGCGTGCAAGGCAATACGCTCGGCTCGCGCGGCACCTTGCCGGCGGTGCGTGTCGACGTGGATGGTGATTGCCTGTTCAGCAACAACCGATGCGAGTGGCGCAGCAGCGGGCCGGTGGCGGTGCAACTGGCCAGCGGCGCGAGCATCGTCAGTGCCAACCGCGTGCGCGGCGGCGAGACCTCGATCCAGATCGGCGGCAATGACAAGTCCGTGACGGTGCTGGGCAACATCACCACCGGCAACATCCGCATCGGCACCGCCGGGCTCGGCCCGTGGGCGGCACTCAACGTGCGTGGCTGACACCACCAGGAGCACATCGCATGAGAACCATCATCGTCAAGCAGGCCACCGACTTGGAATCGCTGGCACAGCGCGTGACAGGCAACCCGAACCGGGTCGAGGCCGTGGCGGCCTCGATCCGCAGGCTCAACCCGCATGTGGTGGCCGGCCGCGTGCCGGCCGGCACCGTGCTGCTGCTCGACGACGACCCGGGCCTGGACCGCAAGGCCACGCGGGCCGCGGCAGCGCCCCAGGCCGAAGACCTGGTCGATGAGTTGAAGGTCATGATCGAGGAGACGATTGCAGCGTCACTGCAGGGCCTGGGCCGGCGCGCACAGGAGCGCAAGGACGTGGCCGATGCCTTGAAGGCACCGGCCATGAAGCGCGTGATCGAAGCCGACCCCGACCTCGCGAGCCGTGCCGCCAGCGCGAGCGCTGACCTGAAGAAGGAGCAGGTGCAAGACAAGCAGACCGAGGCCAGGCTGAAGGAGCTGCAGGTGTCGGCCCTGGCCGACATCGACGCCTTGCTCCAGGCGCTGGGCTGAGGACGGCTGTTTCACGTGGGGGCCTTGACGCGCCGCCGCAAGCGTCAAGGCGGCACAGCCATGCTAATCCAGGGCAGCCAGATCCTGTACGCTCAAGGGTGCCGTTATGTCTGAACTTCGGGCGCAGACATCGGTCATAGACAAGCGGACAGTGGGAAACACGCCGCCCAACCACAACAGCCCCCCGAGGGAGGTTCACCGAGCATGCAGAGAGAACCTCATGAAAACCAGAGACGTCGTTATCTTCACCGGCAAGCACTTCAAGGTGCCGTCGGGCATCCAACGCATTGATCACCGCGCCACCCACGGCTGGCAGCTGCGTTACGGAGGCACCAAGCTTTTCTCAGATGGCTCACAAGACGGCACCGGCGCGGCTGCATCGCTGAAGCTGGCCACCGAAGAGCTGTTCAAGCGCATCGCCAAGCTGCCTGCGCCCTCGCGGCTGCAGCGCGAGCCGAGCGAGAACAAGTCCACCGACCTGCCGGTAGGCATCTCCGGCCCGGTGGTGCGTTTGCGCCCGGGGGCCAAGGTGCGTGAGTGCAACCTGCTGGTGTCCTTGCCGCGCTTCGGTGCCGTGCCGAGGCGCAGCACGATCTACATCGGCAACGAGAACACCTACACCGAACAGCGCTACCGTCGCGCGCTCGCCCGCGCCATCAAGCTGCGCGAAGAGGCCGAAGAGGCCTACCAGCGTGAAGCCACCCGCGCGAAGCGGGCCGGTGCGCAGGTGATGATCGCCAAGCAGCAAGCCCGGCGCAGCGCCTCGGCGCGCTAGGCCCGCCCGCTTCCAAGGCTGAACCCACACCCCGCGTGGCCGCAAGGCCGCGCGGGCTTCTGCGCGTCTGCCCTCTTGTTGCCCATCGCTCAATCGGCTAAAAACGAACGGATTCATACAAAAACGAAAACGATTCGCAAATCATCTGCGCGCATTGTTTTTCGTTTCCAACACCCCCAGGAGACAAACCCATGCAGCGCAGCCGCCGCCAGTTCATTGCCCTTGCCAGTGTTTCAGCCAGTGTGTCAGCCATGGGGCTCGCCGCTTGCAGCTCGATGGCCCCAGCGCCTTCGCCCACCTTCACGCTCGGCATGTCGGACGGCACCCAGCTCTTCGTGCGGCGCTGGCTCGCCGTGCGTGGCACGCCCAAGGGTGTGGTGCAGGTGATCCACGGCGCGGCCGAGCACAGCGCCCGCTACGACCGTTTTGCGCAGCGCCTCAATCAAGACGGTTGGCTGGTCTATGCCGACGACCACCGCGGCCACGCCAACACCCGCGTGCGCACCAAGGCGCTGGGTGATGCCGGTCCCGATGCGTGGAACAAGTTCGTCAGCGACGAGCGCGAGCTCACCACCCACATCAACCAGCAGCACCCGGGGCTGAAGGTCTTCTTGCTCGGCCACAGCATGGGTTCGTTCATCGCGCAGGACTACGCCGCGCGTTACGGCAACGTGGTGGCCGGCGTGGTGCTCTCAGGCAGCAACGGTGTGTTGGCCAATGCCGACCAGACCGTCGCTGCAGTGAAAGACCTGGCGAAAAAAGACCCGCTCGGCCCGTCGCCGGTGTTTGCCTCGGTGTTCGAGTCGTTCAACAAGCCCTTCACCGGCAAGGCTGGCTTCGAGTGGCTGAGCCGCGATGCGGTCGAGGTGAAGAAGTACGCCGACGACCCGAATTGCGGCTTCCCGTTCAGCAACGAACTGGTGGCCGACTTCTTTGCCGGCCTGCGCGACCTGTGGAACCCGGCCAACGAAGCGCGCATCCCGAAGAACATGCCGTTCTACGTGGTCAGCGGCGATCAGGACCCGGTGAGCGGCAACACCGCCGGCCTGCAACTGCTGCTCGCCAACTACAAGCGTTATGGCATCACCGACGTGTCGCACAAGTTCTACCCCGGTGCGCGCCACGAGATATTGAACGAGACCAACCGCGACGAGGTCGAGCGCGACATCGTCGGTTGGCTCAACGCCAAGCGCGGCTGAGCCGCTGAGCCCACCCGGCGCGCTTGCGCTGGGTCATGTCGGCGCCCCACGGCCGGGTCTAGATTTGGCGGCATGTGGTGGCGACCCTCTCGTTCCAAGGCACACCCAGTGGCCACGGTGCGGCGGCTGGTCGGGTGTGTGTGCTTCGCAGCCGCTGCGGCCTTGGCCCAGCCGGCGACGCCTCCGCCAATGGCTGAGCCGGTGGTCGAACCTCGGCTGCATCTCAGCGAAGACCGGGTTCGGTTTCGCAGCACCCTGCTGGTGCTGGCCAGCGTGACAGGCACCGCCGCCTATGGGCGGGCCAAGTGGTGGCAAGACGGCTTGTCGGGCGGCTTCAAGACGGTGAACGAAGGCTGGTTCGGTGCCAGCACCGACCACGGCGGCGCCGACAAGCTGGGCCATGGCATGTTTGCCTACGCCGGCACACGCTTGCTCGCGCGAGGCTTCGAGTGGGCCGGCAACGACCCCGAACACGCACGCAGGCTTGGCGTCTACACGGCGGTCGGCATCCTGCTGGGCGTCGAGGTGGTCGATGGCTTTTCCGAGAAGTGGCGCTTCTCGAAAGAAGACGCCATCGCCGACATTGCCGGCGGTGCGTTGGGCTACTGGCTGGAGACGCACCCCGCGGCCGACGCACTGCTCGACATCCGCCTGCAATACAGCCCCTCCACTGGTCCGCAAGGGCGGCGCGGCTTCGACCCCTTCAGCGACTATTCGGGCCAGCGCTACCTGCTGGTGTTCAAGGCGAGTGGCGTGCCGGCCCTGAGGCAGCAGCCTCTGTTGCGCTACCTGGAGCTGAGCGTGGGTTACGGCGCACGCCACTTCGAGCCCGAGGCGCGCGGCTTTGCACCCCCCTCGCGGCACCTGTATTACGGCGTGTCGCTCAACCTGAGCGAGGTGCTGCGCAGCACGGCCTTCAGCGGCAACGCGAGCCCATCACGCACCCAGCGTGTGTCGGAGACCTTCTTCGAATTCGTGCAGCTGCCCGGCGTGGTGGCCGCGCGAGACCACGAGATTCGCTGAGGCTCAGAACGGCACCAGCTCCAGGTTGAAGGCCCGCTCCAGCAGCCACACGGCGGCGAGTGCCGCGATCAGCAGCGAGCCGCCGATGAAGATCAGGCGCTGGTAGACCCAGTGCTGGCGCAGGTTGTAGGCCAGCGGCAGGAAGACCGCCACGATGGCGAGCTGGCCACACTCCACACCGAGGTTGAAGCCGACCAGCGCGAGCAGTAACGCGTCTTGCGGCAGCCCGAGATCGGCGAGCACGCTCGCGAAACCAAAGCCGTGGATCAGGCCGAAGCAGAACGCCACCAACCAGCGCCGACCCTGGAACACCGGCCACACGTTGTTGAGCGCGGCCAGCACCACCGAAGCTGCGATCGCCGACTCGACCAGGCGCGACGGCAGCGACACCCAGCCCAGCGTGGCCAGCGACAGCGTGATCGAGTGCGCCAGCGTGAAGGCGGTGACGATCTTGGCCACCTCCCAGAACGAAGGTGCAAACCCGCTGGCCGCCTGCCAGCGTGGCTTGTGCCACACCAGCACCGAAGGCAGCAGCAGCGCGAGCAGGAACAGGATGTGGTCGAAGCCGATCCAGATATGCCACACGCCTTCACGGCCGTAGTCGATGAACTGCGTGAACCAGCTCGCCGGCTCTTTCACCGCGAAGCTCTGTTGTGGCTTGTCGGGGCTGAAGACCGCCGTGCGGGTGCGCCCGCCAGCGCTCAGCTTGAGCAGGCCGCGGTGCTGCGGGTCAATGTCGGCAAAGAGCTTGTAGCCCAGTGTCAGTTGGTTCAGTTGGGTCGGCGATTGCGGGCAGCTCACCTGCAGCTGCAGCACGGTGTAGGCGCCGTCGGTGTGGCGGTCGACGAGCTGCTGCGGCACCTCGACCTTGCAGGCCGCGCCGTTGCTCTGCAGGGCCAGGCGTGCCAGCGCGTAGGCGGCGATCTCGTCGTGTTTGGCGCGCGTTTCGCCCCAGGTGATGTTGCCGTCACCGTCGGCATCGAGGCCGATCGCGAAGTCGAGGTCGCGCAGGGCGATGTCCCATTGGCCGCTGACGGCCTTGTCGCCGACCTCGATGCTGAGGTAGCTGTCAGAGGGCTTGTGGGCGTGTGCGGTCGGTGCGATGAAGAGGCTCGCCCAGAGCGTGAGGAGCCAGACAAGGGAGCCACGCATCACTGGCCTCCCTTCAGCTGGCGCGCGAGCGCCTGCAAGGCCACGCTCTCGATGCGTGACGACGCCATCCACTGCAACACCGGCTCGGCGGCAGCGGGCTGGCGCGCGGCCACTGCGGCTTCGAGCAGGATGCGTGCGTCGGCCGGCTCGCGCTGCACGGCGTAGTTTTGCCGCGCCAGCACCAGCGCCGGTTCGGCCTGGCCGAGTACGCCCAGCACGAAGCGCGACTCCTCCTTCTGGTGGGTGGCGTCACCACGCAGGCGGGCGGCTTCGAAGCGCGCGGCGAGGTCAGCGCGCCATGCGGCCCCGCGCGGGTCGTTCGTGGCCTTGGCCGCCAGCGCCAGGCGCAACAGCAGCAGGTCGGAGCGCGCCTGGTCTTTCAGCAGCACCAGCACGTCGGCAGCGCGGCCGCGGTCGAGCAGGAAGTCTGCATATGCGGCCAGCAGGTAGACGTCAGCGTGGCCGAGCGCGAGCGCGCGCTGGAAGGCGGCTGCGGCCTCGACCGGGCGGCCGCGGCGCTCTTCGATCTCGCCCAGGCGGGTCAGGGCCCAGAGTTGCTCCTCGGGGGGGGCCGCCGGGGCTTTCGACAAGGCGGCTTGCAAGCTGTTGACCGCCGCAGCGGCCTGGCCGGTGTGGGAATCGACGTGGGCGAAGCAGGCCGCGCCGATGAGCGGTGTGGCCAGCTGCGCCACCTGCTCGCAGGCGCGGCGTGCGCTGGGGTAGTCAGCGCGCACCATGTGGATGGCGGCCTGCCAGGCCCAGGCTTCGCCGTTGCGCGGGTCTTGTTGCACTGCAGCACCCAGGTCGGCGAGCGCCGCGTCGAACTGGTGGTTGAACTGCAGCAGGATGGCGCGCATCACCCGCACCGGCGTGGGCGGCTCGGGCAGGGCCCACCACGGCGCGAGCGCCGCCTGCGCGTAGCCGATGTAGCGCGGGTCACCCTCGGCGGCCACCTCGGCGTAGTAGCGCCGGGCCAGGCGCACGGCGGCGTTTGCATCATGGGGCTGGCGCGCGGCGGCGGCGCGCAGCTCGCGCAGGGCCTGCATGCGCGGGTCGGCGGCGCGTGCGGGCAGCACTTCGAGCACCTGCTGGTCGGACGTGGGCGTGAAGGGCGCCGCCAGCACCCCGGCGCTTGCAACCAGCGGCAACAAGGGCAACAGCCACCAGCGAGCGAAAAGGTAGGGAAAACGCATAGGCCGAGAGGGGAAAAGAGGGCGGGATGGTAGCAACGGCGCCACATCCGTTTGACCCATCTTGGTCGAGAATCCTGCCCGGCCCTGTCAACCGAAAGGGCCGCGTACCGTTTTGGCTGGATCAGCTTGGTTCTCCGATGTCTGGGTCGGGGCTGATACCCAAGTGACGGGCCTGAGTCGTTGTACAGACGCAGGCGACGTTGCAAACCTGGCCAGTGCACTTTCAACCATTCAAGGAATCCACATGAGCAAGATCCTCTCGACTCTGATCGTCGCCGCTTTCGCCCTGACTGGCGTCGCCGCTCAAGCCGCTTCGCACGCTGGTGCCGCCCCCATGAAGGCCAGCGCTCCCGCTGCCGCCGCCAGCAAGGCCAAGGCTGAGAAGAAGGCCGAAGCCAAGCCGGCCGCGAAGAAGGAAGAAGCCAAGAAGTAATTTCTTCTTCGCTTCTCGCCAAAAGGGCAGACCTCGAGCGTCTGCCCTTTTTCTTTTTCAGCGCCCACAATGCGCAGCATGCGAATCGGCCTTCTCACCGGCGGGGGTGATGCTCCCGGCCTCAATGCGGTGATCCGTGCGGTCACCAAATCCCTGATCCACCAATGTGGCGCCGAGGTGCTGGGCATCGAAGACGGCGCCCTCGGCTTGATCGAGCGGCGTGTGCGCACGCTCGGCTGGCAAGACGTGAGCGGCATCGGGGCGCTGGGCGGCACCTTGCTTGGCACCAGCAACCGCGTGAGCCCGCTCTCCTACCAGGGCCGCGACTGGCGCGACGACATCGTGGCCTACGCGCGCGAGCTGCGGCTCGATGGCCTGGTGGCCATCGGCGGCGACGGCACCATGGCCATCGCCGATGCGCTCGACCGCCACGGCCTGCGCACGGTCGGCGTGCCCAAGACCATCGACAACGACATCGCCCACGTGGAGCGCAGCCTGGGCTTCGACACGGCGGTGGCCACCGTGACCGAAGCGCTGGACCGTGTGCAGACTACCGGCCAGAGCCATGGCCGCGTGATGCTGGTCGAGACCATGGGCCGCAACGCCGGCTGGCTCGCACTCGAAGCGGGCCTGGCCGCGTCGGCCGACATCATCTTGTTGCCCGAGATCGACCACGAGATCGAGGCCATCGTCGCGGTGTGCCGCGAGCGAGCGGCGCGCCAGCGTTTCACCGTGGTGTGCGTGGCCGAGGGTGCCAAGCCGCGCGGCGGGCAGCTCACGGTGCAGGCGGTCGAGGCGGGCCGGCCCGAGCCGGTGCGCCTGGGCGGTGTGGCCGAGGTGCTGGTGTCGCAGCTGCAGCCGCTGCTGCAAAGCGAAGTGCGCGCCACCGTGCTCGGCCATGTGCAGCGGGGTGGCGCACCCAGTCCGGGCGACCGTGTGCTGGGCACGCTGGTCGGCAACGCGGCGGCCCGGCTCGTGCGCGAAGGCGCCTGGGGCCACATGGTGAGCCTTGAGCAGGGCCGCATCGGGCAGGTGCCGCTCACGGCCGTGGCCGGGCGCACGCGCACGGTGCCGGCCGATCACCCGATGCTGCAGTGCGCAAGAGCCATTGGGGTGTCGTTCGGCGAGGCCTGATCGGCTGCGGCCCCACCCGCGACACCCCCGCGGGTTTGCGCCATGTCAATTCCCTGCCACGAGCGCAGGGATAGCCTGCGGCGATGAAATACATCCGCTGGTTTTCGGAGCTGGGCGTGGGCGATGTCCCGCTCGTCGGTGGCAAGAACGCCTCGCTCGGCGAGATGTACCGCGAGCTCAGCGCGCAAGGCGTGCGCGTGCCCAACGGCTTTGCCATCACCGCCGAGGCTTACCGTTATGTGCTGGAGCAAGCCGACGCCTGGCCGCAGCTGCACCGTGCGCTCGACGGGCTGAACGAGCGTGATGTCGACGACCTCGCGCGCCGCGCGCAACTGGCGCGCGAGATCATCTACGGTGCGGCACTCCCAGCCGACCTCGTGGCCGAGATCACCGAGGCCTACGCGACCCTGCAGGCCGAATACGGCGACCAGCTCACGCTCGCCGTGCGCAGCTCGGCCACCGCCGAAGACCTGCCGACCGCAAGCTTTGCCGGCCAGCACGAAACCTTTCTGAACATCGCCGGTGCTGCCAAGCTGCTCGACGCCGTGCGCCTGTGTTTTGCGAGCCTGTTCAAAGACCGCGCCATCAGCTACCGCATCGAGAACGGCTTCGACCACTTCAAGGTCTACCTGTCGGTGGGCGTGATGAAGATGGTGCGCTCCGACGTGGCCGCCAGCGGCGTGATCTT
>NZ_JADMJX010000168.1:0-1121 GCF_018780185.1 Rhizobacter sp.
GGCCGGCCGTGGTTGCACTGGTCGGCGCGCTCGGTGCGCTCCATGTCGCGCAGCAGCGCGTTCATCTCGTCCAGGTTCAAGTGGCGGTTGGCGCGCACCGCGCCGTGGCAGGCCATGGTCGACAAGATCTCGTGCTGCGCGCGCTGGATCACGCTGCTCGCGTCGTACTGCGCCAGCTCGGCCAGCACGCTGCGCGCCAGTTCCACCACGTCACCCCCGGCCAGCGCGGCGGGGCGCGATCGCACGGCCAGCGTGGTCGCCGAGAGCACCGACACATCGAGCCCCAGGGTCAGCAGGTTGTCGGCTTGCGACTGCGCGGTGGCGATCTCTTGCGCCGTCGCGGAAAAAGTGGCCGGGATCAGCAAAGGCTGCGCTTCGATGGCCGCTGCGCCCAGGCTGGCTTTCAGGCGCTCATAGACGATGCGTTCATGCGCCGCATGCATGTCGACGATCACCAGCCCGTGCGCGTTTTCGGCCAGCACGAACACGCCGCCGACCTGCGCAATCGCCTTGCCCAGGGGCCAGTCGCCGGCTGGCAAGGCAGCGGGTGGCGCCAGGGGTGTCGCCCAGGTGGCAGGTGCTTCCTGGGCGTACAGCACGGCCGCCTGCTCCAGGCCCAGCGAGGCCTGCTGCGACGCAACGGGCCGGTAGCTCGGCGTGTAGAAACTTCCTGGCGCCGTGGGCTCGGCCGCAACCACCACGGGCGTTGTCGCCCCCGCCGCCTGAGGCGGCGCCAACCCCGCCTCGACCGCACGCCGCACCGCCTGGTGCACCTCGCGTGAATCGCGAAAACGCACCTCGATCTTGGTCGGGTGCACGTTCACGTCGACCCGCTCGGGCGCGATCTCGATGAAAAGCACATAAGCCGGCTGGCGCCCGCCGTGCAGCACGTCTTCATATGCCGAGCGCACGCCGTGGGCGATCAGCTTGTCGCGCACGTAGCGCCCGTTGACATACACATACTGCTGATCGGCGCGGCTGCGCGCTGCGGCCGGTGTGCCGGCACGGCCGGACACACGCAGCGGGCCAATCTCGAACGTCACCTCGCGGCTTTCCTCGACGAACTCCTCACCCAGCACCTCGCGCACCCGCTGGGCCGACGCCGAGCGCCGCCACTGCTG
>NZ_JADMJX010000168.1:1221-13913 GCF_018780185.1 Rhizobacter sp.
CGGTGCGGCTGGCAATGCTCAGCTCGGCCACCGAGCCGATCGCCGCCAGCGCCTCGCCCCGAAAGCCCATGGTGGCCACGTTTTCCAGCTCGCCCAGCGAGGCAATCTTGCTGGTTGCGTGGCGGCGCAGGGCCAGTGGCAGCTCGTCGGCCGGGATGCCGGCACCATCGTCTTCGACCACGATGCTGCGAACGCCGCCGGCCATCAGCTTGACCACCACCTCGGTGGCGCCCGCGTCGAGCGCGTTGTCGACCAGCTCGCGCACCACCGAGGCCGGGCGTTCCACCACCTCGCCGGCGGCAATCTGGCTGATCAGCTCGTCGGGCAGCTCACGGATGGGGCGACGGGGGGTGGGCTGCAGCGCGGCATTCATCGGGGCATTGTATGAATGCGTCACGGTCCCGCCGCGATAATGCCGCCGCATGGACATCATCGCCTTCCTCCTCGATTTCATCCTGCACGTCGACGTGCACCTTGCCAGCTTCGTGGCGAACTACGGCACCTGGGTCTACGCACTTTTGTTCCTGATCATCTTCGTGGAAACCGGCGTGGTGGTGATGCCTTTCCTGCCCGGCGACTCGCTGCTGTTCGTGGTGGGCGCCTTGTGCGGCGTGGGCCTGATGAACTTGCCCCTGGCGGTGGCGTTGCTCACGGTGGCCGCGATCCTCGGTGACCAATGCAACTACAGCATCGGCCGCTATTTCGGGCCCAAGGTCTTCCAGTGGGAAAACTCCCGCTTCTTCAACAAGAAGGCCTTCGAGCAAGCGCATGCGTTCTATGAAAAGTACGGCGGCGTCACCATCATCGCCGCGCGTTTCCTGCCGTTCCTGCGCACCTTCGTGCCCTTCGTGGCCGGGGTGGCCGAGATGACACGCAGCCGCTTCACGCTGTTCAACATCGTCGGTGCCACGCTGTGGGTGGGCGGGGTGACGCTGGCCGGCTACCTGTTCGGCAACATCCCGTGGGTCCAGCAGCACCTGGACAAGATCATCTGGGCCATGATCTTCGTGCCGGGCCTGCTGGTGCTCTTTGGCACCTGGAAGGCACGGCGCAAGGCGCTCAAAGCTGCCGCTGCCGCGCCAGCGGCGGGTTCTTCGCAAAGTAACGCTTGATGCCCGTGGTCAGCGCGTCCACCAGCTGATCACGGTAGGCGTCGCTGCGCAGCTTTCTCTCTTCTTCGGGATTGGAGATGAAGGCCGTCTCGACCAGGATCGAAGGCACGTCGGGAGCCTTCAGCACCGCAAAGCCGGCTTGCTCGACGCTGCCCTTGTGCAAATAGCCCACCTTGCGGATCTGCCCCAGCACCTCGCCACCCAGCTTGAGGCTGTCCTTGATCTGCGCGGCGGTGCTCATGTCGAGCAAGGCCCTCGCCACGGTTGCGTCTTTCGCCTTGATGTTGACGCCGCCCACCAGGTCGGCGGCATTCTCGCGGCTGGCCATCCAGCGCGCGGCGCTGCTGCTGGCGCCGTTTTGCGACAGGGCATACACCGAGGCACCGCGGGCATGTGGCTTGAAGAATGCGTCGGCATGGATGGAGACGAACAGGTCGGCCTGCACCCGCCGCGCCTTGCGCACCCGATCGTGCAACGGCACAAAGAAATCGGCATCGCGGGTGAGCATGGCGCGCATGCCGGGCACGGCGTTGAGCGCATCGCGCAGCTTGAGCGCCACTGACAGCACCACGTCTTTTTCGCGCAGGCCGGTGGGGCCGATGGCGCCCGGGTCTTCACCGCCATGGCCGGGATCGATGGCCACGATGACGAGCCGGTCGATGCGCCCCTGCGTCATGGCGGGCACCGATGCCGCAGGGGCCGGAACCGGCGTCGAGACCGGCGGCGGCGTGCCGATCGGCTTGTTGATCTTGCCGATGAACTCGCCCAAGGCGTCTTGCACCGCCTGGGCCGCCTGCTGTTCGGCCTCGGTCTTTTCTTGAATCAGCGCCAGCAGCGGGTCACGCTCCTTGGTCGGGTGCAGGTCGAACACCAGCCGGTGCTGGTAGGCGGCCACCGGCGCCAGCGTGAAGAGCTGCGGCGCGGTCGACTGCTTCAGGTCGATCACGAGGCGCACCACGCGCGGCAGGTTCTGGCCGACACGCACACCCGCGATGAAGGGGTCGTCGGGCTTGACCTTGCCGACCAGCTCGCGCAACTCGGGGCTCAGCTCAAGGCCGTCGATGTCGATCACGAGGCGCGCCGGGTTGGTCAGCAGCGAATGTTTGACGGTGAGCGAGGTGTCGGACTCGAGCGTCACCCGCGTGTATTCGTCGGCAGGCCACACACGCACGGCCACGATGCTGGCACCGAAGGCCAACTCGCTGGCGCCGAGCAGCAGCACCAAGCTGCCTGCCTGACGGAGAGCGTCACGCCGATTCAAGATGACTGGCCCCCCAGGCGCTTCGCTCCTGCCCCCAAGGGGCTGAGCCCGACTTGGGGCGGCCCGGCGTCGGGCAGCAGCTCCAGGCCACGGGGGGTACAGGCTTCAAAGATCACGCGCCGTTGGTCTCCATCCAGCGGCGTGAGTTCCATGCGCAAGTCAGGCACCGGCAACAAACCCGCGGCCTGCTCGGGCCACTCGGCGAGCTTCAGGCCCTGGGCAGCGAACACATCGCGAAAGCCCGCGTCTTCAAACTCCTGCGGGTCTTTGAAACGGTAGAAGTCGAAATGCGAGATCGTCAGACCAGGGAGCTCATACGACTCCAGCACCGAATAGGTCGGGCTCTTGATGCGTCCTTGCACACCCAGCGCCTGCAGCAAGTGGCGCACAAACGTCGTCTTGCCCGAACCCAGCGTGCCGTGCAGTTCGATGAAGGCTTCGCGAAGCGCCGGCCGTTGCGCCAGGGCTTGCGCAGTGGCGGTACAAGCGGCTTCGTCTGCCCAGTGCACGGTGCGGGTTCCTAGAATCGACAAATGACCGACGCTCTCAAGTTGGATGGTGAAAGCCTGCTCGCGCTGGTGACACAACTGCGCGAATGGGCCATGGCGCTCGGATTTTCCCAGATCGGTGTGGCCGATGTGGATTTGTCTTCGGCCGAGCCCGGGCTGCTGGCGTGGCTGAACAACGGCTTTCACGGCGACATGGTTTACATGGCGCGGCATGGCATCAAGCGTGCCCGCCCTGCCGAGCTGGTGCCGGGCACCGTGCGCGTGATCACCGCGCGCATGGACTACCTGCCTCGTGCCACACCCGACACACCCGACGACTGGCAGGCCGTGGAGTGGCAACACCTCCACGCGCCTGCTGAGGCCAGTGTGTCGGTCTACGCCCGGGGCCGCGACTATCACAAGGTGCTGCGCTCGCGCCTGCAAAAGCTCGCCGAGCGCCTGGCCGAGGCCGTCGGCCCCTTTGGCCACCGCGTGTTCACCGACTCGGCGCCGGTGCTTGAGGTCGAGCTGGCCTCGCGCAGTGGCATCGGTTGGCGCGGCAAGCACACGCTGGCGCTGCACCGCGAGGCGGGGTCGATGTTTTTCCTGGGTGAGATCTACATCGACCTGCCGCTGCCGGTGTCGCAGCCCGTCAGCTCCCATTGCGGCAGTTGCAGCGCCTGCATCGACGTGTGCCCCACGCAGGCCATCATCGGCCCCTACCGCGTGGACGCTCGGCGCTGCATCTCTTACCTGACCATCGAGCATGACGGCCCCATTCCCGAAGAACTGCGTGCGGCCATGGGCAACCGCATCTATGGGTGTGACGACTGCCAGTTGGTGTGCCCGTGGAACAAATACGCCCAACGCAGCACCCTGCCCGACTTCGACCCGCGCGCGCCCCTCACCCACGCGAGCCTGCTGCAGCTGTGGGCCTGGTCGGAGAGCGACTTTCTGCACCACACCGAAGGCGGCCCGATCCGCCGCATCGGCTACGAACGCTGGCGGCGCAACCTCGCCGTCGGCCTGGGCAACGCCCTGCGGGCGCAGCCCGATGCGCAGATGACCGCGGCTTTGCAATCTGCACGTGAGAACGCGAGCGAACTGGTGCGTGAACACATCGACTGGGCCCTGGCCCAGGGTTGAGTCACGCGGGCAGAACCGACAGCAACCCGAGCCACAGCGGGATGCTGACCATGCCCAGCACGGTGGAGAGCGTCACCAGCCCCGCCACATACGCTGCATCACCCCCCATGCGCGCTGCCAGCACGTAGGCGCTGGAGGCCGTGGGCATGGCCGCAAAGAGCAGCACCATCTGAAATTGCGCAGCCGGCAGCGCGAGCGCCCAACCGAGGCCGAAACCAATCGCTGGCAACACCGCATGCCGGATCGTCAGCAGCGCCGCCGCCAACCCAGGCGCGCGCTTCAACCCGCCGAGCTTGAGCCCCGCACCCACGGCCAGCAGGCCGATCGGCAACGCGGCCACGCCGATGCGCTGCAAGGTGGTCGCCACCGCCTCGGGGAACGTCACCCCTGCAGCGTTCACCGCCAGCCCGGCCAGGGTGCTGATGATCAAGGGGTTGCGCGCCAGCTCGCGCAGGTAAGCGTGGCCGCCATGGCGGGCCAGCGACCACACGGCCGCCACGTTGGCGATGGGCACGCACAAGGCCACGATCAACGCCATCCAGGCGACACCCTGCGCGCCGCCCAAACGCTCAGACAAGGCCAGCGCAATGTACGAATTGAAGCGAAACGCCACCTGCGCGCCCGAGGCGTGCATGCCCGCGTCGACGCCGGGCCAAAGCCGCAGCGACAACGCCAGCGCCACACCGCACAACATCACACCCACCCCGGCGCCGGCCAGACCCATCGTCTGCGACGGCTGCAAGGGGCTGTTGACGATGGAGTTGAACAGCAGCACCGGAAACAGCAGGTAGTACACCAGCCGTTCGGCGCTTTCCCACACCGGGCGGTTGAGCGCCGTGTAGCGGCACAACAAGAAGCCGCAGGCAATCAGCAGAAAATCGGGCAGCAGGAGCAGGCCAAGGGACATCGCTTGAGTGTGCCAGTGCAAGTTGCTGCGTAGTTTCCACAGTCGCCAAGCCATGGTTCAGCGTGCAGCATGCACCTTGAACCTCGCACCCCATTTTCAGGAGCCTCCATGCAACGCAGAACCCTCATCGCCACCGCCCTTGTGTTGTCGGCCGCGGCACCCTCCGTGTGGGCGCAGGCGTACCCCAACAAGCCGGTGCGACTGGTGGTGCCCTTCGCACCCGGTGGCACCACCGACATCGTGGCCCGTGTGCTGGCCGAGAAGATCAACGGCCCGCTGGGCCAGACCATGATCGTCGAGAACAAGGCTGGTGGCGGCGGTTCGATCGGCGCCAACGAAATTGCCAAAGCCGCCCCCGATGGCTACTCGCTCGGCATGGCCACGGTGTCCACCACCGCCGCCAACCCGGCCATCAACCCGAAGATCCCGTACAACACCTTGACCGACTTCACGCCCATCATCAACGTGGCGGCCACGCCCAACGTGATTGCGGTGCACCCGAGCTTCCCGGCGCGCGACTACAAGGGCTTTCTCGCCGAGCTGAAAAAGAACCCCGGCAAGTACTCGTTTGCCAGCTCCGGCACGGGCGGCATCGGCCACTTGCAGATGGAACTCTTCAAGAACCTCTCGGGCACCTTCGTCACCCACATCCCCTACCGCGGCGCCGGCCCGGCGCTCAACGACACCGTGGCCGGCCAGGTCCCGATGATCTTTGACAACCTGCCCTCGGCCCTGCCCTTCATCAAGGAAGGTCGCCTGATCGCCATCGTGGTGGCCGCACCCAACCGCCTGTCCCAGCTGCCCAACGTGCCCACCTTCAAAGAAGTGGGCCTGGAGCCGGTGAACCGCATGGCCTACTACGGCATCCTCGGCCCCAAGGGCATGCCGAAAGACGTGGTCGACAAGATCCACGCCGCCGTGAAGAAGACCGTTGAAGACCCGACCGTGAAAAAGCGCATTGAAGACACCGGTTCGCTGATCGTGGCCAACACGCCCGAGCAGTTTGCCGAGCAGATCAAGGCCGAGTTCGAGGTCTACAAGAAGGTCGTGGCCCAACAGAAACTTGCTCTGGATTGAGCACAGCTTCATTGCAGGCCAGCCACAGCGCGATCGACCGTTTCATCGACGCGCTGTGGATCGAAGACGGGTTGTCGGCCAACACCCTGGCCGCCTACCGGCGTGACCTGACGCTCTACGCCCAGTGGCTGGCCCAGGGCGTCGGCAAATCGCTCAACGACAGCACCGAGGCTGACCTGCGCGAGCACGCCATCGCGCAACACGCCGCCACCAAGGCCACCACAGCCAACCGCCGGCTCACGGTGTTCAAGCGCTACTTCCGTTGGGCGCTGCGCGAGCACCTGCTGCAAGCCGATCCCACGCTCAAGCTGCTGAGCGCCAAACAGCCACTGCGCGTGCCCAAGACGCTGAGCGAGGCGCAGGTCGAAACCCTGCTCGCCGCACCCGACACCGACACCCCGCTCGGCCTGCGCGACCGCACCATGCTCGAGCTGATGTACGCGAGCGGCCTGCGCGTGAGCGAACTCGTCACGCTCAAGAGCGTGCACCTGAGCCTGGGTGATGGCGTGCTGCGCGTCACCGGCAAGGGCGCCAAGGAGCGCCTGGTGCCCTTTGGTGAAGAAGCCCATGCCTGGCTGACGCGCTACCTGGCCGAGGCGCGCGCCACCATCCTGCACGGCCAGGCGAGCGATGCGCTCTTCGTCACCGGGCGAGGGGGTGCGATGACGCGGCAGATGTTCTGGCAGATCATCAAGAAGCACGCGCTGCAAGGCGGCGTGACGGTGCCGCTGTCGCCACACACGCTGCGCCATGCGTTTGCCACCCACTTGCTGAACCACGGCGCCGACCTGCGCGCGGTGCAGATGCTGCTGGGCCACGCCGACATCTCCACCACCACCATCTACACCCACGTGGCGCGCGAGCGGCTGAAGTCGCTGCACGCCCAACATCACCCGCGCGGCTGAGGGCCTCCTTGGGTGCGTGTTCCAATTGGGGCTGCAACCGAGACGACCCCATGGCCACGCTGAAACTGAAGAAACCCGCCGGCCCCGCCAAAGCCGACCGCGCCCCTGTTCGTGGCAGCGGCTCCGGCGTGAAAAAGCGCCCCACCCTGGCCGAGGCCCAGGCCTTGCGCGCCGAGCGCGAAGCGCGCTACCAGGAGCAGCTGCGCCAGCGTTTTGGCGACAAACCACCGGCCGGCTTTGCCCGTCGTGACGAAGCCAGCGCACCGCGGCCACCCCGCCGCGATGAACGCGCCCCTGCCCCCGACCCACGCCGCCGCACCAGTGCCGAGCCGCTCTCTGCCCAGCAGCGCCCTCGCCGTGACGACCCGCGGCGAGAGGACTCACGCCGAGTCACACGCAGCGACCCGCGCGGCCTGGCCCCCGCACCCTACAACGGCCCCCGAGACGACGGGCGTGGCGCGCAGCAGCAGCGTGACCCTCGCGCCGCGCCGCAACGCCCGCAGCCGCACCCCGCACGACCCGGCCCCAACACGGCTTTTGGCGGCGGGCCGAACAAGGCCTTCGGCCCGCGCCGCAATGCGCCCATGCGCCCGCAGCGCGATGACGATGACGACGACTTCCCGCAGCACGCCGAAAAGCCCGGCAGCATGCGCCTGTCCAAGCGCATGAGCGAGCTGGGCATCGCCTCGCGCCGCGAGGCCGACGAGTGGATCCCCAAGGGCTGGGTGCGTGTCGACGGCAAGGTCGTCACCGAGCTGGGCTCGCGCGTCATGCCGGGCCAGCTCATCAGCATCGAAGCCAAGGCCCGTGATGCGCAGGCGCTGAAGGTCACCATCCTGATCAACAAGCCGGTGGGCTACGTGAGTGGCCAGGCCGAAGACGGCTACGAGCCCGCCTCGGTGCTGGTGACGCCGCAGAACCAGTGGCGCGAAGACCGCTCGGGCGTGCGCTACCTGCACAGCCACATGCGCGGGCTGGCACCCGCCGGCCGGCTCGACATCGATTCGGTCGGTCTGCTGGTGCTGACGCAAGATGGCCGCATCGCCAAACAACTCATCGGCGAAGACAGCGAGGTCGAGAAGGAATACCTGGTGCGCGTCAACACGCTCGACGGCCAGGCCCTGCCCGACGAAAAACTGGCCCTGCTCAACCATGGCCTCGAGCTCGACGGCGAAGCGCTGCGCCCAGCCGTGGTGGAGTGGGTCAACGACGACCAGCTGCGCTTCGTGCTGCGCGAGGGCAAGAAACGGCAGATCCGCCGCATGTGCGAGCTGGTCGGCCTGAAGGTGCTCGGCTTGAAGCGCGTGCGCATCGGCCAGGTGATGCTGGGCGACCTGCCGCCGGGGCAGTGGCGCTACCTGCGCGGCGACGAGCGTTTTGCCGAGCCCGTCACTGCCACCTGAGCTGCACGTTTCCCCCGAGAAAATCGGGTGAAACTTACTTGTTGACGCGTCAATAAGTTTCTAGACTGGGGCATGCCCGAGCGCACCCTGGAAGCCCCACCCCGTCGCACCCAGGCCGAGCGCGTGGCCGAGTCCGACACCCGCATGCTGCAAGCCGCCATGTTTCTCGTGGCGACACGTGGCTACATGCAGACCACGCTCGAAGCGATCGGTGTCGAGGCGGGCTACAGCCGCGGCCTGGTGTCGCACCGCTTCGGCTCCAAGGACAAGCTGCTCGAAGAGCTGGTCAACCGCGTGACCGACGACTTTCGCCAGGGCCTGTTGCAGCGCCTGCAAGGCTTGAGCGGGCTCGACGCGGTGTTCTGCGAGATCGACTGTTATCTCGAAGGCATGGACGACCCGCCGCTGTCGTCACGCGCATTCTTCGTGCTGATGCTCGAATCCATCGGGCCCGCGCCGCAGATCCGCGAGCACTTCGCGCAGTTCGGCAAGCGTTGGCAGGCGGCTCTCGCGCGCACGCTGTCCAGGGGCCAGCAACAGGGCAGCATCCGCGCCGACATCAACCCCGCATCGGAAGCCCGCCTGCTGATCGCCACGCTGCGCGGCCTGCGCACGCAGTCGATGATCGACCCGGCGGGCAGCGACATCAAGCGTGACATTGCCGCGCTGAAGAAGTCGCTCACACAGCGGCTCAGCCCATGAGCGACAAGCTGCTCGCGCACTGCACCGCCTGTGGCGCCTACACCTTCCCGGCCGGCGCCTATGGCTGCCGTCAATGTGGGTCGATGCAGATCGAAGCGGCGGCGCTGCCTCAGACACCGGTGCTGCGCAACTTCATCACCGTCCACGGCGACGTGGCACCGGGGCTCACTCCACCCTTCGTCGTCGGCGAGGTGCAGTTGGCCCCTGGTGTGGTCGAAGAGGCTGTGCTTGCCGTCGACGACGAATCGGCCCTGCGCCTGGGCATGCCGCTGGAGATGCTCATCACCGAACAAGGCGTGCGCTTTCGCCCGCAGGGGGCGGCGACATGAGCCACCTGCTGCAGGAGCGCGCCGTGCACGTGGTCGGTATCGGCATGCACCCCTACCAGTTCCCGGGCGACACACCGTACGTGCAGCTCGGCCTCACCGCAGTGCGCGAGTCGCTGCGCGACGCCGGCCTCGCCTGGCCACAGGTGCAAGCCGCCTACGTGGGCACAGCCGCCATCGGCATGGCCGCAGGCCGGGTGATGCTGCGCCATCTGGGCTCCACCGGCCTCGAAATCACGCAGGTCGAGAACGCATCGGCCTCGGGCTCATCAGCCTTTCGCCTGGCCTGCCTCGCGGTGGCGAGTGGGCAGCACGAGGTGGTGTTGGCGGTCGGCGTCGACAAGTTCGGCCACGGCCTCCGCGCCTCGGGAAGTGACGGCCTGAGCTCGCTCAGCCCCACCGCCACCGTGCCGGTGAGCAAATTTGCGCTGCTCGCGCGCCGCTACCTGCGCGATGCCGGGCTCTCGGTGGAATCGATGGCGCGTGTGGCCGTGAAGAACCACGGCAACGCGGCGCTGAACCCGTATGCGCAGTTCCGCAAGCCACGCAGCCTGGAGCAGGTGCTGGGCTCGCCCAAAGTGGCCGGCGACCTGACGGTGCAGCAGTGTTGCCCGCGCGGTGAAGGCGCTGCCGCGGTGATCGTGGCGTCGGACGCCGCCATCGCCCGCCTCGGCCTGGCCCGCTCGCGCGCCGTGCGCGTGACCGCCTCGGTCTCGACCAGCGAGCGCCTGGGCCAGGGTGACACGCCGCCCATCGTCGACCTGGTGCGCGAGTCGGCCGCCGTGGAGCGGCGCCACGGCAAGATCGTGAGCATCATGTCGGAGGCCGGGCGTGTGGGCGAGGCGCACCTCGCGGTGTACTCGGGGGCCAAGGCGGCCATCCTCGGCTTCTCGAAAGCCATCGCGCAAGAGCATGGGCACGATTGCATCAACGTCAACGTGGTTGCCCTCGGCGCCGTCTCGCACGAAGGCATCAAGGACGGCGCATTGGCGCCGAGTGCCACACCCGAGAACAACGAGCGCCTGGCCAAGATGCTCAAGGCCTACCCGATCTCGCGCGGCCTCAACCGCCTGGCCAGGCCCGAAGACGTGTCGGGCATGGTGGCCTTTCTCGCCTCGGACCGCGCAGCCTTCATCACGGGGCAGAGCATCGGGGTGAGTGGTGGCTACACGATGTTATGAGTGCGGCCCTCTTCAGCACACGACTCACCGCACTGTTCGGCATCACCCACCCGGTGTTCGCCGGTGGCTTGATGTGGTCGCCGGCCTCGCTCATGGCCGCGCTGGCGGTCGATCGCCTCAAGACCCCGCTCGCGATCGGTGGTGGCATCGGCAGCGGCCGCAAGATCTGAGCGAGGCTATCCTGCACCTGCCTCTCAGGGGTCCACAGGAGAAAGCCGAATGCAAAACAGTGCCTGGTATTCCCGCTTCGCCAAGTCCGCCGCGCATTTTTGCGGCCGGCCTCGCGTGTTCAGCCTCGCGGTGGCGGTCATCGTCGTGTGGCTCGTCACGGGCCCCTTGTTCGGCTTCAGCGACACCTGGCAGCTGGTCATCAACACCGGCACCACGATCGTCACCTTCCTGATGGTCTTCCTGATCCAGAACACGCAGAACCGCGACACCGAAGCCATCCAGGTGAAGCTCGACGAGTTGATCCGTGCCACCCAGGGCGCACACAACGCCCTGCTGGACCTCGAGGAGCTTGAAGAAGAAACGCTCGACGCCTTCAAGGAGAAATACCAGGCCTTGGCCGCGGCGGCGCGCGTTGCCATGGTCCAGGGCAGGCAAGACACCGGAACGCCCGAGCCCTGAACAGGGGCACACCGCTTCGCCTGAGGTGCCGGGATAACTTGAACTGGCGTGCTTTCAGCACAGCTTGTATCCGCTCGTAACTCGCACGCTTGGGAAAACCCGCAGCAGAAAGTGTGAGATTCCCCCGCAAACAGGGGGTTGCGCGGCAAATCTGCTTTTGGGTCGCGCAACAAACAGACACGCCGCCACAGCTCGTTTGGGCCGTTAATGCACACCTGTCCAAGTTGGCGAGGAACGTGTCATGAAGCGCAGAAGTCTGGTGTTGGGTGGTGTGGTCGGCGGTGTTGCAACGGGCTTTCCGGGCCTCGTGATGGCCCAGCCCAGCGTCATCAAGTTCGGTCAATCGGCGGCCATGACGGGCACCGACGCTGACTACGGCCGAGACATCCGCGCGGGCATCGTGGCCGCCTTCGAGGCCGCCTCCAAGACCGGCGTCACACGTTTCGAGCTGATCACCCTCGACGACGCCGGAGCGCCCGAGCGTTGTGCACAAAACGTGAACGCGCTGCTGGGCTCGAACGTCGCCGCGCTGATCGGCCTCACCAGCGGCGCCGGCGCCGAAGCGGCCATGACCGCCATCGACCTGAGCCAGATGCCGCTGCTCGGCACGGCCAGCGGCACCATGGGCATTCGCAGCGACAAGCTGAGCTCGGCCTACCACGTGCGCGCCGGCTATGACCTCGAATTCAAGCGCATGGTGGCCTACGCCAAAGAGCGCGCGCTGCTGCGCGTGGGCCTCGTCTACCAGCAAGAAACCACCTCGCCCAACCTCGCCGCGATGACCAGCGCGCTGGCCGCCGCGGGCATCACGCCCAAGGAGGCGATTGCGATCGAGCAGACACCAGCGTCCTTCCAGAGTGCGGCCGACAAGCTGAGCACCGCCAGCCTCGACTGCGTGCTGTTCGTCGCCAACGCCGCGCCGGTGGCGGCCATCATCGACCAGATGCATGCCGCCAGGTACCGCGGCCTGTTCTATGCATCGTCGATGGCGGGCCAGGACCTCATCGACACGCTGGCGGCCAGGAAGCAGAGCGCCATCTTGAGCGTGGTGGTGCCGCGCCCCTCGTCGATGGGCCTGCCGGTCGTCAGCCGCTGCCAGGCCGACCTGGCGGCCTTGAACACCGGCGCCAAGATGAGCGTGACCACGCTCGAGGGCTACATCAGCGGTCGCATCGCGGTCGAAGCCGCGCGCAAGGCCATGACGGTGGCAAGCGTCAGCAAGCGCAGCATGAAAGACGCCCTGAGCACGCTGCGCGCCGACCTGGGCGGCTACACCGTGCAGTTCGCGCCGGGCAGCACGCAGGGCTCGAAGTATGTAGAGCTGGTGGCGCTCGACCGTTACGGCCGCCTGGTCGCCTGAACGAGTAGCTCGCGCGCCCGCGCACCCCAGCTCGCATCGCCCAGCGCACGCTGCGCCGCCGTGATGGCGGCGTCGCGCTCGCCCAGCTCCAGCAACACCGTCGCGAGGTTGACCCAGGCCGCGCCACTCTGGTGGTGCTCGGCGGCTGCGCGAAACACCTCGGCCGCACGGCGCTTGTCGCCGCTCGCGTGGGC
>NZ_JADMJX010000168.1:13923-23008 GCF_018780185.1 Rhizobacter sp.
GCTGGTGGCGCTCGACCGTTACGGCCGCCTGGTCGCCTGAACCCGCCCCCGCGCCGCACGCCCAGCGCGTGCTGCGTCGCCACCATGCTGGCACCTCGCCCGACCCACCGCGTGTCACCGCGTGTTCTGGCGCGTCGATCCCCAGAAGTGACACCCCATCGTCTCCCACCAGCGCCTTTGCGCCGCAGCGGCCCGAGGTGCAATGCATTTCATCTGGCCGCGTGACTCGCCTGGGGCCAGCGTCGGGCCCGGAGGGGCGTGTGGTCGGCCACACGCAACCAACCTGGCAAACCATCGTGATACCTCAACAACGCTGTCTCGCAGCCGTGGCCCTCGTGGCCGTCCTCAGTGCATGTGGTGGTGGCAACGGGAGCGACGGCAGCGCGGGCCAGAACGCCCGCACGCTGGCAAGCCTTGAACCCGTGGGCACCCAGTGCCCTGCCGGCGGGGCTCGCATCGATGCCGGCACCGACGTCAATGACAGCGGTGCGCTGGACGCCGATGAGATTGCCAGCACGCAATACGTCTGCAATGGCGCCAGCGGCCTGAAGGCGCTGGTCCGCATGAGCACCGAGGCAGCAGGTTCACACTGCACGAGCGGCGGCATGCGCGTCGACGCTGGCGAAGACAGCAACGCCAATGGCGTGCTGGACACGGCCGAGGTGTCTTCGGTCGCCTACGTCTGCGACGGTGCGACGGGGGCTGGTGGCGCTTCAGGTGCAACAGGCGCAACGGGTGCAACCGGTTCAACGGGTGCTGCGGGTGCTGCGGGCGCCACTGGAGCCAGTGGCCCAACCGGGGCCACCGGGGCCACCGGGTCGGACGGCCTCGACACGCTGATGAGCATCGTGGTCGAAGCCGCGGGCGTCAACTGCCCCACCGGCGGCAGCCTGATCCAGTCGGGCCGCGATTCCAACCGCAATGGCACGCTGGACCCGTCCGAGGTGGCCGCGGCCACCCGGGTCTGCAACGGCAGCCATGGCGCCGCGGGCAGCAACGGCACGAATGGCACGGATGGCACCAACGGCACCAACGGCACCAATGGCGCCACAGGCAGCAGTGGAAGCAACGGCAGCAGCAGCCTGATCGCGATCGTCTCGGAGTCGGCCGGCGCCAACTGTGCAGCCGGCGGCAACCGCATCACGACCGGCCCGGACGGCAACGCCAACGGGGTGCTCGACACCCTGGAGGTCACCTCGACGGCCTACATCTGCAACGGTGCCGCAGGCACGACCGGAGCCACCGGTTCGAACGGGACCAATGGCACCAACGGCGCCAACGGAACCAATGGCACCAACGGAACGAACGGCAGCAACGGCTTCACCACCCTGGCCGTCAGCGTCGCCGAACTCGCCGGCGTCAACTGCCCCGCGGGCGGCTTGAAGATCACCACCGGGGTCGACACCAGCGGCGACGCGGTGCTCGATGCAGGCGAAGTCACCGCCACCAGCTACGTCTGCAACGGCCAGTCGTCGATCGGCTGGGTCAACGTGACCGGCGTCGCGCAGCAGGCGGATTCGAACACCGGCTATGTGGCCAACAACGCGACCGAAGTGGCGATCACCCTGCCCGCCAGCCCCGCCATCGGCGACGTGCTGCGTGTTTCTGGCGCAGGCACCGGCGGCTGGGCGATCCAGCAGAACGCGGGGCAGTCCATCGTCACGGCCAATCTCGACGTGCGCCCGGGCATCCTCACCCACTGGGACACGAACCCCTACCCAGCGCAAAACTGGCGCGGGGTCGCCTCATCGGCCGATGGCAACCGGCTGGTCGCGGTGGCATACAGCGGCCCGGTCATCACCTCCACCGACGGCGGTCTGAACTGGACCACCGGCGCCACGGACGACTGGACTTCAGTGGCCTCGTCGCTTGACGGCCGCCGGCTCATCGCCAGCGGCTACAACCGGCAGCTCATGGTGTCGACCAACGGCGGTGCCACCTGGACGGCCCGATCGAGCTCCTCGGGGTGGAGCGCGGTCGCCTCGTCGGGCGACGGGCGTGTGCTGGTGAGCATCGCCTTCGGCAACCAGATCAACGTTTCTTCCGACTACGGCCTGACCTGGAACGGGTACAGCGGCAACCAGGGCTGGACCTCCATTGCAGTCTCGGAAGACGGCGCCATGATGATCGCAACAGAGGACGGCGGCCAGCTCTACCGATCCCTCGACGAGGGCTTGACCTGGTCCATCGTGACCCCGGGCTTCCAGGCGTGGCGAGGGGTGGCGATGTCGGCCGACGGTCGATACGTCACGGCAGTGATCGAAGACTCGGGCATCTGGCAGTCCAGTGATTTCGGGACCACCTGGAACATCAGCAACGCGCCCACCCACACCTGGACCGGCGTGACCTCGTCGGCCGACGGCCGTCGCATGGTGGCGGTCGCACGCGAATGGGTGCTCTTCGGCGGCGCACCCGTATACACCTCCACCGACTACGGGCTGACCTGGACGCCGGGGCCGCTGAGCGATGGCTTTGCGGCGGTCGCGTCATCGGCCGATGGCAGCCGTTTTGTCGCGGTGGCAGAGCAGTCCACCGGCACCGGCAGTCTCTACACCTCGACGCCTTACCGGGCCCCGCAAACCACGGCAGGCATCACCGGCGCCATCCGCGGTCGGCAGTTCCAGGCGATCGAGTTGCAGTACATCGGCGGTGGGCAGTTCATCGTGCTCAACGCCATCGGGTCGAACTTCGACGTCGATTGACGTTGTCGGTCACGGCGCAGCGGTGACGATCTCGCGGGCCCTGGCGCCCCAGGCGGGGTCGTTCACCGCGTGCCGCGCCGCTGCCTGAGCGGCCTCGCGCTCGCCCAGCTCGAGCAGCACGGTGGCCAGGTTGACCCAGGCCGCGCCGCTGCCGTGATGCTCGGCCGCCGCGCGGAACACCTGCACGGCACGGCGCTTGTCGCCACTCGCATGGGCCGCGTTGCCGAGGCCGATGGCCAGGGGCAGCTTGTCGGGCCAGCGTCGGGCGGCGCTTTCATAGGTTCGCAGCGCCTGCGCCGGCGTGGCGCTGCGCTCGAAGCCGATCGCCGCCTCGACCACCGCATCGGCCTGTGCCGTCAACGGCCAGTCTCCCGGCGGCAAGGCGACAAAGGCCCAGAAGCCGGAGCGTGCCCAGGTGTGCTCGAAGGTGCGCAAGGGCATCGTGGCGCGCCGCGTGGTGCCTGAGCGCAGCAGCACGTCGTCGGTGTCGAGGTCGTAGCCGACGACCACCGCGTAGTGCCAAAGCGGCGCAAAGCTCAGCCCGAGGTTTTGCAGCACCACCACCACATGGCCTGCGGCCAGCTCGCGCAACACGGCTTCAAGTTGCCCGGGGATGACGGTCGCGACCGCGCCCTGCCGCCGCGCACCGGCCAGCATCTCGGCCTGCAGGCTGCCGCCACGTGCGGGCAGGAACACCTGCTCGCCCAGCGTGGCTGGCGCAGCACCCACGCCCACCGCGCCCAAGGCCGTGGCGAGCGCGGCCGGGCCACATTGGTACTCGGTCTGCGCAAAGAAAGGGGTGTTGGCGAGCTCCACACTGCGCGGCAAACCCGTGGGTGGATGGGCCTGCAGCGCCGCCGTCTGGACAGCGCAGCCCGACGCACAGGCCAGCCACAGCGCCAGCAGGGCTCGCCGCATCGACAACACCCTCAACGGTTGGATTTGATGAACGGGAAGATCCGCGTGTAGCCCAGGATGTCGGTGAAGACCAGCAGCACGAAGACCAGGATCACCGTGCCGATCAACTCGCTGGCGCCGGCCGGCAACTGGTCGATCTCGGCCACCAGGCGTGCCGCCTCGGCGTCGCTGAGCGCGGCCACGCGCAGGCGCGCCTCATCGACGCTCACGCCTCGCTCCACCAGCGCGGCAGCCACATCGGCGCGCTCCAGCGAGACCAGCAGGCGGGCGCGGTGGTCGGCGGCGGTGCGCAGACCCACGCTTGCGGCCACCTGCTCCGCACTGATCAAACCACCCGCCCGCGCCGTTTGCACCAACCCGCCAAAGCCGATGCACGCGGCAACAAAAGTGGCGATGCAACGCCGGGTTCTGGTCATGGACTGCTCCTGCACGGGCTTGAAAAGGTCGAACATCCTAGCAACCAGCGCACCCCGCCCACTCGTGGCAAGCTTCGCGGCCGACACCACCCGCACGCCACCCCATGAAACACCCATTCGCCGAGCTCATCGATCTGCAGCTCGAAGACCGGGCCGCTGGCTCCAGCACGCTGAGCCTCACGGTCGGCGCGCAACACCTCAACCCGCATGGCGTGGCGCACGGCGCCGTCTTGTATGCCCTGGCCGACACCGGCATGGGCGCCGCGCTCTACCCCAGCCTCGAAGCAGGCGAGATCTGCGCCACGATCGAGATCAAGATCAACTACTTCAAGCCGGTCAGCGCCGGCAAGGTGGTGTGCAAGACCGAGCTCATCAACCGCGGCAAATCGGTCGCCAACCTGGAGTCGCGGCTGTATGTCGACCAGACCCTGGTGGCGCAGGCCAACGGCAACTACGCGGTGTTTCGCCCCAAGCGCGCCGAGTGATCCCACCCACCCCCACCACTTCATCGAACCCATGACCGCCATCTGGAAACAACCCGCCTCGGTGGAGCTGCTCACCGCCATCCACGTCAACACCACGGTGGCCGTGCTCGGCATCGAGTTCCTCGAAGTCGGTGACGATTTCATCCGCGCACGCTGCCCGGTCGACGCGCGCACCAAGCAGCCCGCAGGCATCCTGCACGGTGGCGTGTCGGTGGTGCTGGCCGAGACGCTGGGCTCGTGTGGCGCCGCGTTCGCGTCACCCACCGGCCACCGCGCGGTGGGCCTGGACATCAACGCCAACCACATCCGCAGCGCGAGCGAGGGCTGGGTGGAAGGCATCGCCAAGCCCATTCACCTGGGCCGCACCACACATGTGTGGCAGATCGACATCCGCAACGAGAAGGAGCAGCTCACCTGCGTGTCGCGCATCACCATGGCCATCCTGGCGCCTGCGGCCTGAACAGCGTGAACCCGCCACCGCGCCAAGCCACGGCCATGGACCCGGCCACCGTGGTGGTGCTGCTGACCCTGCTGCTGGGCATCCAGCCCGTCACCACCGACCTCTACCTGCCCGCACTGCCGATGCTCGCGCGCGACCTGCACACCACGGTGTCGGCGGCGCAGCTCACCTTGTCGGCGCTGATCATCTGCTTCGGCGTCGGCCAGCTCATCTGCGGCCCGCTGGCCGACCGCTTCGGCCGCCGCCCGGTGCTGCTGGTGGGCTTGTCGCTCTACACCGTGGCCAGTGTGCTGAGCGCGGCGGCGCCGACCATCGGCTGGTTGATCCTGTGGCGCGCGCTGCAGGGTGCGGCCATGGCCGCGGCGGTGACCTGCGGGCGCTCGATCGTGCGCGACCTGTATGCGCCGCACGAAGGGGCGCGGGTGATGTCGCGTGCGCTCACCGGGCTGGGCTTCATCGCGATGGCAAGCCCGCTGGTCGGCGGCCTGCTCGTGCAGTGGCTGAGCTGGCATGCCGCGCTCACCGTGCTGGCGGTGTTTGGCGCCGGCACCCTCGCCTTCGTGGTGTGGCGCTTCGAAGAAACCGCGCCGAAGCTCAACCCCACCGCCACACAGATTGCACCGATGCTCAAGAACTGGGTGAGCGTGGTGCGTGACCCGACCTTTCGCGCCTGGGCTGCGCTGTCGGCGCTGACCTATGGCGGGCTCTTCGTCACGCTGGCCGGCTCGTCCTTCGTGTTCATCGACGTGCTGGGCACCTCGAGGGTGACCTACGGCGCGTTTCTGCTCTCCAGCTCGATGGCGTATGTGGCGGGCACCTTCCTGTGCCGCCGGCTGCTGCTTGCACGCGGCCTGCGCGGTGCCGTGGCGGTGGGCGGCGCGCTCACGCTCGCGGGCGGCCTGAGCATGGCGCTGCTCAGCCTGGTGGGCGTGCACAACGCCTGGGCCATCGCCGTGCCGCAGTGGCTGTTTGCCGTGGGCCACGGCATTCACCAACCTTGCGGGCAGGCGGGCGCGGTCGGACCCTTCCCAGAAAAAGCGGGCACGGCCGCGTCGCTCTCGGGTTTTGGCATGACACTCTCGGCCTTCGCCGTGGGCTTGTGGCTCGGTCACAGCTTTGACGGCACCGTCTACCCGCTGACCCTGGGCGTGGGCGCTTTCAGCATCGGCCTGGCGCTGGTGGCCTGGACGCTGGTTCAGCGCCATGGCGACCCGCACGGCACTTCCACACCCAAACCTGCATGACCACTTCTTCGTTCAACTACCTCTGCCTCGCCGGCCCCACGGCCTCGGGCAAGACGGCGGCGGCGCTCGCCATTGCCGAGGCGCTGGCCGCCACCACACCGGTCGAGATCATCAGCGTCGACTCGGCCCTGGTGTACCGCGGCATGGACATCGGCACTGCCAAACCCAGCGCCGAAGAGCGCGCCAAGGTGCCGCACCACCTGATCGACATCATCGAGCCGAGCGAGGCCTACTCGGCCGCCCGTTTCGTGGCCGACGCACAACGCCTCATCGGCGAGATCAATGCGCGTGGCCACGTGCCGCTGCTGGTAGGCGGCACCATGCTGTATTTCAAGGCCTTGTTCGAAGGGCTCGATGCGATGCCCGCCGCCGACCGCGCTGTGCGCGCGGCATTGAGCGAGCAGCTCGAACGCGAAGGCCTGCCCGCGCTCTACCGCGAGCTGCAGCGTGTCGACCCCATCACCGCCGCACGCCTCAAGCCCGCGGATCACCAGCGCATCCAGCGGGCGCTGGAGGTGTACCGCGTGAGCGGCCAGCCGATGTCGTCGTTCCACAGCGAAAAGCCGCAACAGGCCACACCCCCGCTGATCTCACTCGAGCCGAGCGACCGGGCCTGGCTGCACCAGCGGATCGAGACACGTTTTCACCAGATGCTGGAGCAAGGTCTGGTCGAAGAAGTGATCAAGCTGGAAGCACGCGGCGACCTCGATGCCGACATGCCCTCGATGCGCTGCGTCGGCTACCGCCAGACGTGGGAGGCGCTGGTCACCGGTGACCAGAGCGAGCTGCCCGAGCGCGGCGTGGCCGCCACGCGCCAGCTCGCCAAACGGCAGATCACCTGGCTGCGCAGCATGCCGCAGCGCCAGGTGGTGGCCTGCGATGCGCCCGATGCGCTGAGCCAGGTCACCACGCTCGCTCTGCGCCTGGTGGGCGAACTGCAGCTCACCCCGCACACCCCCGGCTGAGCCCGGTGGCACCACACGATGGCACCGGTTCGCGGTGCTCGGGTAAGTCCTGATCCAATTAAATCTCGCCGAAATAGAATGCCGCATTCTTTTACGAATGTGCAGGCATGGCCCGTCTTCAATCACGGCAGATCTCGCAACTTCACCTGTACCAGGTGCTGCACGCCGTGCGCCTGGCGCAGGAGCCGGTGTCGCGCGCCGAGGTGGGCGACATCACCGGGCTGAGCCAGCCCGCGGTGTCGTCGTTGACACGCCGCTTGCTCGAAAGCGGCGCCCTGGTTGAAGTAGGCGCACGGCCGTCGCAGGGCGGCGGGCGGCGCGAACGCGAGCTCGCGCTCAACCCCGACCATGCCTGGGTGGTGGGCGTGAAGGTGGCGGTGCACCAACTCACCGTGGCTCTGTGCGACTTTGCCGGCGGTGTGCGCAACACGCTCAAGGTGCCGCTGTCTTCGCCCATGACGCAGGCTGCACTGGTGCGTGTGCTGTCACGCGAGATCGAGGCCTGCCTGGCCCAGGCCGGCGGCACGGTGCGCCAGCGCCTGGCCGGGGTGGGTGTGGCGCTGCCGGGGTTCATCGATTCGATACGCGGCGAGGTGCTGTGGTCGCCGGTGCTCAAGCCCAACCGCAACAAGGAGGCCGCACCGCTCGACCACGCGCTCACCGAAGCGATGGGCGTGCCGGTGTTCATCGAGAACGACGCCAACATGCTGGCGTTGGCCGAGCAGTGGTTCGGCCAGGCCGCGCGCGTGGCCAACGTGGCGGTGATCACGCTGGAGCACGGCCTCGGCCTCGGGCTGGTGCTCAACGGCGAGCTCTACCGCGGGCATTCAGGCCTGGCGGCCGAGCTGGCGCACCTGCAGGTGCAGCGCAACGGCCTCACCTGCCAATGCGGCAAGCAGGGTTGCCTCGAAGCCTATGTGGCGCACTACGCCATGGCGCGGCAGGCGCAGGCCAGCGGGTTGATCGCGGGCTATGACACCGACAGCGCCGAGGGCGTGATGGCCGCCCACGCCGAGCTCACGCGGCTCGCACGGCAAGGCAACGCGGCCGCACGCGAGGTGTTCGAAACACAGGGCAGCGTGCTGGGCCAATGGATCGGCAACGTGGTCAACCTGCTGGCGCCGCAACTGGTCTTGCTCGACGGCGACGGCACCAGCGCCGCCGACCTCTACGAGCCGGCGCTGCGCGACGCCATGGCGCAGGCGATGTTGTTGCCGCACCGCACCGGCGTGCAGCTGGTGGTGCGCCAGCAAGGCGATGAGGTCTGGGCACGCGGCGCGGCCTCGCTGGTGCTGCAGCGACTGGACGAGTCGGCCGAAGTGGTCGAGTCGGTTTCACGCCATGGATTCGAGAGCGAAAACGTTGGGAGACGGCCCGACGCATGACACCCGGCGAGCCGGCCACCGTTGCATGCCGGCGCGCTTTCACCCATACCCATAACGGAGACGACAACATGCACCTGAAACACAAACTCCTGGCGGCCGCCGCGCTGGCCAGCTTTGGCACGATCGCTGCCGCACAGACCGTGGTCGGCGTGAGCTGGTCCAACTTCCAGGAAGAGCGCTGGAAGACCGACGAAGCGGCCATCAAGGGCCAGCTCGCCAAGGCGGGCGGCAGCTATGTGAGCGCCGATGCCGGCGGCTCGCCCGAGAAGCAGCTGGCCGACATCGACGGCCTCATCGCCAAGGGCGCCAAGGCGCTGATCATCCTGGCGATGGACAAGGACGCCATCGCACCGGCGCTGGCCAAGGCCAAGGCGAAGAACATCCCGGTGGTGGCCTACGACCGACTGATCGAAGCGCCCGGCGTCTTCTACATCACCTTCGACAACAAGGAAGTGGGCCGCATGCAGGCGCGCGCCGTGCTGGCCGCCAAGCCCAAGGGCAACTACGTGA
>NZ_JADMJX010000363.1:0-16064 GCF_018780185.1 Rhizobacter sp.
ACCTCGTCGAGCGGCCTGTACGGCAACTTCGGCCAGGCCAACTACGGGGCGGCGAAGATGGCGCTCGTCGGGCTGATGCAGACGCTCGCGCTCGAAGGCGCGAAGCGCAACGTGCGCGTCAACTGCCTGGCGCCGAGCGCTGCGACGGCGATGACGGCCAGCGTGCTGCCGCCCGAGGCGCTCGCGCGCCTCACGCCGCAGAGCGTGAGCCCGGGGCTGATCCCGCTCGTCGTCGAAGACGCACCGACGCGCATGATCCTGCTGGCCGGTGCCGGCAGCTTCGAGTGTGCGCACGTCACGATGACGCGCGGTCTCTTCATCGGCGACGACGCCCACGCCGGCGAGCGGCTGTGCGCCGAGCTGGAGGCGCTGCAAGACCGCACCGGCGAGACCGTGCCCGCCTCGGGCTGGGAGCAGTACCGGCTGGAGCTGGCCAAGGCCGACGCGGTCGAGGGAGAGCCGGCATGACGACGTTCGCCGGCCAGGTCGCGGTCGTGACGGGCGCCAGCTCGGGCCTCGGCGAGGCCACCGCCTGGCGCTTTGCGCAGGAGGGCGCCAAGGTCGTGGTGGCGGCGCGGCGCGCCGACCAGGGCGCCCGCGTCGTGCAGCGCATCGAGGCGGCGGGTGGCGAGGCGCTCTTCGTCCAGGCCGACGTCAGCCGCGCCAGCGATGTGGAGCGCATGGTCGCGTCGACGCTCGATCGCTTCGGCCGCCTCGACTGCGCCGTCAACAACGCCGGCATCGCCGGGCCGCGCTTCACGCCGATCGCCGATGTGACCGAGGCGCAGTGGGACGAGGTCATGGGCGTGAACCTGAAGGGTGTGTGGCTGTGCATGAAGCACGAGATCCCGGCGCTGCTCGCCGGGGGTGGCGGCGCGATCGTCAACGTGGCGTCGATCTACGGGCTCAAGCCGAGCGACATCGGCCACGCGTCGTATTCGACCAGCAAGTTCGGCGTCGTCGGGCTGACGCAGTCGGCTGCGTCCGACTACGGCCAGACGGGCCTGCGCATCAACGCGATCGCGCCGGGTTTCACACGCTCCGAGATGGTCGACCCCAACCGCCCGGGTGCGGCCGAGCGCTACCAGGCGCTGACCGCCCGTCACAGCGGGATGAAACGGCTAGGGCAAGCGGAGGAGGCCGCCAACGCCATCGTCTGGCTGTGCTCCGGCGCCGCGAGTTATGTGAACGGCGCCGTGCTGGCGGTCGACGGTGGTGGCGCCACGCGCATGTACTGAGCGGCCACGGGCCGCCCTAGAAACGCCCGCCGTCCACCAGGAAGTGCTGCGCCGTGCAGGCGGCGCCGTCGTCTGCCGCCAGGAACAGCACCATCTGCGAGAACTCCGCCGGCGTGATGCGGCGTTTGATCGCCTGGTCGCGCATGGTGCCGGCTTCGCCCTCGGGCGACCACCACTTGGTGAGCTGGCGTTCGGTGGGCACCCAGCCGGGCAAAACCGTGTTGACGCGCACGCCGTGGGGCCCGAACGTGCGCGCCATGGTGCGGGTGATGCCCTCCACCGCGGACTTGGCGATGGCGTACCCGGGGAACATGTCCTCCTGCATGAGGTAGCTGCTCGACCCGATGTTCACGATGGAGCCGTGCCCGGCCGCGATCATCTGCGGCGCCAGTGCCTGGATGGCAAAGAAGTAGTGGCGCAGGTTCACGTGGATGCGGTTGTCGAAGTACTCGGGCGTGACGTCTCGCCAGTCATGGCGATCGTCGTTGGCTGCGTTGTTCACCAGCACCGAGACCGAGCCCAACGCGCTGACGGCTGCGGCACACGCCGCTTGCAGCGCCGCAATGTCCACGAGATCGAGTTCGTAGAACAACGGCACGTGCACCGCACCCGCCTGCACGCACCGCTCGATGGTGGCCTTTGCCTCCGCGACGCTGCGGTCGACGAAGGCCACCCTGGCGCCCTGTCGGGCGAACTCTTCGACCAACGCACTGCCGATGCCGGCGGCGCCTCCGGTGATGAAAACGCCGCGGCCGGCGAGAGACGGGTAGGTGGCATACAGGGTCATGGCTGCTCCGAGGGAAGGTTGTGGGTGCCTCACCCTGCCCGAAGCCGGTGGGCGGGTGCTGCGTTGAGCCGTCGAGGCGGCATCGTCGTTCACGACTGGACGCTACCGCGTGCTGCCCCGCGCCGCCTGGGTGGCCGAGCGGCGCAGCGACTTGCTGAACTCGTGCACGGCCGGCTGCGCCAGGTCACCCCGGCGGGTGAACAGGCACAGCGGCGGCAAGGGCATGGTCGGTGTGACCGGGATCAGGCGCACGCCGCCGCGCGCTACTTCGTCGCGGGCGTGCTCGTGCCGCACCGCTCCCAAGAGGCTCGGGTCGAGCCTGAGCACGGTGCCGATGGTGACCGAGGACATGGCTTCGATCACCGGCATGGGGGAGTCCAGGCCCTGGTTCAGGAAGGCCGACATGAAGGCCTGGCGCACCAGCGTGTCGATGGGCGGGGTGACCCAGCGGGAGGCCTGCAGGTCGGCCCACTCGACGCGGCGACGCCGGGCGAACGCGTGCTCGGCCGAAGCCAGCACGCACAGGTGGTCGCCGATCACGACTTCAGATTGAAGCAGCGGTGCGGACCCGCTCGACAAGGCCTCGGGCGTGATGGCGCCGAACACGCAGTCGAGCTCGCCGTCCAGCAGCTTTTGCATCAGCTCCTGCGCCCGCCCCTCACGGATCTGGATCGATACGCGCGGCATGCGGGCGTGCAGGTCGACGATCGCCACCGGCACCGTGGCCGTCACCGAGGGCGTGCCCACCCTGAGCATGGCGGTGGCGCCGGCGCGCATCGCTTCGAGCTCATCGCTCGCGCGCGAGAGCTCGCCCAGGATGATGCGTGCGTGGTGCATCGCGGCGGTGCCGTACTCGTTGGCGCGCACGCCCTGGCGGCTGCGTTCGAAGAGGGGTGTGCCGAAGGCCCCCTCGATCTCGACCAGCATCTTGCTGATGGCGGGCTGGCTCAGGTTGAGCAGCTGCGCGGCCCCTCGCATGGTGCCGGCCTCGGCCAGCTTGACCAGCAATTCGATGTGCCTCAAGCGCAATCGGCGCACCAGGTAGTCCCCGCCTGTCGTCATCGTGTGCTCCATTCCTGGTGATCACCAATCGTGATCAATCAATGAGGATTATCGAGTATCCCGTTTTCACCGTTCCCACTAACCTTCGGCGCAGAGGAACACCAGCTCCCACCCCTCAAGGAGACAACGCAGATGCGAGCCACGGAAAGGCCCGCTCCCCAGGAGCCGGCCGCAGCGCCCTTGCGCGGGGTGCGTGTCATCGACCTCGGCCAGTACATTGCCGGCCCCGGTGCCGCCATGGTGCTGGGCGAGCTGGGTGCGGACGTGATCAAGATCGAGCCGCTGGGGGGCGACCAGGCACGGCACATCGGCCGCTACGGCGAGTCGATGGTGCGTGCCTACAACCGTGGCAAGCGCTCCATCGCGCTCGACCTGAAGAGCGAGCAGGGCCGGCGGGTGGCGCTGCGGCTGATGGCCGACGCCGACGTGCTGGTGCAGAACCTGCGGCCCGGTGCGGTGGCCAAGCTGGGCCTCGGGCCCGACGAGGTGCGAGGCCAGCACCCCGGCCTCATCTACCTCTCGATCTCCGGGTTCGGCAGCCTGGGCCCTTCGCGTGAGCGGCCCGGCTTCGACATCGCTGCGCAGGCCGAGAGCGGCCTGATGTCGGTCACCGGCGAACCCGATCGCCTGCCGCAGAAGGTGGGGGTGCCCATCATTGACGCTGCGGCCGCGCACCTGGGCGCCCAGGCCGTGCTGGCAGCGCTCTTCGCCCGCGAGCGCAGCGGCCGGGGCGAAACCATCGAGACCTCGTTGCTCGAAGCGGCGATGCACTTGCAGGCGCCGAGCTGGGCCGACTACCTGGGCGGCGGCCCGGAGCCCACGCGCATGGGCGCGGGCCAGCCGCACAACGCGCCAGCAGCGGAGGTGGTGCCCACGCGCGACGGCCACATCGTCCTGTCGGCCTATGCCGAAGAACACTGGGCCCGCTTCTGCCGTGTGATGGGCCGCGAGGCGCTGATCACCGACCCGCGCTTTTGCAGCAACGCGCAGCGGGTGGCGCACCGGGCGGAGCTGCGCGAGGTGCTGTGCGAGTGCCTCTCGGGCCTGTCGAGCGAACAGTGCGTGGCCCTGCTGGGCCGCCACCAGATCGTGGCCGGCGCCGTGCGCACGTATGCACAGACGCTGGCCAGCGCCGATGTGGCCGCCAGCGGCCTGCTCGTTGAGGCACGCGCGCCCGACGGCAGCAGCTACCGCACCCTGGGCCTGCCGTACCGCCTGGGCCACTGCGCACGCGCCGAGCTTGCCGCCGCGCCACAGCCGGGCGCCCACACCGATGCCCTGCTTTGCGAGGCTGGCTACAGCCCCGAAGAGATCGCCAGCCTGCGACGCACCGGCGTCGCTCAATGAGGAACAGGCGCCGGCGTTGCGCAATGAGGAGCCCTGATTTGTTCACCACCGACACCCCGACGATGACGCCCGAAGAGACTTCCCGCGCGCTGATCCAGACCCTGCCGTTGTTCGAGATGATGCGCATGCGCGCGTCCACCACCGCGCGGCGCCATGCCACGCTGGGCTTCGCGTCTGATGAACCTGGGTCGGGCATGCGCTGGGTCAACCAGTTCACCCACACCCAACGCCTGCTGGGCCCGACAGACCGCGAGGTGGTGAGCCCGAACAACGACACGCTCTACAGCAATGCCTGGTTGGACCTTGCGGACGGCCCCGTGCTGATCGAGTCGCCCGACATGGGCGAGCGCTACTGGACGCTGGGCCTGCTCGACGCCTGGACCAACCCCTTCGCCTACGTGGGCCGCCGCACCACCGGCAACCGGCCGCAGCGCACGCTGATCCATGGCCCGGGTTGGAACGGGCCGGTGCCACCCGGCGTGACCACGGTGATCGCCGCGCCGGGGCACGACGTGTGGCTGATCGGGCGCATGCTCGTCGACCATTCGGCGGCCGACCACGAGCGGGTGCACGCGCTGCAAGCGAGCCTGAAACTGCTCCGCCCTGATGGCCAGCCCGCGGCGTCGCGGCTGGACGCGCGGCTCGGCTTGCCCGCCACCGGCACCCCGACCGTGGAGCACTATCTGGCCGCCGTGGCGGCCGGGCTGCGCCGCAACCCGGTGCCTGCCGGCGAAACCCTGCACTGGCCGCCAACGGCCGCCGGCCTGTCGTCGGCACTGACCCAGGTATTCGACGAGCTGCGCCGCAGCGATCAGCCCCACGACCTGGGCGGCGGCTGGGCGCTGCCGGTGACGGTTCGCACGCACTGGGGCCAGGACCATCTGACACGCGCGCGGGTGGCACGCAACCTGATCGGTGCGCTGGGCATCGAGGAAGCGATGTACGCGGTGGCCGAGGTCGACGCGAGCGGGCAGGCGCTCGATGGGTCGCGCCCCTGCGCGTTGCGCTTTGCGCCCCACCAGGTGCCCAAGGTCGATGCGTTCTGGTCGCTCACGATGTACCGGCGCAGCGACTGCCTGCTGGTCGACAACCCGATCGGCCGCCACTCCATCGGCGACCGCACGCCGGGCCTGCGCTGGGAGGCCGACGGCGGGCTGCTCATCCGCATGCAGGCCAGCGACCCGGGACCCGACGCCAACTGGCTGCCCACACCGCCGGGCGACACCTTCTACGTGGTGCTGAGGCTGTACCAGCCGCAAGCGCAGCACCTGTCGCTGCAGCACGAGTACCCGCCGATCCGGCCCATCTGACAAACACCCGAACGAGGAGATACCCGATGAAGCACCCGATGAAGATCACGCGCCGTCGCATCCTGGGCAGCGCTGCCGCCACCCTGGCCTGGAGCGGCCTGTCGGTCGCTGCCCAGCCCTGGCCCACCGGCACGGTGCGGCTGGTCTCGCCCTACGGCCCGGGCGGGCCGAGCGACATCCTGACGCGGCTCTTCAGCGAGTTCTTCGCACAGAAGACCGGGCAGCCTTTCATCGTCGAAAACAAGGCCGGCGCGGGCACCCGCATTGCCAACGAAATGGTCTCGCGCGCGCCGGCCGACGGCAGCACCCTGCTGCATGCCGCGGCACCCATCGCCATCGGCGAGGCCCTGTACCCGCGGCTGCCGTACGACGTGCGCAAGAGCTTCGAGCCCATCGTGACCACCGCCATCGCGCCGCTCTTCCTGGTGGTCAACGCCGAGTCGCCGTTCAAGACGGTGGCCGATCTCGTGCGGCACGGGCGGGCGCAGCCCAAGGGGCTGACCTTTGGGTCGCCGGGCGTGGCGTCGGCGCCCCACCTCACGGCCGAGTTGTTCTTCCGCTCGGCCGGTGTGCAGGGGCTCAACGTGCACTTTCGAGGCGACGCGGCGGCCTCCACCGACCTGCTCGCCGGGCGGCTGGACGCCACGCTCACCGCGCTGGCAACCGCGGTGCCGCATGTGCAGGCCGGCAAGCTGAGGGTGCTGGCCGTGGCCACCGAAGAGCGCACCTCGGTCTCGCCGCAAACGCCCACGTTTCGCGAGCAGGGCCATGCGCAGGTGGTCGGCTACGGCTGGTACGGCCTCATGGCGCCGGCGGGTACACCGGCCACGATCCTGCAGCGCGCCAATGAACTGGCCAACGCCGCGATCGCAGACGCCGACGTGCGCAAGAAGGCCGAGGCCCTCGGCCTGCAGCTGAGGGGCGGCTCGGCGGCAGAGTTTGCCGCCTTCATCGACAGCGAGGCCCGCAAGTGGGCCCAGGTGATCCGCGCTTCCAACATCACGGGTGAGTGAGGCAATGATGTGCATTCGAACTTCCCTTGTGCGGCGTGCGGCCCTGGCCGCCGTGATCTTGCTGCTGCAGGCCTGCGCGGGGAGCCCCCGCGAGGCGGCCGACACGCTGCGCCAGACGGCCCACGGCCCGGTGCACGGTGCCGACGACAGCGCCACCAACGGCACCCTCAGCTGGAAGGGCGTGCCCTTCGCGCGGCCGCCGGTCGGGGCCTTGCGCTGGCGCGCGCCGGCCGAGCCGGAGCCTTGGGTCGAGGTGCGCCAGACCACGCGCTTCGCCAGTGCCTGCAAGCAAACCGGGCGGCTGTATGGCCCCGGCGCCAACAACCGATACGACGAGACCATCGGCAGCACGCTGGGCCAGCCGCTGGGTGACGAAGACTGCCTCTACCTGAACATCTGGCAACCGGCCAAGCCGGCCCAGCGGCCGCGGCCGGTGATCGTCTGGGTTTATGGCGGCAGCAACATCACCGGCCACACCGCCGACCCGGTCTACGACGGCGCCAACCTCGCCCGCAGCGCCGATGCGGTGGTGGTGTCGGTGAACTACCGGCTCGGCATCTTCGGCTTCCTCAACCTCGCCCCGCTCAAGACCGGCAACAAGCTCGACGATTCAGGCAACTTCGCGCTGCTCGACATCGCCCGGGCCCTGGAGTTCGTGCAGGCCAACATCGCGGCCTTCGGTGGCGACCCCGGGCGGGTCACGCTGATGGGCCAGTCGGCCGGTGCCGTCAACGTCTACGCCTTGCTCACCTCGCCGATGGTCGTGAGCCGCTCGCAGCCGCTCTTTCATCGGCTGGTGGCGCTGAGCGGCGGCATTTCCACCGCGGCCACCTTGCCACCAGGCGCACTCCCCGTCGTGCCCGCTCCGGCGGTGCTCGTGGCGCGCGGCAACGCCCTGCTGGAAGCCTCGCTCGTGGCCGACGGCAGCGCGGCCGACGAACAGGCCGCCCGCGCCGCGGTCGCCGCACGCAGCCCGCAGCAACTGGCCGAGTACCTGCGGGCCAAGCCTGCCAACACCCTGCTGGAGACGGTGCGAACCCGTCTCGCGCCGCGCGGCCTGGCGGCGGCCAGCGTGATCCCCGACGGCTGGGTCGTGGCCACCGACCCGATCGCCGCCATCCGCAACGGCCGCTACCTGAAGGTGCCGGTGCTGGCCGGCACCACCCGCGACGAGGTGAAACTCTTCCCGGCCCTGTTCGCCATTCGGCCCGACCTGGGCGGCAGCAGCGGGCGGCTGCTCGACGATGCGAAGGTCTTCGCGCTCGCCCACCGCTACCGCCCCGAAGAGCCGCCCACCACGAAGATCGAAGACTGGGTCCCGCCGCAGTACCGGCCGCTCGATGCGCCGAAAACCGGCTTCAACGCGCGCAGTGACCGGCTCAACGACCTGTGGTTCCTGGCGCTGCGCGACGACGTGCTCAACGCCTTGAAGTCGCAGCAGCCCGAGGTCTGGTGCTACCAGTTCGACTGGCACTCGCTGCCCAAGCCCTTCGACGAGATCTACGGTGCCGCGCACACCTTCGACCTGCCTTTTCTCTTCGGCAACTTCGGCCCCTCGCTCTACGCCAACATCTCGTTCACGCGGGGCAACGAGCCGGGCCGTCTGGCGCTGTCGCGGGCCATGATGGACAGCCTGGGCGCTTTCGCGCACCGCGCAGACCCCAACCATGTGGGGCTCGGGGCGCGCTGGCAGCCGTGGCCGGCCCGACTGGTGTTCGATGCCAGTGCCGAAGCGGCACGAATCGCGCCCCGATGACGCAGAGCAGATGCCCACGCGCCGGCCGGCGCATGGCTTGCCCATCAGTCAAGGGCGGGGCCTGTTCAGCGTTCGGTGCTGCGGTCAGGCCTTCTCGTGCCACTCGGCCGCCAGCAACCCATAGACGTTGACCCCATACGTCGCGCCCTTGGCCACCCAGCGCTCACGAAGGTAGCCCTCCTGCGTGAAGCCGAGCGACTTGAGCAAGGCGTTGGAGGCCAGGTTGTCGGGGTTCACCTCGGCTTCGACCCGGCGGATGTGCAAGCCCGTGAACACATGCGACAGCAGCGCGCGCAGCGCCTCTGCCGCGTAGCCCTGCTTCCAGTGGGCGCGGCCCACGGCATACCCGAGCTCCAACCGGTTGCTGCCTTCGTCGAACTTGAACAGCAGCGCCGTTCCGATCACCTTGTTGTCGACGTTGCGCGCGATCACAAGCTGCCGGGCAGAACCCGTGGCCACCAGCTTGTTCATGCGCTCCAGCCATGCCGTGGCGTCGTCCAACGAACCCCAGGTGGCATAGGGCAGGAAGTGCGTGACCGCAGGGTCACCGTTGATGTCCAGGAGGTCGGGCAGATCGCCCGCGCAGACTTCTCGCAGGGTGGTGCGGGGCGTGGCAACGGCGTCGATCGGTGGGAGCGGCATGGTGTTGTGTGGCTGGCGAGGGTCAGGCCGCATTCTGCCGAGCTTCACGCCGGCAACGCTTGCCGAGATTGCTTCCAGTCTCGCTCAGAGGCCGGCTCAGGCGTAGTGCCAGGCCCACTCGCCAGCGTTGAAGGTAGACGCACCGAGGTGCAAGCCCACCGTCTCGCGGAACCGGCTTGCAAAGACGCTGCGAGACATGCCGGCCCGGGCGGCCAGCGAGTCGAGGGTCCGGTCGGTCTGCGGCATGTCGTGCACGGCCACGACGGCCAGTCGAAGCTGCAGGTGCGCGATCTCACGTCGCCGTGTTGCACGCGGTCTTGCAATCGCAGCTCGCCGGCGCAGCCCTCTTCTTTCGCCATGCCCAGACCAGCACGCCGGTCGCCAGCGCGGCTGCGATCCCGCCACAGACGATGGTGTCGAGCGACACACCGGCCAGGAAGCCGGCTCCTGCTGCGCCTGCGCCGACCAGCCCGGCGCTGGCCAGGATCGGCACGATGAGGGGTGCGCAGCAAACCGCGCATGCGGCCACGAGACCGGCAACTGTGAGGGTTCTTTTCATGGGAGCACCTATGCAAGAAGTCATTGGGAATGGGAACGGGGTGAATCCCCGGTAAAGTGACTCTAGAACCTCAAGTCACTTGAGGTGCAAGGGGCCTCATGTTGAAAGTGTCGAGCGCGGCCAATCTCACCATTGGCGAACTGGCGCAACGAACCGGCTGCACGGTTCCCACGATCCGTTACTACGAAGAAGTGGGCCTCATTCCGGCGGCGAAGCGCCGTCCGAGTGGGCATCGCTTCTATGACGGGGCGTTTGAAGACTTGCTGCTGTTCATCCGGCGTTGCCGCGACTTTGGCTTTTCAGTGGATCAGGTGCGCGAGCTAGTCGCTCTGTCGCAGACCGAGCAGAGAGATTGCTTCGAAACGCTGGAGATCACGCAGGCGCACTTGCGCGCCGTTCGGGCGAAGTTGGTCGAGTTGCAGACGCTGGAGCGCAGCTTGGCCAGTTTTGTCTCCTCCTGTGAGGCTACATGCGCTGGCGGGCCCGCCGCGCGATGCACGATCCTCAAAGAATCACAGCCTCCGATCGGGGCGGTGAAGGGCTGCTGCTGACGCGCCCGGCCCGATGCTCACATCGCAGGCACGGGCCGCATCGCACCAGCCGGCCTCACATGTGCAAGGTTTGCCACCGCCTGTCCACAGGTTTGTCCCCTGCGTCGGTGGATAACTTCAGCGGCGGGCTGCTCGCAACTTGCTGCTATGGGGTGGCCTTGAGCTGGTCGGGTGCCAGCACCAGGTAGTTGGCGTGGCGCCCCGCCTTGCGACTGCCATCGTCGCTGACGATGACGATGCGCTGCATACCGGCGATGACAGCCGGGGTCACGCCTTCGGCATGCTCCAGCCCCTGCAACCCCGGGATCGTGACGCGCCGTGCCGGCGCACCGGGGTGGCCGCTCCACAGCCACAGGTCGAACTGTGCGGGCTCGCGCGACACCGGCCCGCCGATCACCAGGTACTCGCCGAGGGCAGGCACGTAGGAGAGCCCCCGAATGCCGTGGCCGCCGAGATCCAGCGCCACCAATGAGGTGCTGACGCGTGGAGGCTCGCCCGCTTCGAAGATGCCGGTGGGGTTGTCGATGCTCGCGATGATGGCGCGGCCGCCGCTCAGCGGGCTGCGAAAGCCGACCAGCAAGCGCTGCTGATCGGGCGTCATCTCCAGGGCTTCGATGTTGAGCCCGCCGTGGGTCTTGACCGCGCGCACCTTGGCGGCTTCTGCCAGCACTGGGTGCCGTGCCGTCAGCGCAGCCTTCAAGCCGCCAACGACCCTCGGGCTCGACACCCGCTCACCCTCGATGCGGAAGCGAACCAGCTTCTCGCGCGACTTCTTTTCTTCGCCGTCGTCGTTGCGCGAGTGCGAGGTGATGGCGTAGACGAAGCCGTTGCGGTCGAGCGTCAGGCCTTCCAGGTCGTCGAGCTTCCAGAACTCACCGAACATCTGCAGCAGCCCCGGTGTCAGCGCCGTGTGTTCGACCCCGCCATCGGCGCCAAGCGTGACCAGGCTCAGCGGGCGTTCCTTCTCGTCTTCGACCACCAGAAAGCGCCCATCGGGCAGCTGCTGGATGGCCGAGGGCTCGAAGGTGCCGGTCAGGGGGCGGAAAGCGGGGGGAGTTGGGGTCGACATGCGGGCATTGTGTGCTTCTCAAGGCTGGAGGCCGAGCGGAGCCAGCGCAAAGTTACACGCTGCGCCACGGGTGGCGAGGCGCCGGTGTATTTTGTAATGGTATAAACGATATACACCATTGTTTGGAGAACCCCATGGCGACAACCAAGACACCCCCGAAGACACCGGGAACCAAGGCCGTGGCCCCGCCGGCCAAGCCTGCCGCCAAACGGGTTGCGCCTGCACGGCCGCGCGCTGCGGCGGTGACTGCTGTGCCCACCGCGGCAGCAGCCGACGGCGTCGAGCACCACGAGAAACCCCGTATCAAGCTCGTTCGAGACAGTTTCACCATGCCGCAGCTGGATTTCGACCTGATCCCCGCGCTGAAGAAGCGTGCGCTGGCCTTTCAGCGCCCGGCCAAGAAGAGCGAACTGTTGCGTGCGGGCCTGCATGCCTTGGCGGCCCTGGACAATGCGCGCCTGAAGAAGGCCCTCGACTCGCTGGCACCGATCAAGGCGGGTCGCCCCAAGAAGGCGGGTTGAGTTGCCCGGCCGGTGACGCGACGGCATCGCGAATCGAAACTTGGCGCCTGTGCGGCTTTCTGCACATTTGGTGTTGACTGCGGCGACCGACGTGCCCGTGCCTGTCACACGGCATCGCGAGCATGTCTTCCTGACCTCACTCGAAGGAAGACCTCGTGGATGCCGTCATCCTCACTCAATACAAGCGCTTGTTCGACGAGCTGGCCTGCCGCATGTCGCACCCTCGCAGCTGGGCCGGCATTCCGCGGCTTCTCGACCAGCTTGAACGCCTGCGGCGCGAGTACGAGCGCCGTTCTGAGGTGGCTTCGGCGGGCTGATGAGCGCTCGGGCCGTCAGCAGCTTGGCGGGTCAACCTTCGCCAAGCGACCGAGCTCGGGCTTGGCGAGCAAGCGCACGTCGGCAATGCGCGCCGCGAGCCAGCCGAGCGCGAACCACGCCGCCGGGTCTGTGGCGACGAGCGCCTGGTAACTCGCCCGGGCGACGAACAGGTCGTTGAGCTCGCCCATGCGATCCTGGATGGTCGCGAGCGGCTTCAGGTAGCGCTCGATGCTTCGCCGGCGCAACACCGGCGCAAAGAACTCGACCGCGTAGCGCTGGCGCTTGATGCGTTTGCGCAAGGCATGCAGCCCGGTGTCGTCGAGTGTGTCGAAGGCATTCCAGTCGGCCACGATGCGGCGGTGCCACCGGCGCAGGCGCCGTTCGGCCTTGCGATGGAATGCGCTCCCGTCGTCGTCGGCCTGGGGCGGTGCTGCCGTGTCAGGCTCCGTCGGCGCTGCATCCAGCATGGGTGGCGGCTGTTCGGCCAAGGCCGTCCGCCAAGTGATCCAGGCCAGCAGCAGGCCTTGCGTCTCGCCGGCCCGCACGGCTTCGGCCGGGTCGGGGCCACCACCGCTTGCGGCCACCGCCAGCGGTGGCGCACCGATCTCGGCGAGCAGGGCCGCGACACCGCTGTCGAGCACGTCACGGTCGCGTGACTGGCCGAGCGTGGCAAACAGGGCGCGCAGCCCATCGACAAGGTGATCCGGCGGCGAAGGCGCCCAGCCTGCGAAGCTGCGCAGCGCACTGCGCAGCCGGCGAATGCCCACCCGAAGCTGGTGCACGTGTTCGACACGCAGCGCGGGGTCACCTTCGATCAAGCCGATTGCGTTGTGTGTGATATGTGCCAGGCATTCGTCGAGCACGGTGCCGAAGGCCTGGGTCGCCGTGGCCTCGTCGGGGTAGGTCAGCCGGTTCGACTTGCGCAGAGGTGGGTAGGCCGACCCTTCTGCCAGCCTGTCACCGCGCTCGGCCTTGCTGCGCGGGTCAAGGATCAAGCCGAAGCGTTTGCGCCAGCGCTCAGCCAGCGCGAGCATCGCCGCGGCCGAGCCCGAGACCAGCTCGAACTCGATCTCCCTGATTCGCTGGCTCGCCCCCTGCGACAGCAACCGCCCTTCGTCGAAGGCGACCTCGACCACCGCGCCGCGCGTGCGCAGTGTTCGGCTGGTGCGCCGCACGTCGGTCTGGAAACGCACGCCGACCTCGGCGCCTTCGGCCTGCGCATCGCCCAAGGTGGCCATCAGCTTGTCACCGGTGGGGGAGCCGGCATGCACCGAGGCGTCGTGGCTGGCATCGGCGCGGGCGACCTCGTGTTCGAAGCGTTCCAGTGCGTTGGTGCCGCCGGCCTTCAAGGTCTGCACCCAGCGCCGCCCTTCTCGGCGCAAGCGCCAGGCGATCCCCGCTTGGGCGAGCCGCCGGTCGCTGGTATCCAGGTACATCGCGGCCAGCGACATGCGCTGCGGCGCGGCCGAACCACGTGCCATCTCGGCCAGCAGTGCCGCTCGCGCCGCTGCAGGGACTTGAAACTTCAGTTCAATCTCGGTCAGGTTCTTCACTTTGGGTATCGGGAAGCGAGGGGATGGCTGCGCGTTGGCGTGTAGGCCAGCCCGAGGCAAGAACGATACCCAATCGCCGCGATGGAAGGCTCGACCGCTGCTCGCAGGCTCATCTTTGGTGATGGGCAGGTTACGTTGACTTTGGTGCCGTAGCCGAAACCTTGTCTGCGAGCTTGCTCAGGCAATCGTTTACTGCCGCCTTGAACGAGGAGTCGCTCTTTATTCCGCCGGCGAAGGCAGAAATCTTATACGGCACGCTGACCGAAGATGAGATCGACTTCGATTGAAAGTTCCCCGAGACAAGGCAGGTGATGTTGTCTGCGGTCATTGACTCCGAGGGAAAGAAAGCTGAGTAGCCCATGGACCCGAGCACGCCACCTAGCGCACCAGATATGCCTGCCTTCATGCGCTGAGGAAAGATGTCGACGACGCGAAACTTTTGAACTTCCAAGGCATAGGCGCCTGCAGGCAGTGACTTGTCCAGTAGTGCGACAAAGTGCTTCAGGGGCGGTGTCTCGAAGTCTTCATCACCGAAGAACTGAACCGGATCAAGAGCCCCATCCCTCCTGTAGACGCGTTCGGCAGCAGGCCGACTGTCGGTAAGGTTTGTCTTTGCGCTTGTGGGTGCGGAGAGCTTGGTGAGTTCAATGGTCGTCGAGCAGCCTGCGAGTGCGACAAACAGAAGAGGTACTGCTGCGATCTGGACAAGTTTCATAAGTCGGTTCAGGGTGGTAGCAAATAGTGAAGATGTTGGGTGCATGCAAACACGTGTGGTCGTATCTTCGCTATGCCGCCACAGCCTGCCCGCGGGCCGCACTCACACCGTGCAGCCAATAGGCGAACTGCCGGTGTTCCAGCACGGTCGGCGGCCGCTGCTCGCCCTTGGCCGAGCGTGAGCAGACGCCCTGGTCGATGTAGACGTAGGAGTTGTGCACCGTGACATGCCGAACCGGCGAGTGCCCGGCGTAGGTCAAGGCCAGCTCGCTGACGGGTGTGGGGCTGACCTGCACCGAATGCTGCCGGAACCGCAGGCCCAGGAGTTCGGACTTCAGCGCCTCGCCGATGTGCACGCGCGACGAGCTCGCCGCGTCGGCCTTGTGCACACACACCGTCTCGTCGCTGGCCAGCTGTTCCTGCTTCGCGTTGAGCGGGTGCAGGTCGCCGTGAACCACGTTGAAGGGCAGGGCGTCGTCGACGTGGATCACCAGGGGCAGCGTGGCCAGCCGGTGGGCAAGCCGCTGAACCAGGGCGTGCTCCTGGTCGAGGGCCTGATTGATCCATTCGCCGGCACCGGTGGGGAATGACTTTCTGGAGTGAACCCGGCTGCTGTAGAAGTCGAGGTAGTTCAGCAGCGCCAGCTCGTGGTTGCCCAGCACGGCATGGAACCAAGGCTCTTCGATCAAGGCGAGCGTCGCCAGAGACTCGGGCCCGCGGTCGATGAGGTCGCCGACCGACAAGACCCGGTCACGAGCCGGGTCGAAGCGCAGGCGCTCGAGTTCTTGCTCGAGCAGCGACCGATGGCCGTGCAGGTCGCCCACCACCAGATCCCGCCCCTTGGCGTTGTGTGGGAGACGCTGGCAGCGTTTGATCCGGGAAATCCTCGACACGGCACATCCGCATGGTTGGCTTTGCTGCAGCGGTGGCAAGTGGCCTCGTCGCCGCAGGCACCTGAGCAACTCTTGAAGATAGAGCATGTGTGTGACCACTGCGTGACAACACACCGGGTTTTGCGAGGTGCGTCGGGCGAGCAGCCCCTGGCTTGCGGTGGATCAAGCTTCGGCCATGTGCCGTGGGCGGGTCATCGCGCTGACACCCAAGCCCGTCAGGGTGTCGACTCATCCGAACAGGGAGTCGACATGGACATGAAGGTGCACACCGCCGCTCAGGCGCTGCCCGCCCACGCGCGCTTGCTCGAAGGGCGGCGCGGTCTGGTGCTGGGCGTGGCCAACGAGCACAGCATTGCGTGGGGCTGTGCCCGGGTGGCGCATGCGCGCGGGGCGAGGCTGGTGCTGTCGTGCCTGAACGGCAAGGCGCGCCCCTTTGTCGCGCCGCTGGCCGAGGCCGTGCAGGCGCCGCTGCACGAGTGCAACGTGGAGCAGCCCGGGGCGCTGCAGCAACTGGTCGATGATGCGGTGTCGCACCTGGGTGGGATCGATTTCGTCGTGCATTCGATCGCGTGGGCGCCAGGCGCCGACCTGCGAGGACGGGTGGTCGACAGCTCGGCCGAGGGCTTCAACGAAGCAATGCGGGTGTCGTGCCATTCGTTCGCCGAACTGGCGTGCGTGGTCGAGCCGCACATGCCCGAGGGCGGCAGCCTGGTCACCATGAGCTACATCGG
>NZ_JADMJX010000363.1:16164-17699 GCF_018780185.1 Rhizobacter sp.
GAAGTGGGCGGCTGCGTGGCCTTCCTGGTCGGCCCCGACGCCACCGGCATGACCGGCCAGACGATGTATGTCGACGCTGGCGTGCATGCCGTTCGCTGACCCTATTCAACTCACCGAACACCCACCAAGGATGACGCCATGGGCCCGCAAGAAGAGCTGATCGAGAACCTGACCTACGACGAGCTGCGTCCTCAGCAGCGTGCGCAGATGCACCGCACGTTGACCATGGACGACATCAACGCCTTCGCGCTGGTGTCGGGCGACGTCAACCCGGCGCACGTCGACGCCGAATATGCCGAGGGCACACGTTTCCACGGTGTCATCGCCCACGGCATGTTTGCCGGTGCGCTGATTTCCAGCCTGCTCGGCACCGAGTTCCCCGGCCCGGGCACGATCTACATCGAACAAAGCCTGCGTTTCCACCGCCCGGTGCGGCTGGGCGACACGCTGCTCGTGAGCCTGGTGGTGGTCGACAAGGACGACGCCACCCGCAACGTGCGGCTCGATTGCGAGGTGCTGAACCAGCGCGGCGAGATGGTGGTGAGCGGCCAGGCGCTGGTGCGCGCGCCCACGCAGAAGGTGATGCGCCCGCGCACCGCCATGCCCACGATGCACCTGTTCGACCCTGAGGCACGCCTGAACGCCTGGATGCAGACCGCCTGCGTCGGCGAGCCCACGGCCTGTGCCGTGGTGCACCCCTGCGACGAGAGTTCGCTGCGGGGTGCCCTCGAATCCGCGCAGCGTGGCTTGATCGCGCCGCGCCTGGTGGGGCCGGTGGGGCGCATCCGTGCGCTGGCCGACTCGTTGGGCCTGGCGCTGGGCGATATCCCGCTCGTCGACGCGCCGCACAGCCACGCGGCTGCCGCCGCCGCGGTGGCGCTGGCCGCACAAGGCGAGGTGGCAATGCTGATGAAGGGCAGCCTGCACACCGACGAACTGATGCAGGCCGTGCTGACCGAGCCGCGCTTGCGCACAGGCCGGCGCATGTCGCACGTGTTTCGCTTCGAAGTGCCAGCCTACCCCAAGCCGCTGTTGGTGACCGATGCGGCGATCAACATCCACCCGACGCTCGAAGACAAGGCCGACATCGTGCGCAACGCCATCGATCTGGCGCATGCGCTGGGCGTGGCCCAGCCCCGCGTGGCGCTGCTCTCGGCGGTCGAGACGGTGACGGCCCGCATCGCCTCGACGCTCGACGCCGCTGCCTTGTGCAAGATGGCCGACCGCGGGCAGATCCAGGGCGCGCTGCTCGATGGGCCGCTCGCGTTCGACAACGCCATCTCGGCCGAGGCGGCGCGCATCAAGGGCATCGTGTCGCAGGTGGCGGGGCAGGCCGACGTGCTGGTGGTGCCTGACCTCGAGTCCGGCAACATGTTGGCCAAACAGCTCGAATACCTCGCAGGTGCGGCCAGCTGCGGTGTCGTGCTTGGTGCGCGGGTTCCCATCGCCCTGACCAGTCGCGCCGACTCGGCCACCTCGCGCATGGCCTCGGCGGCGCTGGCGGGTGTCGCTGCGCGCGGTGAGTTGCAGCGCGC
>NZ_JADMJX010000363.1:17799-18991 GCF_018780185.1 Rhizobacter sp.
CGCCTGCCCATCGCCCGCGAGCTGGCCGCGCAGGGCCTGCGCCGCTACGGTTTTCACGGCCTGTCGTACCACTACCTGTGCCAGGCCTTGCGTGAGCGCACCCCGCGCCTGCAGGGCCGCGCCGTGCTGGCCCACCTGGGCAACGGGGCGAGTGTGTGCGCCACGCGAGGCGGCCAGTCGGTCGCCACCTCGATGGGCTTCTCGGCCCTCGACGGTCTGATGATGGGCACGCGCAGCGGTAGCCTCGACCCCGGCGTGCTGCTGCACCTGTGGCGCGAGGGCTGGGACTTGCCGCGTGTGGAGCGGTTGCTCTACAAGGAGTCGGGCCTGAAAGGCGTGTCGGGCCTGAGCGCCGACATGCGCACGCTGCGCGCGAGTGGCCGGCCCGAGGCGAACGAAGCGGTCGCGCTCTTCACCCACCGCGTCAAGCGCGAAGCCGGCGCCATGCTGGCGCTGTTGGGTGGGGTCGACCTGATTGGTTTCACCGGCGGCATCGGCGAGCACGACGCGACGCTGCGCGCCGAAGTGGCCGAAGCGCTGGCCTTTGCGGGCGTGCGCCTCGATGCGCGCGCCAACGCCGCTGCGCGGGGCGATGTGGTGATGCCCGTGCACGCGTCCGACAGCGCGGTCGAGGTGTGGGTTGTGCCCACCGATGAGGGCCGTGTGGCTGCGCAGGCAGCGTTTGCTTTGCTCGCCACTGTTTGAGAACGCGCTGAACCATCACTCCGTTCGGCCTGAGCCTGTCGAAGGCCCTGCGCAACTTGTTCGATATTCAACGGAGCGCGGCGTGGCCCTTCGACAGGCTCAGGGCCGGCGTTTCGACAAGCTCAACGCGAACGGTGCGTTTCAGCGCCGCCCCGCAAGGCCGCCAGCCGCACCAGCAGGTCGGCTGGCGCCTCGCTCACCGTGCGCGCTGCGCCCCGGTAGATGGCTCCCGAGTGGCCGTCCAGCGTGAGCACTTCGCCCTCGGCCAGCTCCAATTCGCCCAGCTTCACGCAACGCCGCACGGTGTCGATCGACAGCGTCTCGCAGCCGACCAGGCAGACCTTGCCAAGCTGGCGCGCCACCACCGCTGCATGCGAGGTGCGTGCGCCGCGCGCGGTGAGCAGGCCGCAGGCGATGTCGAGCGCGACGATGTCGCGGGTCTCGGCGTCTTGCCGCACCAGCAGCACGGCGGCACCCGCAGCCTGGC
>NZ_JADMJX010000363.1:19091-22980 GCF_018780185.1 Rhizobacter sp.
TCGCGGGTCTCGGCGTCTTGCCGCACCAGCAGCACGGCGGCACCCGCAGCCTGGCATGCGCGGGCGCGGGCTTCATCGAGCGCGATCTCGCCCACCGCCACGCCGTGCGCGGCGCTCACACCCTGTGCCACAGGCGTGAGCTGGCCGCCGCCTTCGGCCACGACACGCGCCAGGCTGAGCGTGGCCTCGTTGAGGCCCTCGGTGCGGCGCATCGCCTCGGCGGCGTCGATCACCCCTTCGTCGAGCAGGTCGAGCGCGATGCGCGCACGGGCCTGCGCGGTGCGCTTGCCGTTGCGCGTCTGCAGCATCCACAGCGTGTCGTTCTCGACCGTGAACTCGAAGTCCTGCATGTCGCCGAAGGCCTGCTCCAGCGTGTGGGTGGCCTGCAGCAGCTCACTCCAAACACGCGGAGCCACGCTCGCCAGCTCGTCGTGGCCGCGCGCGCTGCGCCGGCCCGAGACCACGTCTTCGCCCTGCGCGTTGAACAGGAAGTCGACCCACGGCTGCGGCTCGCCGGTCGATGGGTGCCGCGTGAAACCCACCCCCGCGCCCGAGCTGCCGCCGGCGTTGCCGAACACCATGCGTTGCACCGTCACGGCGGTGCCCAGCGCGTCGTCGAGCTGGTTCATGCGCCGGTAGTCGCATGCCTTGGGCGCCTGCCAGCTGGCGAACACCGCCTGGATGGCCATCTCCAGCTGCTCCACCGGGTCTTGCGGGAAGCTGCGCCCCGCCACGCGCAGCACGCTCGCCTGGTGGGCGCGGGTGAGGTCGCGCAGTTCGGTGAAGTCGAGCTCGCGTTCGTCGCGGCCACTGGCGATGCGCTGCAGGTCGTCTTCGAACACCGCGCCGTCCACGCCCAGCACCACTTCGCCGAAGCCGGCCACCAGCCGGTGGTAAGCGTCCCAGGCGAGGCGTGGGTTGCCAGTGCCGCGCAGCAGGCCGGGCAGCGTAGCATCGGTGAGGCCGATGTTGAGCAGCGTTTCCATCATGCCGGGCATGGACACTGGCGCCCCCGAGCGCACCGACAGCAACAGCGGCTTTCTCGCATCGCCGAAGCGCAGGCCGCAGGCCTGTTCCAGCGAGGCGAGCGCGGGTTGCCACAGCTTGCGGCGCACGGCCGCCGGGTGGGCGCACCAGGCCGTGCCGAGCACGAAGGCCGCTGGCACCGGCAGGCCGAGCCGCGCCATGCGCGCGAGGTTGTGCGCCTTGAAGCCGATCTCTTGCGGCGAGGGCGGAGCGTCACCACCGGCTTCGCCGCAACCGATCAGCGTGGGCGCCGGCCCGCCGAGGTGGGTGTCGGGCGCGTTCATGCGCTGCCGGCCTCGATGCGGTGGAAGCCACGCTCGCGCAGGCCGTAGCTCAGCGCCAGCAGGGCATCGCTCGCCTGCTCGACGGCGGCGGCCAGCTCGTTGCCCAAGGTCAGTGCGACGGCGTCGGCATGCTTGCGGCACTCGTGCGCCAATGCACGGCGGGCGGTGCGCAGCAGCTCGTCGCATTGGCGTTCGGCCTGAAGCACGCGCCACGATGCGGCGAGAAACTCGTCGTGGTCGGCGCCATCGCTGGTCTCTCCGAGCGTGCGTGCCACGGCCAGCGCCTTCACGTGGTCTTGTGTGGCAATGAGCACGGTGTTGGCGAGCGCGGTGAGCGTTTCGCGCACCTCGGCGCCCCAATGGTGGTGGTGCTCGTGGTGGCCATCGTTGTTGCGGGCTTCGCTGAAGTGGTCGGCGTTCAGGCTCAGCACGAAGCAGGCTTCTTCGAGTGCGTCGGCCACGTCATCGCTGCGCTCGATCAACCGGGCCAGCGCCTGCCATTGAGGTTGGCGCTCGGCCTGGGCGCGCGCGCGCATCACCAGGTGGTCCGCCTGGCGCTCCCAGGTCTTGGCGCGCGCGGCCAAGCGTGCGCAGGCTTCGGCATCACGCTCGTTGCCGTGGACCAGCGCGTCGCGCAAGCCCTGCGCCAGGGCGTGGCACAGGCCGGCATGTTCTTCGAGCAGGTCGAATTCGCCGCGCCGGCCCTGCAGGCGGCGTGCGAGCAGGGCACGGGTTTCGTCGGCCACCAGCGCCACCGGCTGCTGGTGTTGCACCGCGCGGTGGGCCAGCGCCAGCACCTCGACCAGGAAGTCGCGCGCGGCCTGGTCGCCCAGCACCTCGTCGAGCCGGTCGCCGAGGCGGAACACGCCCGCGCCCTGCGCCGCCATCGCGTTCCACACCAGCCGTTCGCCACCCGCGCTCAGCCAGGCCATGTGGCCGCTGCGCTGTTTGGCCGCAGCCACCAGCACCGCGATGGCCGCTTCCTTGTCGACAAAGGGCAGCAGGCGCTTGCGGGCACGGTTCCAGTCGATCAGGAAGACGATGCGCTCGCCGATGCCTTCGAGCTGCTGCGCGAGCTGGGCTTCGCCCTTGGCCTCGAAGCGGGCGGTGCCCACGTGGTAGGCCGCGCCGTCGTTCAGGCCGGTGGTGGCGCGCGCTCCGGTGTCGGTCCAGTCGGCGCCCACCTCGGCGAGCTGTTGCTGGAAGAAGGCAAAACGCTGGCGGTGCAGGTCGGAATAGGTCAGTGTGATGACCGGCTTGCGTGTGCCGGTGTCGACCTGGATCACCAGCACGTGTGCGTCGTTGGTGCCGATGTCGTTCTGGATCAGCAGCCGCTTGCCGTCGCGCGTGGCGGCGGTGTCCAGGCCGGGGTGCTCCAGCTTCAGCGCGCGGGTACGGTTCAGGCCGCGCATGAAGGCGGCGATGCGTGCGGTGTCGCTGCCGTCGTCGGCCAGCTGCCAGGCGTGGGCGCCCTCGATGGTGTCGGTGGCCAGCCGCGCAGCGAGGCGGTTGAGTGCCTTGTGCAAGTCCATCACCGTCAGGTGCAGGCTGTCGCCGTGATCGCGCTGGCCATGGGTCAGGGCGGCCAGCGCCGGGCCGTTGAGCGCGGGCGCACGCAGGTGGCCGAGGTGGTCTTGCCAGTGCGCCACGCGTGTGGCCAGCGCGTCATCGGCCGACGGCCCTTCGACCAACGGGCGGGCCATGGTGGCCAAGTCGTCGTGCAGGCGCTGCGCGAGCTTGGCCAGGTCGGGCAGCTGCACCGTGTCGCCTTGCAGCGAGGCGGTGGTCGGCAGGTCGTGCAGCCAGTCGGCGTCTTCGCGCACGCCGATGCCGGCGGCGGCGATCTCACGCGTCAGGTCGAGGCTCACGTCGCGCGGCGCGCGGGCGTGGGCGGCGGCGGCCTGCAGCACCGTCAGGTAGAGCTTGAGCCGGTCGTTGGCTTTCAGCGCGGCGCGCACCCGAGACGGTTGCAGCAACGAGCTCAGGCCGGGAGAGGCTTGATCCAGCGAGGCCACGGCATCTTGCTTTTCCATTTCAACGACTCCTGGGCTGGTCTTGTCCCGAGTCTTGGCGTGGTGCGTGACGCAGCGGTGACAGCGCACCCGCATGTCGCCTCGACTTGTGCTGGATCAAGGCAAGCCGATGGCGTCACGTGGGTGCCACCGAGCCGTGTTATCCATGGCACCTGTGCGGCGCCGCGGTGGTGCCGGTTCAAACAACCCTGAGCGAAACCCGATGCGTGTGCCTGATGTTCCCGTGACACTTTTGTCCGACACCGAAACCCAAGCCGATCACGACCCTGATCACGATGACAGTGCGCGCACTGCGGCACAGCTGTTCGATCGGCGCCTGCATGCAGCCGCTGCCCGCCTGGGCACGGGCCTGTCGCCTATTTCGCTGGCCCTGGCCTACGTCGATTGGGCGATGCACCTCGCCACCCAGCCGGCCCAAGCCACGCGGCTCGCCTTGAGCGCGCAGCAGGCCGCACTGCGCAGCTGGGGCGACACGGTCGGCCACGAGCCGGTGGGCAACGGCGACCCGCGCTTTGCCGACCCGCTGTGGCAGTCGTGGCCATGGCG
>NZ_JADMJX010000181.1 GCF_018780185.1 Rhizobacter sp.
AAGACGATTACAAGGACATCAAGGCCGGCAAGTGATCTCCTAAGGATGCCCTAGGGGTACGCCCGGTAGAGGCAGGCCCCTAGAATCGGCGCGTCTCCCAACCAGAGAAGCACCATGACCCTTGCCACAAGCAACCCGTTGGTGCAGCCGTGGAATACCCCGCACGGGCTGCCCCCTTTCGCCGAGGTCCGCGCCGAACACTTCAAGCCGGCGTTTGACGCCGCACTCGCGCAGCACCTGGCCGACATCGACGCCATCGCGGCGTCCACCGAAGCCCCCACGTTCGACAACACCGTGGCCGCATTCGACCGCAGCGGCCGGCTGCTGGCGCGCATCGAGGCGCTGTTCTACAACCTCACCGCCAGCGAAACCTCGCCCGAGCTGCAGGCCGTGGAGCGCGAGATGGCCGCGCCACTGGCCGCGCACAACAGCGCCGTCTACATGAATGCGCGCCTGTTCCAGCGCATGGATGCGCTGCACGAACAACGCCACACGCTGGGTCTTACGCCCGAGCAGACCCGCCTGCTGGAGCGCTTTCACCTCGACTTCGTGCGCGCCGGCGCCAAGCTGGGCGAGGCGGCGCAAAAGCGTTATGCGCAGGTGATGCAACGCCTGGCCGAGCTGACCACGCGCTTCAGCCAGAACGTGCTGGCCGATGAGTCGGCCTTCCGCCTGGTGCTGCGCGACGAGCGCGACCTGGCCGGCCTGCCCGACTTCGTGCGCGCTGCGGCGCGCCAGGCCGCGGCCGACCGGGGCGTGACCGATGGGCACGTGATCACGCTGTCGCGCTCGCACATCGTGCCCTTTCTCACCTTCTCCGACCGTCGCGACCTGCGCGAGCAGGCCTGGCGTGCCTGGGTGTCGCGCGGCGAGCACGACGGCGCGCACGACAACCGCCCGGTGGCGCGCGAGATCCTCACGCTGCGGCGCGAGCAGGCGCGTCTGCATGGCTATGCGAGCTACGCCGACTACGCGCTGGCCGACACCATGGCGGGCACGCAAGCCGCTGTGAGCGAGCTGCTGCAGCAGGTGTGGGCACCGGCCCGCGAGCGCGCCGAGGCCGAACAGGCGGCCTTGCAGGCGCTGGCCTTGTCGCGCGGCGAGTCGCTGCAGATCGAGGCCTGGGACTGGCGCTACTACGCCGAGAAAGTGCGCCAGGCCCGCTACGACCTCGACGAAGCGGCCATCAAACCCTACTTCCCGCTCGAGCGCATGGTCGAGGCGGTGTTCGACTGCGCACAGCGCCTCTTCGGCGTGCGCTTCACGGCGCGCGCCGACCTGCAGGCCTACCACCCCGACGTGAAGGTCTACGAGGTGCACCACGCAGGAGACGACAGCCTGATCGGCGTCTTCCTGCACGACAACTTCGCGCGGCCCAGCAAGCGCAGCGGCGCGTGGATGTCGCTCTTTCGCAGCCAGTCGCGCAACAGCGGCTCACCGGCCGAGGGCGTGTTGCCCATCGTCGTCAACAACAACAACTTCGCCAAGGGCGCGCCGGGCGAGCCCACGTTGCTGAGCTTCGACGACGCACGCACGCTGTTCCACGAGTTCGGCCACGGCCTGCATGGCCTGCTGTCGAGCGTGACCTACGAGCGGCTGTCGGGCACCAACGTGCTGCGCGATTTTGTCGAGCTGCCGTCGCAGCTGTTCGAACACTGGCTGAGCGAGCGTGCGGTGCTCAAGCAGCACGCGCGCCACCACCTCACCAACGAACCCATCCCCGATGAGCTGATCACCCGGCTCGAAGAGGCGAACCGCTTCAACCAGGGCTACGAGACGGTGCGTTATGTGGCCTCGGCCCGGGTCGACATGGCCGCGCATGCACTCACCGAGGCCGAAGGCCCCGACGTCACCCACTTCGAGCAGGCCGAGATCGAACGCATGGGCCTGCCGGCGGCGGTGGGCATGAACCACCGGCTGGCGCACTTCCAGCACCTGTTTGCCGGCTCGGGCTATGCCGCGGGCTACTACGTGTACCTGTGGGCCGAGGTGCTCGACGCCGATGGTTACGACGCCTTCACCGAGGCGGGCAACCCCTTCGATGCGTCGGTGGCGCAGCGGCTGCGGCAGTTCATCTATTCGAGCGGCAACAGTCGCGAGCCGCGCGAGGCCTACCGCGCCTTCCGCGGGCGCGACCCCTTGGTGCAGCCGATGCTGCGCGAGCGTGGCCTGCTCGAAGCCGACGCGGCGCAGTAGTCGTTACTTCGCCAGCTCGACGGCCAGCCGTTGCTGGCCGTTCTGGTCGATCACACGCACCGAGCGGTAGTCGCCGCGCGGCAGGCTGAAGACCACGCAGGGCTGCGTGACCATCATCGCGTACATGCGGCCGGGCTCGGGCAGCTGCCACACGGCATTCACTGTCAGGCGCTGAGCGTCGACGCTGGCGGCGGTGACACCCAGAGCGGAGCCGGTGTTCGGCTGCTGCCCCATCGACAGTTGAAACACCGAGCGACGGCTGAAGTCGACAGCGATGGCCTTGGGCGTGGCGCCCAGGATGTGGGCCGGGGTGACGACGCGCGCCAGCGCCGCCGCGTCGGCCACGGGGCGCAGCGATGCCTGCTCGGTGCCACACAAGTTGCCGGCATGCAGCGTTTGCAGGTCGAGGCGGGTGTCACGCGGCGCGGCTTGCGGCGCCTGCGCCTGGCAGGCGCCAAGCAGCAGGCCGGCGCCCAGGCCGAGGGCGAGCGAATGGGTGGTGTGCTTTGTCATGCCCACAGCCTAGCGCAAACGCTTGATCGGCAAGGCCTGCCCCGGCCCGGCCAGGCCTTGCGCGGCGGCGCCGATGGCCGTCACGTAGCCGGTGAAGAAGTCGAGCCCGCTTCGGTTGCTGTTGATTGTGAGCAGCGCCGGGCTGTCGAGGCTCACGTAGGCACCACACGCTTCGCCCACGTCGCACAGGCCGTCGTCGTTGTTGGGGTCGCTGCCGGCGAACAGCCGGTAG
>NZ_JADMJX010000226.1 GCF_018780185.1 Rhizobacter sp.
CAGGCCCTTGCCGGTGTAGTCGTTGGCGTCGCCGATCAGGTACAGCGTGATGCCCGGCGCCAGGAAAGCGCCGAAGCTCTGGCCACCCGTGCCTTCCATCTGGATGAAGATGGTGTGGTCCGGCAGACCCTCGGGGCGGTGGCGCACCAACTCGCCCGACAGCATGGCGCCCACGCTGCGGTTCAGGTTGCGCGCGTCCTCCATGAACTGCACCTTCTCGCCACGTTCGATGGCCGGTTTGCAGCGTTCGATCAGCTTCAGGTCCAGTGCCTTGTGCAGGCCGTGGTCCTGCTCTTCGGTGTGGAAACGCGGTACCTCCGCTGGCACCACCGGCTGGTGGAACACACGGCTGAAGTCCAGGCCACGCGCCTTCCAGTGCGCGATGCCCTTTTTCATGTCCAGCAGGTCGGCGCGGCCGATCAGCTCGTCGAACGTGCGCACGCCCAGCTGGGCCATGATCGTGCGCGCCTCTTCGGCGACGAAGAAGAAGAAGTTGACGACATGCTCGGGCTTGCCGGCGAACTTCTTGCGCAGCACCGGGTCCTGCGTGGCCACGCCCACCGGGCAGGTGTTCAGGTGGCACTTGCGCATCATGATGCAGCCCTCGACCACCAGCGGTGCCGTGGCGAAGCCGAACTCGTCGGCGCCCAGCAGCGCGCCGATGACGACGTCGCGGCCGGTCTTCATCTGGCCGTCGGCCTGCACGCGGATGCGGCCGCGCAGGCGGTTCAGCACCAGGGTCTGCTGCGCCTCTGCCAGGCCCAGCTCCCAGGGCGTGCCGGCATGCTTGATCGAGCTCCACGGCGAGGCGCCGGTGCCGCCATCATGGCCGGCGATCACCACATGGTCGGCCTTGGCCTTGGCCACGCCGGCAGCAATCGTGCCCACGCCGACTTCCGAGACCAGCTTCACCGACACATCGGCGCGCGGGTTGACGTTCTTCAGGTCGTGGATCAGCTGGGCGAGGTCTTCGATCGAGTAGATGTCATGGTGGGGCGGCGGCGAGATCAGGCCCACGCCCGGCACCGAGTAGCGCAGCATGCCGATGTAGTCGGTCACCTTGCCACCGGGCAGCTGGCCGCCCTCGCCCGGCTTGGCGCCCTGGGCCATCTTGATCTGGATCTGGTCGGCGCTGACCAGGTACTCGGTCGTCACGCCAAAGCGGCCCGAGGCGACCTGCTTGATCTTGGAGCGCAGCGAGTCGCCTTCTTTCAGCTCGTAGTCGGACTCGATCACCTTGGCGCCGATCACATCGCTGACCTTGGTGCCGGCGGTGATCGGTATGCCCTTGAGCTCGTTGCGGTAGCGGGCCGGGTCTTCGCCGCCCTCGCCGGTATTGCTCTTGCCGCCGATGCGGTTCATCGCGATGGCCAGCGTGGAATGCGCTTCGGTGCTGATCGAACCCAGCGACATCGCGCCGGTGGCGAAGCGCTTGACGATCTCGGCAGCCGACTCGACCTCGTCCACCGGGATGGCCTGCGACGGGTCGAACTTGAACTCGAACAGGCCGCGCAGGGTCAGGTGGCGCTTGCTCTGGTCGTTGATGAGCTGCGCGTATTCCTTGTAGGTGTCGAACTTGCCCGAACGTGTGCTGTGCTGCAGCTTGGCGATGGCGTCGGGTGTCCACATGTGCTCTTCGCCACGCACACGCCAGGCGTATTCGCCGCCGGCGTCCAGCATGCTGGCCAGCACCGGGTCGTTGCCAAACGCAGCCGCGTGCATGCGCAGCGCTTCTTCGGCCACCTCGAAGACACCGATGCCACCCACTTGCGAGGCCGTGCCGCGGAAGTACTTGTCGACGAAGCTCTTTTCCAGCCCGATGGCCTCGAACAGCTGCGCGCCGCAGTACGACATGTAGGTACTCACGCCCATCTTGGACATGATCTTGGACAGGCCCTTGCCGATGGCCTTGACGTAGTTGTAGATGGCCTTGTCGGCCGACAGCGCACCCGGCAGTTCGGCGTGCATCGTGGCGAGTGTTTCCATCGCCAGGTAGGGGTGCACGGCTTCGGCACCGTAACCCGCCAGCACCGCGAAGTGGTGCACCTCACGCGCCGAACCCGTCTCCACCACCAGGCCGGCGGTGGTGCGCAGGCCCTCGCGCACCAGGTGGTGGTGGATGGCGGACAAGGCCAGCAGCGCGGGGATCGCGGTCTGCGTGCGGCTCAGGTGGCGGTCGGTGACGATCAGGATGTTGTGGCCGCTCTTGATCGCGTCCACGCTCTGCGCGCACAGCGACGCGAGCTTGGCCTCCACCCCTTCACGGCCCCAGTCAGCCGGGTAGGTGATGTCCAGCTCGGCGCTGCGGAACTTGCCCGAGGTGTGCTGCGCGATGTCGCGCAGGCGCGCCATGTCGTCGAAATCCAGCACCGGCTGGCCCACTTCCAGCCGCATCGGCGGGTTCACCGCATTGATGTCCAGCAGGTTGGGCTTGGGGCCGATGAAGCTGTTCAGGCTCATCACGATGGCCTCGCGGATCGGGTCGATCGGAGGGTTCGTGACCTGGGCGAACAACTGCTTGAAGTAGTTGTAGAGCGGTTTGTTCTTGTCCGACAGCACGGCCAGCGGGCTGTCGTTGCCCATCGAACCGATGCCCTCTTCGCCGTTGGCGGCCATCGGGCTCATCAGGAACTTGAGGTCTTCCTGCGTGTAGCCGAAGGCCTGCTGGCGGTCGAGCAGCGTCTCGGTGAAGCTGCTGGGGCCGGCGGTGAGCTCGATGGTGTCCAGCCGCACACGCACGTTTTCGATCCACTGCCGGTAGGGCTTGGCGGCGGCAAACTGCGTCTTCAGCTCTTCGTCGTCGACGATGCGGCCCTGGTCGAAGTCGATCAGGAACATCTTGCCCGGCTGCAGGCGCCACTTCTTGACGATCTTGTTCTCGGGAATCATCGGCAGCACGCCGGACTCGGAGGCCATCACCACCAGGTCGTCGTCGGTGA
>NZ_JADMJX010000092.1 GCF_018780185.1 Rhizobacter sp.
AGCACCTGCAGTTCCGACACGCCGCGCAGCACGTCGTCGATGTAGGGCCGCGCCATCACCTCGATGAAGCGACACCAGGGGTCCTCTCCTTTACGGGGCTGAGCTTGCGCTGCCATCTGCTCCAACTCGGCCGGCCCGCAGGGCCCTGCCGGCGCTGCCAGCAGTTCGCTGCGGTGGATCGCGAAGTACGTCAGGGCGGCCGCGCCGCCCGAGACGCCGCTGATCAGCACCACGTCGCCCGCGCGGCCGATCTGCGCCAGGCCGCGCAGCACCGAGGCCGCATACAGCGCCGCCCGTGTGCCGCCACCCGACACCGCGAGAAAGATCTTCGGGCCTCGCGCGGTGTTGCCGGTGAAGACCTGTTCGCGCAGATCCACCGGCTGCGACGCGACGCGCTCGCCTGCCAGAAGCTGCCCCTGCACGCCCGGCAGTTGCTGCTTCTTGGCAACGCTGTGCAGCCCGAAGCCCAGGCCGAGCGCGAGCGCCAGCAGGCCGATGTTGAGCAGGTTGAAGTACAGCTTGCAGCGCTTGTCCACCTCGGCCACCGCCATCTTGGCGCGGTAGGTTTCCTCGGGATCGTTGTCGCGCAATGCGGTGTCGGCCAGACACTGGAACAGGTCGTCGCGCTCGTAGGGCCGCCACTGGCCGCAGGTGGTTTTCGAGTCCGGGTCGAGGTAGCCGCCGGTGACCACGAAGCGACCGCCGGCAAACACCTCGATCGCACGCTCTGAGGCCTGCACGCGACTGTCCACCGCCTCGGAGCGCACCGGGTAGGGCACCCAGGCCAGGCGGGCACCCGGTGGCGCTGTGACATCGAGCAGTGGCAGCAGGCGCTCGGTCAGCGCCCGGTTGATCCAGTACTCATAGAGCCAGAACGCACTGTAGGCCGCCAGGATGTAGAACGACACCACCCTTGCGGAGGCGGTGTCGAGCAGCGTGGTCACGTAGTCGACGCCGGCCAGGCGAAGCGCGGCCAGCACGATGATGGCAACCGACACCAAGCCCTGACCACCGATCAGAAACATCCGCTTGACCACGCGGACCGTCAGGCTCAACCGGTCGTACATGCCGGCGAAGGTGAGGATGAGCCACGACACGGCCAGCCCGACCGCCGCAAAGATCCACTCCGCATACTGGCGTGGCACCAGAACCATGGGTATTGCAGGCAGCAGCAGCAACTGCAGCGGGTGGTACAGCGGTGCGTTGATCAGGCCGTGCAGGAAGCGGCGCAACGAAGGTTCGGGCGCCCGTGGCTTGTCGAACAGCTCGGTGCGAGCCAGCAACCTGGTGAGCAGCGGTGCATGCTTGGTGGCCATGCCCTTGAGCACCCAGTCTGCGAGCGGGAACGCCAGCGCCGCCACCAGCAGGAGCAGCAGCAGGATCGGTGCGAAGACGTGCCGGTACGGTGCCGCCTCGGCCTCGATCGACGACGGCCCGGATTGCCACCACAGCAGGGCGCTCAGCAGCGCCAGCACCAGCCACTGCAGGCCGAGCAGGCCCTGGCCGTGCGACCAGCGCGCCGGCCACAGCCGGACGCAGGCCACGTAGGCCGCCAGACCGGCAAGCAGGGTCGCCGCCACCGGCAGCCCGCGCCAGCGCGGCGTGGGCCCGAGCATCGTGAACACGATCGCCGGCAGCATGCACAGCCAAGGGATCATCGACTGACCCTGCGCGAACACGCGCTGCCAGCGGCCATTGAAGCTGCGGCCCGCGATGCGGTCCATGTGCCGCGTCAGGCGGTCGAGGGCGGATGGCAGGCCCATGCTCAGGATCGCCCGAACCAGCCCAAGCCCCTCAGGCCGGTCGCGCTTGACCAGCAGGTCCTCCCACACCCGGGCCAGCGTGGCGCGGCGCCGGCATTGGCGGTCGAAATCGGGTGGACGCTCTGATGAGTTCATGTGTGGCCCTCCACGGCCCCTCCCCAAGGGAGCCTGGTGCCGTTATGGCTGAAGAACGTCGCCATGCAGTTGCGGCAACTCAAGCGCCGTGCGGCAGCTCGGAGTCGGGCGGTGCCGCCGCCACCGATCCCACTCCAAATCCCATGCCGTCTTCCACGCCGGGTTCCACGGTCTGCCCGGACAGTCGCTCGGCCAACTCAATGGAGCCACCATGGAAGACCACCCCACCCTCGAAGCCGACTACGTGATCACCGGCGCCGGCACCACCGCGATGGCGTTTGCCGACACGCTGCTGAGCGAGAGCACGGCCACGATGATCATTGCCGACCGCCGCGCCAAGCCGGGCGGCCACTGGCTCGACGCCTACCCCTTCGTGCGCCTGCACGGCGCGGCGGCGGTGTACGGCGTGAACTCTCAGCCGCTGGGCCAGGGCGCGCTCGACAGCGTCGGCCTGAACCAGGGCCTGAATGAGCTGGCCAGCGGCGCCGAGATCTGCGCCTACTTCGACCGCCTGATGCAGCAGCGCCTGCTGCCCAGCGGCCGTGTGCGCTACCTGAGCCGCCACGAGGTGGGCGCCGACGGCGTGGCGACCTCGCTGGTGAACGGCCGCCGCACGCAGCTTGTGGCCCGCCGCAAGTGGGTCGACGCGGCCCGGGCCGACAGCCAGGTGCCGGCCACGCACGGGCCGAACTATCGTGTGGCCGAAGGCGTGCGCTTCGTCACCCCCACGCAGCTCACCCACCTGGGCGAGCCGGCCAGCGGGCACGTGATCGTGGGCGGCGGCAAGACCTCGATCGACACCGCCCTGTGGCTGCTGGAGCACGGTGCCGACCCGGACAGCATCACCTGGGTCCGGCCGCGCGAAGCGTGGCTGCTCAACCGTGCCGGCGTGCAGCCCACCTTGAACTTCGCCCACTCCACGCTCGAGACCATCACCGCCGAGCTGGAGGCCGCGCGCGACGCGGTGTCGGTGCAAGACCTGTTCGCGAGGCTGGAGGCCAGTCGCCTGCTGTTGCGCATCGACCCCTCGGTGGAGCCGACGATGTACCGCTGCGCCACCGTCAGCGAGGCCGAGCTCGCGCAGCTGCGCCGAATCAAGCGCGTGGTGCGGCTCGGTCGGGTGCAGGCGCTCGAGCGCGACCGCATCGTGTTCGCACAGGGCGAGCTGGCCACCGCCCCCGGCCAGGTGCATGTGCACTGCAGCGCGGCCGGCCTGCCGCGCGCGCCGGTGGAGCCGGTGTTCCAGGGCGATCGCATCGTGCCGCAGTACGTGCGGCGCTGTTCGCCTTCATTCAGCGCGGCCTTCATCGCCCACCTGGAGGCCACGCTGCAAGGCGACGACGAGAAGAACGCCTTGTGCCGGCCCGTGCGCGTGCCCGAGGTGCCGCTGGACTGGCTGCGCATGCACGTGGACAGTGCGGCCAACCAGCTGCGCTGGTCGCAGCGGCCGGAGTTGCAGGAGTGGCTGCGCCAATCGCGGCTGGATGCCTTTGCAGGGCTCTTCGAGCAGGCCGCCCGCCAGGCCGCCAAGCAGGGCGACACGCAGTGGGCGGCGCTGCAGCAGCGCCTGCGCCAGGCCCGCCCCGCGGGCTTGCAACGCATGGGTGAGCTGCTCGCGGCTTGAATGCTCGTGTCAACGGGCATCAAGGCGCGTGGCGCATCGCCAAGAAGACCCGCTCGGCGATCTCACCGGCCGGACGATCCCTGGTCAGTCTCGGGGAGCTTGGCGACCACCTTGATCTCGAACTGGAAACCGTAGAGCCACGTGACGCCGATGCCGGTCAGGGTCGGGTACGGCGCGTGGCCCCAATAGTCCGGCACGACCTTCCAGATCGTCTCGAAGTTCGATTCGGGGTCGACGACGAAAACGGTGACGTCGATCACGTCGTCGAAGGTGCAGCCTGCAGCGGCCAGGATGGCGTTCAGGTTGTCGAACGCGAGCCGAACCTGCGCCTCCAGGTCGGGCTCGGGAGAGCCATCTGCCCGGCTGCCGACCTGGCCCGAGACAAAGAGAAATCCGTTGCACCGGATCGCCGGCGAATAGCGATTCTTGTCATAGAGCGCTTGGCGCCCGGCTGGAAAAACGACGTCACGCTGAACCATGGTTTGCCTTTCGATGGGCCGATGCCGGCCTGTGGGGTCACTGAAGCGGACTCTATGGAACGACGTCCTGGGGATAAACCAGCAAGGCCGACAATCACCTTTTGCACAATCCAAACAATCGCTGAAGCCTCGGGGGAAACGATGGACCGCTTTGATGCGATGCAGGCCTTTGCACGTGTGGTCGAGGCACGCAGCTTCACCAAGGCGGCCGAGACCCTGCACATGAGCAAGACCAGCGTGACGCAGCTGGTGCAGCAGCTGGAGGCGCGCTTGCGCGTCAGGCTGCTCAACCGCACCACGCGCAAAGTCAGCGTCACGGCCGACGGCGCCGCCTACTACGAGCGTGTGCTGCGCTTGCTGGCCGACATGGACGACGCGGAAACCAGCCTGTCGAGCGCTCTCGAGTCCCCCAGGGGCCGGTTGCGCGTGGACGTGCCGAGCCCGCTGGCGCGGATGATCCTGATCCCCGCACTGCCGGCATTCCATGCGCAGTACCCCGACATCCAGATCGACATGGGCGTCAGCGATCGTTTCGTGGACCTGATCGGCGACAACGTCGATTGCGTGATACGGGGCGGTGAACTGACCCATCTGTCCCTGATGGCGCGTCGTGTCGGCGACCTGCAGCTGCGGGTCTGTGCGGCGCCGGGCTACCTGAAACGTGCCGGGACGCCCATGCACCCGCGGGACCTGGAGGACACGCAGCACCGCACCGTGGGGTTCTTGTCACCGCGCACAGGCAAGGTGTTGTCGTTCCCCCTTCACCGTGACGGCGAGAGCATCGAAGTGCAGGGGCGCCACGTGTTGGCAGTCGACGATGGCAACGCCTACCTCGCGGCAGGCCTGGCGGGCTTGGGAGTTCTCTGGCTGCCGGACTACATGGCCAGGGCCCATCTGGCGCGCGGTGAGCTGGTCCCTCTGTTCGAAGGCTGGAGCCTGGACCCGATGCCGATGTACCTGGCGTTTCCGCCGAACCGACGTGTCAGCACCAAGCTGCGCGTGTTCATCGACTGGGTCGTCCAGTTGATGGCGCAGCATGCGCCGATGGCCGACCGCAGTGCGCTGAGCCAGCCTGTGCCGCCTCGGCGCAAACGGCCTCAGGGCGCGTAACGCACCGCCTGGTCGCCTCGGCAAAAGCCGTAGAGCTGCAGCCCTGCCCGGCGGGCAATGTCGACTGCCAGCGTGGTGGGTGCCGAGATGGTGGCAAGCAGCGGCACACCCATGCGTGCGCACTTGCACACCAGCTCGTAGCTGGCGCGGCTCGACATGATGATGAAACCGTCATCGAAGGGCTGCTTGTCGAGCGCCCGTTGGCCGAGCAGCTTGTCGAGCGCGTTGTGGCGGCCCACGTCTTCCATCACGCGCACGATCTGGCCCTCGGGTGTGACCCAGGCCGCGGCGTGGTGGGCGCCGGTGAGGGCGTTGAGCGGCTGCAATGCAGGCAGCTGCGCGAACGCGCGCAGCACGGTGGCCGGCGACAGCCGGGACACCCAGGCCGGTGGTTCCAGCGGCGCGGGCGCGAGGTCGAGTTGCTTCAGGCTGTCGATGCCGCACAGCCCGCAGCCGGTGCGACCCACCAGGTTGCGGCGCTGCTCCTTCAAGCGGGCGGCGGCGGCACTGGCCACCTCCAGCTGCACCTCGATGCCTTCTGCGCCCTGCAACACCTCGATGCCTCGGCACTCGGCGCGCGAGGCGAGCAAGCCTTCAGACAATGCGAAGCCCAGCGCAAATGCCTCCAGGTCGGCCGGCGTGGCCATCATCACCGCGTGCGAGATGCCGTTGAAGACCAGGGCCACCGGCACTTCGGCGGCGATGCGGTCGTTTTGCGGCTGCGCGGCGCCGACGCGCTGAACCGAGACTTCGCGCGTGGGCTCCATGGGCGTCATGCCAACACGCTGCGGTGGCTGGTGATGGCGTGCAACACGGCCGGGTGCAGGCCGGCGCCGGCATGGCCGTCGATGTGCGCCAGCAGCTCGCGGCGCATGCGCGGCTCCCAGAATTTCTTGATGTGCGTGGCGATGCCTTCCTCGGCCTCCACCGGGTCGGGCATGGACTCGAAGAAATCGCCGATCTGGTTGGCCATCTTGATCAGGCTGTCGATGTGCATGGCTTACTTGGCCCCTACTTCATGCGCGGCCTTCAACAGATCCTGCTGCACCTGGCTGAAACGGCTGTGCTCCTGCTGCCAGGCAGAGGGCTGCATCACCGGCATCACCTGCACCGCCGTCACCTTGTACTCGGGGCAGTTGGTGGCCCAGTCGGAGTTGTCGGTGGTGATCACGTTGGCGCCCGACTCGGGGAAGTGGAAGGTGGTGTAGACCACGCCCGGCGCCACGCGGTCGGTGATGGTGGCGCGCAGCACGGTGTCGCCGGCACGGCTTTGAATGCCCACCCAGTCGCCGTTCTTGATGCCACGGTCTTCGGCGTCGTGCGGGTGGATCTCGAGCCGGTCTTCGCTGTGCCACTCCACGTTGGGCGTGCGCCGCGTTTGCGCGCCCACGTTGTATTGCGACAGGATGCGCCCGGTGGTGAGCAGCAGCGGGAACTTGCGCGTGACCTTCTCGTCGGTGGCCACGTACTGGGTGATGATGAAGCGGCCCTTGCCGCGCACGAAGTGGTCGATGTGCATGGTGGGCGTGCCCTCGGGGGCGTCGTCGTTGCACGGCCATTGCACGCTGCCCAGGCGCTCGATCTTGTCGAAGCTCACGCCCTTGAAGGTGGGCGTGAGTGCGGCGATCTCGTCCATGATCTGCGAGGGGTGGGTGTAGTTCATCGGGTAGCCGAGCGCGTTGCTCAACTTGACCGTGACCTCCCAATCGGCGAGCCCGGCTTTCGGCGGCATCACCTTGCGCACGCGCGAGATGCGGCGCTCGGCGTTGGTGAAGGTGCCGTCTTTTTCAAGGAACGACGAGCCGGGCAAGAACACGTGCGCGTACTTGGCCGTCTCGTTCAGGAAGAGGTCTTGCACCACGATGCATTCCATCGCCATCATGGCTTCGGCCACGTGCTGCGTGTTGGGGTCTGACTGCACGATGTCTTCGCCCTCGCAGTACAGGCCCTTGAAGCTGCCGGTGAGCGCGGCGTCGAACATGTTGGGGATGCGCAGGCCCGGCTCGGGCTGGATGGTCACGCCCCACATGTCTTCGAACGAGGCGCGCACGGTGCTGTCGGACACATGGCGGTAGCCCGGCAGCTCGTGCGGGAAGGAGCCCATGTCGCAGGCGCCTTGCACGTTGTTCTGGCCGCGCAGCGGGTTCACGCCCACACCTTCGCGGCCCACATTGCCCGTGGCCATCGCGAGGTTGGCAATGCCCATCACCATGGTCGAGCCCTGGCTGTGTTCGGTGACACCCAGGCCGTAGTAGATGGCCGAGTTGCCCTTACGGGCGTACAGGCGGGCCGCGGCGCGCACCTCGGCGGCGGGCACGCCGGTCACGGCTTCCATCATCTCGGGCGAGTTCTCGGGCCGTGCGACGAACTCACGCCAATCGTTGAACGACTTCGGGTCGCAGCGCTCGGCCACATAGGCTTCGTCGACCAGGCCTTCGGTGACGACCACGTGGGCCAGCGCGCTGACGAGGGCCACGTTCGTGCCCGGCTTCAACTGCAGGTGGTGCGCGGCCTTGATGTGCGGTGACTTCACGATGTCGATGCGCCGCGGGTCGACCACGATCAGTTGCGCACCTTCGCGCAAGCGCTTCTTCATGCGCGAGGCGAACACCGGGTGGCCGTCGGTCGGGTTGGCGCCGATGATCATGATCACGTCGGCCTTGTCCACTGACCGAAACGTCTGCGTGCCGGCCGAGGTGCCATAGGTCTGGCCCAGGCCGTAGCCGGTGGGTGAGTGGCACACACGCGCGCAGGTGTCGACGTTGTTGTTGCCGAAGGCCGCGCGCACCAGTTTCTGTACGAGGTAGGTTTCTTCGTTGGTGCAGCGTGACGAGGTGATGCCGCCCACCGAATCGCGCCCGTGGGTCATCTGGATGCGCTTGAACTCGCTGGCGGCGTGGTTGATGGCTTCGTCCCAGCTCACCTCTTGCCACGGGTCGGTGATCTTCTTGCGGATCATCGGGGTGGTGATGCGGTCCTTGTGTGACGCGTAGCCCCAGGCAAAACGGCCCTTCACGCACGAGTGGCCTTCATTGGCCTGGCCGTCTTTCCACGGCACCATGCGCACGACCTCGTTGCCCTTCATCTCGGCCTTGAAGCCGCAGCCCACGCCGCAGTAGGCGCAGGTGGTGATGGCGCTGTGCTCCGACTGGCCGAGCCAGATCACCGACTTCTCTTGCAGCGTGGCGGTGGGGCAGGCCTCGACGCAGGCGCCGCAGCTCACGCACTCGCTGTCCATGAAGCTGTCGTTCTGGCTCGCGGCCACACGCGACTCGAAACCGCGGCCCTGGATCGTCAACGCAAAGGTGCCTTGGGTCTCTTCACACGCCCGCACGCAGCGGTTGCAGACGATGCACTTGCTGGGGTCGTAGCTGAAGTAGGGGTTGGACTCGTCCTTCTTGTCCTTCAGGTGGTTGGCGCCATCAAAGCCATAGCGCACGTTGCGCAGGCCGGTCACGCCGGCCATGTCTTGCAGCTCGCAGTTGCCGTTGGCGCTGCAGGTCAGGCAGTCGAGTGGGTGGTCGCTGATATAGAGCTCCATCACGCCCTTGCGCAGCTCCTGCAGCTTCGGGCTCTGCGTGCGCACGTTCATGCCGGCTTCGGCCGGTGTGGTGCATGAGGCGGGGTAGCCCTTGCGGCCGTCGATCTCGACCAGACACAGGCGGCACGAGCCGAAGGGCTCCAGGCTGTCGGTGGCGCAGAGCTTGGGCACGTTGACACCGGCCTCGGCCGCGGCACGCATCAGCGAGGTGCCGGCCGGCACGGTGACCTGCTCGCCGTCGATGGTCAGCGTGACCTCCTGGGCAGACTCGCGCTTGGGCGTGCCGTAGTCGGTTTCTTTCAGGTGATCGAGCATGGGGCTCTCCTTCAGGCGGCTTCGCGGTCAGACGCCGTCAAGCCGAAATCTTGCGGATAGTGGTTCAGCGCCGACAACACCGGGTAAGGCGTCATGCCGCCCATGGCGCACAGCGAGCCGTGAACCATCGTGTCGCACAGGTCACGCAGCAATTGGACTTGCTGAACCCGGTTCTGGTTCAGCCTGATCTTGTCGATGACCTCGACTCCGCGCGTCGAGCCGATGCGGCAGGGCGTGCACTTGCCGCAGCTCTCGATGGCGCAGAACTCCATCGCGTAGCGCGCGAGTTGCGACAGGTCGGCGCTGTCGTCGTGCACCACCAGACCGCCGTGGCCCACCACCGCGCCAAGCGCGGCATAGGCCTCGTAGTCGAGCGGCACGTCCCACTGCGATTCGGGCAGGTAGGCACCCAGCGGGCCGCCCACTTGCACCGCCTTGATCGGCCGGCCCGAGGCCGAGCCGCCGCCGTAGTCGTAGAGCAGCTCGCGCAGCGTCACGCCGAAGGCCTTTTCGATCAGGCCGCCTTGTTTGATGTTGCCGGCCAGCTGAAAAGGCAGCGTGCCGTGCGAGCGGCCCACGCCGTAGTCCTTGTAGTAGCGGGCGCCGCGCGCCAGGATCAAGGGCACGGTCGCCAGCGTGATCACGTTGTTGATCACGGTCGGCTGGCCGAACAGGCCGGCAATGGCCGGCACCGGCGGCTTGGCGCGCACGATGCCGCGTTTGCCTTCCAGGCTTTCGAGCAGGGCGGTTTCTTCGCCGCACACGTACGAGCCGGCGCCCTTGCGCACCTCGAGCCAGAAGCTGTGATTGGAGCCATGCAGGTTGCGACCCAGGTGGCCGGCCGCTTCGGCGCGGCGGATGGCTTCGTTCAGCGTGGCGATGGCATGCGGGTACTCGGAGCGCACGTACACGTAGCCTTGCGTGGCGCCGGTGGCCAGGCCCGCGATCACCATGCCCTCGATCAGCATGTAGGGGTCGCCCTCCATCGTCATGCGGTCGGAGTAGGTGCCCGAGTCGCCTTCGTCGGCGTTGCAGACCACGTATTTCTGCGCCGCCTGCAGGCCCAGCACCGTCTTCCACTTGATGCCGGCCGGGAAGGCCGCGCCGCCACGCCCGCGCAGGCCGGAGTCGAGCACTTCCTGCACGATGGCCTCGGGCGCCATTGCCAGCGCCCGCTGCACGCCCATGAAACCCTCGTGCGCCTTGTAGTCGGCCAGCGAGAGCGGGTCGGTGACGCCCATGCGGGCGAAGGTCAGGCGCTCCTGCTTCTTGAGGTAGGGGATGTCTTCGGTCGGCCCCAGGCACAGCGCGTGGCTGCCGCCGGCCAGGAGCCCGGCATCGAACAGCGCCGCCACGTCGCCCGGCTGCACGGGCCCATAGGCGATGCGGCCCCGCGGTGTCGTCACCTCGACCAGCGGCTCCAGCCAGAAGAGGCCGCGCGAGCCGTTGCGCACCAGGGTGATGTCGAGGCCGCGCTGCGCGGCTTCGTTGGCCATGGCGCGCGCCACGCGGTCAGCGCCGACGGCCAGCGCAGCCGAATCGCAAGGCACGTAAACGGTGATGCTCATGGCGTGCTCCTCGCTTCGGCGATCAGCGCGTCGAAGCGCTGTGGGGTGACGCGGGCATGCACCTCCTCGCCCACCGTCATGGCGGGCGACATGGCACACAGGCCGAGGCAATAGGCCGGCTCCAGCGTGAAGGCGCCGTCTTTCGAGTGCCCGTGCATCGTGCAGCCCAGCTTGTGCTGTGCATGGGCTATCAGGGCGTCGGCCCCCATCGCCTGGCACGACTCGGCGCGGCAGATCTGCACCACCTTGCCCACCGCCGGCTCGGCGCGGAAGTGGTGGTAGTAGGTGATGACGCCGTGCACCTCGGCGCGCGACAGGTTGAGCACGCTTGCGATCTCGGGCACCACGTCGGCGGGGATGCAGCCCAGCGCGTCTTGCAGCTCGTGCAGGATGGGCAGCAGCGCGCCGGGCTCGCTGGCGCGGCGCGCCAGGACCTCGTGCACGAGTCCCAGGGACTCAGGTGAAGTCGTGGTCGTCATCAGGCTCTCTTCCGTGGTTCGTCAGTTGAAGAACATGGCCGCATTCAAGAGCGTCTTGTAGACACCCCACGCGAGTGGAATGCCCACCGCCGCCCAGGCCAGCGCCACCACCACGGTGGGCGTCTTGCCGCCCGAACCGGGGCCACCGCCGACCTCGGCCGCGCTGGCACGCTCGTGTGCCAGGCGCTTTTCTTCGGCCAGCTCGGCGTCGCTCATGAACCACTTGTCGGCCACCGGGCGGACCATCAGGTTCGCAATCAGCCCGATCACCAGCATGCCCACCAGGATGTACATGGTTTGGTTGTAGACCTGCTCGCGCGGAATGCCAAGCCCCAGTTGGTACTCGCGCATGTAGTTCACGACCACCGGCCCAAGGATGCCGGCCGTCGCCCAGGCGGTGAGCAGGCGGCCGTGGATGGCGCCCACCATCTGCGTGCCGAACAGGTCGGCGAGGTAGGCCGGCACGGTGGCGAAAGCGCCGCCGTACATGCTCAGGATGATGCAGAACGCGCCCACGAAGAGCAGCGTGTTGCCGGCCGCCGCGCTGCCCGGGATGCCGAAGTACAGCAGCCCGCCCAGCACGAAGAACACCGCGTAGGTCATCTTGCGGCCGATCCTGTCGGACAAGCTCGCCCAGAAGAAGCGCCCGCCGATGTTGAACAGGCTCAGCAGTGCGGTGAAGCCGGCAGCCACCCCGGCGATGGCGCCGAGCTGCGCCTTGTCGAGCTCGCCGAACCGCTTGGCCACGCCGATCAAGCCGCCACCGAACACCTCTTGCAGCATCGGGCTGGCCATGCCGATCACGCCGATGCCGGCCGAGACGTTCATGCACAGCACAACCCAGACCAGCCAGAACTGCGGGATGCCCCACACCTTGCTCACATGCACGTGGCGCTGCGTGATCATGCCGTTGCCCGCGTCGGCCGCCTTGGGCACCCAGCCTGCGGGCTTCCAGCCGGAAGGGGGCACGCGGTAGCCGAACGCACCGCCCAGCATGAAGGTGAAGTAGACGAGCGCCATCACGACGAAGGTCTTGACGACGCCCACGTCGGTGGGGGTCGCAAAGGTTTGCATCAGCTCGGCCGCGAACGGCGAGCCGATCATGGCGCCACCGCCGAAGCCCATGATGGCCATGCCGGTGGCCATGCCGCGCCTGTCCGGGAACCACTTGATCAGCGTACTGACCGGCGAGATATAGCCCAGGCCCAGCCCGATCCCGCCGATCACCCCCGAGCCGAGCGCCATCAGCCAGAACTGGTGCAGGTGGATGCCCAGCGCCGAGATCAGCATCCCGCCGCACCAGCACACCGCGCTCACGACGCCGGCCTTGCGCGGGCCGGCTCGTTCCAGCCAGCCACCCCACAGCGCGGCCGAGCAGCCGAGGAAGACGAAGAAGAGCGTGTAGATCCAGCCGAGCGTGGAGATCTTCCAGTCGCACTGGGTGGTGAAGAGTTCGGCGAAGAACCCCACCTCGGGGCCGCACTGGATGGCCTCCTTGATGCCCAGCGCCCTGGACAGCGGCAACCAGAACACCGAGAACCCATAGGCCATGCCGATGCACAAGTGGATGGCGAGAGCGGCCGGCGGTACCAGCCAGCGGTTGAAGCCGGGCGCGGCAATCGTGCGCTCCTTGTCCAGCAGCCCCGGCGAGCTTGCCGCACGGATGCCCACGGTTCGCAAACCGACGGGCGGCATGGTCTGGTCTCCGGAGGGTGGGGTTGAGCCGTCGTTCAAATAGGTGGCCATGGACATAAGCTATGCACAATGTCGGCACTGGGTTGTTGCCCAATGTATGGATACCTCAGCATCCGCGCAATAAGCTTGCGGCAGCGCAACCCATCGGTGTTTTGCAGCATAAGGAAGAACCCGTGCACAAGGTGACGATCCAGCCGCGGTGGAGCATTACCCGGTCCGACGGGCAAACGCTGGCACAGCGCCTGGTCGACGTGCTGGTCGACGTGCACGAGCACGGCAGCCTCTCGCGCGCCTGCCAGCTGTCGGGCACGTCGTATCGCCACGCCTGGCAGCTCATCCGCGAAGGCGAGGCGCTGTTCGGCGTGCCTCTGCTGACGATGGCGCGCGGCAAGGGCTCCAGCCTCACCGAGCTGGGCGCGAAGCTGGTGTGGGCCGACCGGCGCATCAACGCGCGGCTGTCTCCGCTCTTCGTGTCGCTGGCCTCCGAGTTGGAGGCCGAGATCGAGAAGGTGTGCGCGCCGCTGCATGCGCTGCTGCACATCCACGCCAACCACGGCTTTGCGGTCGAGACGCTGCGCACCTTCCTCGCCCAGGCGGGCGTGCCGCACGAGCTCAAATACTGCGGCAGCGTGGAGGCCGTGGCCGCGCTGCACGCGCAGGGCTGCGATGTGGCGGGGTTTGCCGTGCCACTGGGCGAATTCGAGCCGGCGGTGGTGGCGCACTACAGCCGATGGTTGTCGGTGCGCTCGCAAAAGATCATCCACGTCACCACCCGCCAGCAAGGCGTGATGGTGGCGAGCGGCAACCCCTTCAAGATCTACGAGCTGAAAGACCTGGCCCGGCCCGGCGTGCGCTTCATCAACAGGCAGCCCGGCTCGGGCACACGCCTGCTGCTCGACCTGATGCTGCAAAAGCAGGGCCTGGCGCAGTCGGCCATCCACGGTTACGAACAGTGCGAGTTCACCCACGCGGCGATTGCCGCCTATGTGGCCAGCGGCATGGCCGACGCGGGCTTCGGGGTGGAAACCCCGGCCCGCCGTTTCAAGCTCGACTTCATCCCAAGCCAGACCGAGCGGTACTTCCTGCTGTGCGACGAACGGGTGCTCGACACCGAGCCGGTACAGCAGATGTTGGGCGTCTTGCGCAGCGATGCATTCAAGGCCGCGGTGAACCAGCTTCCCGGCTACCGCGCCGACGGTGCGGGTACCGTGCTGTCGCTGGGCGAAGCCTTCGGGACGCTGCAGGCGGCGCCGGCGCGACGCAAACGCCCTTAGCCGGTCAAGAAGGGCAGCGCGCGCCCGCCCCATTGGCCAGCGCCAGCAGCTGGGTGCCGATCTGGTCGGCCAGCCGCGCCACTGCACGCCGGTGCGCGGCGGCCAGGGCGGTGAGGTCACCCGGCGCGCTCTCGTGCACGCTGCTGTGGCACACCAGCGGCTGGGCCTTGCCCACGTCGGCCTGCGCCGACCAGACGCTGTCGAGCCAGACCTCGCGGCCGGCGATCGACTCGAAACGCTGCACGTCCACCTTCACCCGCACCGCCTGCGCGCTGGGTGCGGTGCGTACATCGACCGCCGCGAAGCGCTGCGCCAGGCGCTCGAACAGCGCGGCGCGCAGTTCGCTGCGCAGCGGCGACACCCATTGCTCCTGCTCCAGGATGCGCAGCGTGTCGTCAGGCAGGCGCACCACCCACTGCGGCTGGTCGACGGCCGCCGGCACGCCCACCGGGGCGAGGTCGATCGGCAGCGGCGGCAGGCCGGTTTCACGCGCCGGCGTGGTGCCGGTGGCGAGCAGGCTGTGGTAGCGAGGGGCGGGGGTCGAGGCGCAGCCGCTGAGAACGACCAGGGCCACCAGGGACAGGAGTGTTTTCATGGTTCAGCGTGGGCCGGGAATCTTCGCGTCGTCGGGCTTGCCGCGCAGCAGCGATTCGGGGTGGCGTTGCAGGTAGTCGGTAAGCACGCGCAGCGACTGCGCGGCACGTTGCAGGTCGAGCAAGGTCTGCTCGGCGTTGCGCTGGATCGGTGCGCCCGGGTCAAGCAGGTTGCGGTCGGCGCGTGACAGCGTCTCTTGCACCGACTGCAGCGTGCGCCGCACCTCGGCCAGCGAGGCCTGCGCATCGGGGCGCAGCTGGTCGATGGCGGTGCGCGCCTGGGTCAGCGTCTCGTTGAGGTTGCGGCCGATGTCGTCGAACGGCACCTTGTTGATCTTGGCCACGATCTCGGCGATCTGCGGTTGCACATCGGCCAAGGTGCCCGGCACCGTGGGGATGGCCGGGATCGGGGTCTCGGTGTCGAGCGTGGCGCGTGGGGTGCGGGCGGGGAAGTCGAGCGCCACGTACATCTGGCCGGTGAGCAGGTTGCCGGTGCGGGCTTGGGCGCGCAGGCCGCTTGCGACCAGGCGCTGCAGCAAGGTCAGGTCGCGTTTCGATTCGTTGTCGCCGGGCTCGCGCAAGGCCTCGCGCACGGCGCCCAGGCGGGTGGGGTAGATGTCGGCTTCGACCTCCACCGGGAAACGTTTGCGCTTGGCGTCGTAGTCGAGGCGGATGGTCTTCACCGAGCCGATTTCGATGCCCAGGAAGTCGATCGGCGCACCGACCGAGAGCCCGCGGGTCGACTGGTCGAACACCATGCGCACCCGCTGCGCCGGGCCATCGGGTGGCGCGAGCGCGCGCTTGCGGTCGGCAAACAGCTCGAAGCGGTTGCCATCGGGCGCCGGTGGCAGGCCATGCGAGCCGGCCGGGCGCTCGAACGACACGCCTCCCGCGAGCACCGAGCCCAGCGTCTGGGTGTTGACGCTCAGGCCGTTGGTGCTGAGCGAGACCTCCACGCCGCTTGCGTTCCAGAAGCGGGTCTGGCTGTTGACCAGCTTGTCGTAGGGCGCCTCGATGAAGATCTGCACCGACAGCTCGTCGACCAGCGGGTCGAGCTTGTAGCCCACCACCCGGCCCACGCGGTTGCGGCGGTAGAAGATGGGCGAGCCGACGTCGAGCGAACCCAGGTCTTCGGTGCGCAGCACGAAGCCGCGGCCGGGTTCGCCGCGCAGCACATAGGGCGGGGCTTCCAGGCCGACGAAGTTGCGTCGCTGGACCGCGGAGACACCGGCGTCCACACCGATGTAGGCGCCGGAGAAGAGCGTCTCGATGCCGCTCACACCGGCGGTGTCGATGCGCGGGCGCACCACCCAGAAACGGGTGTCGTCGACGGCGATGTTGGAAACCGAGCGGTCCAGCCGCACCGCCACCTGGACGCGGTCGCGGCCTTCGCTCAGCGTCACGGTCTCGACACGGCCGACCACCACCTCCTTGTAGCGCACCTCGGTCTTGCCGGGGCGCAGGCCGTCGGCCGAGTTGAAGTCGATCGTCACCTGCGGGCCGGTGGCGAGCACCGCGCGGATCAGCAGCGAAACCCCGACCGCCAGCGCAATGATCGGCACCAGCCAGACCAGCGACGGCCCGCGCCACTTGCGGGTGATGGGGGCGGGCGGCAGCGCAGCGGGTGCTGCGGGTTCTTGGTCGTCAGTCATCGGATGGGGTTGCCTCTGTGTCTTCGGGCCAGATCAAGCGCGGGTCGAAGCTGCCCGCGGCCAGCATGGTCAGCACCACCACGGCGCCAAACGACAACAAGCCGGGCCCGGGCTGCACACTGCCCAGGCCGCCAAAGCTGAAAGTGCCCACCAGCAGCACGACCACGTACACGTCGAGCATCGACCAGTGGCCCACCGCGTCGATCATGCGGTAGATCTGCGCGCGCTCCAGCTGCTTCCAGCGCGAGCGGCGTTGGGCCGTGACGGCCAGCAGGAGCAGGGCGCCGATCTTCAGCATCGGCACCGCGATGCTGGCCACGAAGACGATCAGCGCCAGCAGCCAGTCGCCCGAAGCGCGCAGCTCCTCGATGCCGCCGAGGATGGTGTGCTGCGAGTCGCCAAACACACTGCTGGTCGACATGATGGGCAGCAGGTTGGACGGCACATAAAGAATCGTCGCCGCCAGCGTGTAGGCCCAGGTGCGCTGCAGGCTGGCCGGCAGTGTGTGGTTCAACGCGGTGTTGCAGCGTGGGCAGTGCAAGGGTGTGCCCTCGGCCACCGGGTGCGCCAGCTGCGACACCCGGCCGCAGGTGCGGCAGCTGAACAAGCCGAGCTGCACGCCGGTCTGGATGGCTTCGCCGTTCATCGTGTCGGGCCCAGCTCGCTGCCGAGCTTCCACAGCGAGTGCGTGCCGGCGGCGGTGATCGAGGTCAGCAACAGGGTCAACGCGGCATAGGCGAAGAGGCCCGCCCCGGGGGTGGCACTGGTGAGGGTGGCGCCGCGCACCACGGCCACCAGCGTGCCCAGCATGAACACCTCGACCATGCCCCAGCGGGTGACAAAGCCGAGCACGCGCATCGCCGGCACAAACGCGGGCGGCACCTGCCCGCGCAGCAGCGAGGCGAGCAGGTAGACCCGGAGCACCGTGAAACAAAGGGGGAACACCAGCGCCGTGGCGGCGGTGAGCAGCGCCACCAGCGGCTGGCCTGCCTGCCAGGTGGCCTTGATGGCTTGTGGCAGCGTGGCTTCGCTCATCACGCCACGCAGGTCGAGCGTGACGATGGGGGCGGTGTTGCCGATGACGATGAGCAGCAGCGCGGCCACGGCAAAGGCCAGCAAGGCGTCGAGCCGCATCAGGTGGGCGCGGCCCAGCAAGGCGTTGCAGCGGCGGCAGCGGGCCACCGTGCCGCGAGCGAGGGTGATGCGTTCGTGCACCGCGCTGCATTCGGTGCAGACCACCAGGTCGGGCCGGGCGATGAGTGCGGCCTGGGTGCGCGCCGAGGCCGGTTGCCCCTGGGTGCGCGGCGGCACCGGCGCGCGGGGCGCGTTGGCGTTCACATCCAGCACGGGCTCGGTCATGCGCCGATCTTAGCGGCGCATGGGCCTGGAGCAGGCATCAGGCTGCAGCGTCGGCCGAGCGCAGCTTGCGGTAGATGGTGTTGCGCGCCACACCCAGCTGGCGCGCGGCGCGCGAGATGTTGCCGCCGGCCGCGTCGACGGCGCTGCGGATGGCAGCCATCTCCTGTGCTTGCAGGGTGGTGGGGGCGGCCACGGGTTCGGTGGCCGGCTCGGCGGGCGTCACCGACCCGGCTTGTGGCCTCACCACATCGGCAGCGCGGGGCACTGCCACGCCGGTGGCCAGCGAGACCGAGGGCCAGAAGGTCGGCCAGTTGAACAAGGCGCGTGCGAACAGCGGGTCACCGACCTGGCCGCCGTGTTGGGGGTAGAGCCGCATCGGCTCGTCGGCCCGCTGGCGGCAGTGGTCGGCGATGGCGCCGATGGTGGTGCCGAAGACGGCTTCGAGGCCCAGCTTGCGCAACGCCGGCACATTCAGCCCCAGCTGCTCCAGCGCGCTGCGGTTGGCGCCCAATATCTCGCCGTCGGGCGATAGCGCGATCATGGCCTCGCGCATGGTGCCCAGCATGGCGGGCCGCGCATGGAAGTGCAGCCGCAGGCCGTGTCGGAACTTGTCGCTGAACCAGTGGTTCTCGATCATGCGCGCCGACATGGTCACCATCGCCAGCGTGTGCGGGTGGTAGGAGAGCTGATGCCCGCTCACGTCGAGCACGCCCATCATCTGACCGGCGTGGTCGAAGATCGGCGAGGCCGAGCAGGTGAGAAAACGGTTGGCCGCCAGAAAGTGCTCTTGCGCGTGCACCAGCACCGGCGCTTCGGTGAACAGCGCCGTGCCCACCGCGTTGGTGCCCTTGGTCGACTCGGACCAATTGACGCCGTTGGAGAGCGCCACCTGCTGCACCCGCTCCAGAAAACCGTTGTCGCCGATCACCTGCAGCGTGTTGCCCTGCGCGTCGGCCAGCGCCACGATGCTCTTGGTGTAAAGGATCTGCTCGCACAACATTTCCATCACCGGCGTGGCGTGCTCGAACAGGCGCTGGTGCTGCTCGCGCATGTGGCGCGCACCGTAGGCCGACACCGGGTTGAGCTCGGGGATCGCGTTTTCCGTCAGGCCCATCGCACGGCAGCGCTGGTGCGACTGCTCGATGGTCTGCAGGTGATCCGGGCCGTGCGCCACCTCGAAAGCCCGCGTGCCTGCGGGCAATGAGCTCGCAGCGTATCGATCCATGGTGTCTCCTTGTCCTGCAGCCAGGGTGCGGGCGACTGCAACCGCCCCCGGCCGGGCTGCATCATTCTGCGCCAGATTGCTGAACCGGAGCCGCTGTCACAATCGCCCGGTTTCCACAGGGCGCACAGCACGGTGTTCAAGCAAACGGGCGGGGTTTCCACGGCATGGTTTCTGTTGGCGATGGCTGGCCTGGTGGTCAGCGCAGTGGCCGAGTGGCGCCGCTTTGATGGCGCGCCAACACCAGCAGTGCCGACGTTGGTGGCCGCGCTTGCGCCGGCGCGCGCTTTCACGCTGGTCGAGCGCAGCGCCGGCACCTTGCCTGCGCCGCCGGGTGTGCCGGCCGCGCATGCCAGCGCCCTGGCCGCCTTGCCCAACGGCGAACTGCTGGCCTGCTGGTGGGCAGGGCAGCGCGAAAGTGCGCCCGACGTGCGCCTCTATGTGGCGCGCTTTCGTGATGGGCAATGGAGTGCGCCGCAGGCGGTGGTCGACCGCGACTCGCTGGGTCGCGCACTGCACCTGGGTGTGCGCCGCATCGGCAACCCGGTGCTGTGGGTCTCGCCCGATGGCCGGGTGCACCTCTACATGGTGGCCACTGGCCTGGGCGGCTGGGCGGCCTCGCGCGTGGCGCAGCTGGTGTCGAACGACGGTGGCCAGAGTTTTGCCGTGACACGCCTGCTGCCGCTCACGCCGCTGTGGAACACCAGCGTGCTGGTGCGCACACGCCCGGTCGGCCTGAGCGATGGGGGCTGGTTGTTGCCGGCCTATTTCGAGCTGGGCAACAAGTACCCGCTGGTGATCGCGTTCGACGCCAATGGCGAGCCGAAACATGTGCGGCGCATCGGCGAGGCACGCACGTCCTTGCAGCCGGCGCTGCTGCCGTTGTCGGGCAGCGAGCTGCGTGCACTGATGCGCGACCACGGCCCTGATCGCCGTGTGCAGCAAGCCGTGAGCCGCGATGCCGGCCTGAGCTGGCAAGACGAGCCGGCGGCCACGCTCGCCAACGCCGACAACTCCCTCGCCGGCCTGCAGCTGAGCCGCGGTGGCTACGTGCTGCTGCACAACGACGCGGTGGCCGGCGGCTCGCCGCGCCAGTGGTTGCGGCTGTCGACCTCTCTCGACGCGCAGAACTGGGCGCCCGCGCTCGATGTGCGGCGTGGTGTGCAGGGCGACGAGTTTTCGTACCCGAGTGTGGTGCAGATCGGCGAGCAGCTGCACGTCACCTACACCCAGCAGCGCAGCGCCATCGCGCACCACGTCTACGACATTCGCTGGACGGAGGGCGCGCGGTGAACCTGCCCTGGCTCGGTCTGCAAGTGATGTGGGCGCATGCCGCCTGGGGCATGGTGCTGGCGGCCTGTGGCGTGGGCCTGCTGTCGCACAGAAAGCCGTTCCCGGTGGCGCTGGCAGTGGGCTGGCTGGTGCTGGCCTTCGTGTGGTGTGCCGTGCCCGGCCCGGTGTCGCCGGCTTACTGGCTGGGCTTGTCGTTCCAGGCACCGAGCGGCTTGTTGGTGGCCTGCTGTGCGATGACGATCTGGGTCAATGCGCAGGGGGCCACGGGCTACCGTGTGTTGCCCACTGGCCTGGCTGCCGCCTTGGTCGTTGTCGGTGCGGTGCTCTATGTCGACAGCGTGGGCTGGTTGCACCTGGGCCTGTACGCACAAGGTTACGGCCGCGAGGCGGCCATCGCCGCTCTGTTGCTGGGCGCTGTGGCGGTGCTGGCCGTGGCGCTCGGTCGACGGCGTGGCATGGCCTTGGCGGTGCTGTTGTCGCTGATGTTGTTCTCCGTGTTTCGCCTGCCCAGCGGCAACCTGTGGGACGCGCTGCTCGACCCCTGGCTGTGGCTGTGGGCGCTGTGCAGCCTGGTGGCACGCTGGCGTGCCAGTCGTCGCAACTTGAGCGCCGAGTGATGTTGCCGATCCGATCTCATCTTCGTCTGGCGCTCGCGATGGCGGGTGTGTTGTTGGTCGCGGCCACGCTGTCGCGCATCGTGTTCGGCCTGTGGTTCGCGCCAACCGGCCTGGTGGCGGCCGATTGGGCGGGTGCGCTGTGGCTGGGTGCGCGCTTTGATGCGCGTGTGGCCGTGCTCAGTGTGCTGGCCCTCTGGTTGCTGGGCGCGCTGCCCTGGCTGGGCCGGCGCCTACGCCCGCCGCATGCGCGTGGCCTGTGGTGGGCGTGCTGGATGTTGGCGGCTGCGCTGTGGGGCGCGGCGGCGATCTTCGACGCGGGCCACTACGCCTACCTGGCGCAGCGCCTGTCGGCGGTGGTGTTCTCGCTGGCGCGCGACACCGGTGAGGCCGCCGGCATGGTGTGGCAGTCCTACCCGGTGATCTGGATCGTGCTCGGCTTCGTGGTCTGGATGCTGCTGTGCCACCTGGTGTTCATGCAGCTGTGGGTGCGGCTGGCCCACGCGCCGGCCATCCGCCTGCGCACTGCGCGCATCGCCGAGACGGTGGTTGTGCTGCTGGCGGTGTTCGTGGTGCACGGCAAGCTGTCGCAGTACCCGCTGCGCTGGAGCGACGCGGTCGAGCTGCCGCACAGCTTTGCGCAGTCGCTCGCGCTCAACCCGCTGCAAAGCTTGAGCGACTCCTGGAGCTTCCGTGCGCAGCGTCTCGACGATGCGCAGATGCGCCCCGATGCCGATGCCATTCGCGCCTTCGTCGGCCTGCCGCCGCTGAAGCCCGGTGAGCCGATTTCGTTTCTGCGCACGGTGCCGCCGAAGCCGGGTGCCGAGCCGGTCAATGTGGTGCTGGTGCTGCTGGAGTCGTTTGCGGCGCACAAGACCGGCGCGCTCGGCAACCCGCTGGGCGCCACACCCTCGTTCGACGCGCTGGCGCGCGACGGCCTGCTGTTCACCCGCATGATGAGCGCGCACAGCCACACCGCCCGCGGCGTGTTTGCCACTGTCACCGGCATGCCCGATGTGTCGGCCCAGTCGACCGCCTCGCGCAACCCGGCGGCCACCAACCAGCACAGCATCGTCAACGAGTTCAAGGGCCACAAGAAGTTCTACTTCATCGGCGGCAGCACCTCGTGGGCCAATGTGCGGGGCGTGCTCACGGCCAACATCGACGGCATCGAGATCTACGAACAAGGGCGGCTCAAATCACCCACGGTCGACGTGTGGGGAGTGTCCGACAAGAACGTCTTCCTCGAAGCCAACGAGCTTTTCCGCGAGCAGAAGACCCCCTTCTTCGCCATCATCCAGACCAGCGGCAACCACCGGCCGTATTCCATCCCCGATGAAGACCTGAAGCTCGGTTTTGCACCGCCCGCGCCGAGCGAGGCCGAGTTGAAGGCGCAGGGCTTCATCTCGCTCGCCGAGTACCGCGCGTTTGCCTACCTCGACTGGTGTGTCGGCCAGTTCATGCAGCACGCGCAGAAGGAGGCCTACTTCAAGAACACGGTGTTTGCCTTCATCGGCGACCACGGCATCATCGGCCCGACCGGGCCGCACCTGCCGCGAGCGTGGCAAGAGCTGGCCATCACCCAGGGTCACACGCCGCTGTTGGTTTACGCGCCGGGCCGGGTGCCGGCTCGACGGGTCGACAGCTGGGCGCAACAGGTTGATGTGCTGCCCACGCTGGCGTCGATCGCAGGCATCGGTTATCGCAACACCACGCTTGGGCGCGATCTGCTCGACACGCGGTTCGACGCCACGCGGGTGGCCTTCGAATTCCAGTTCACCGGGCCAGGTGAGCTGGGGGTGCTGGTGGGCAGCCACATGCTGATCGACCGCAAGCCGTTTGCGGCCTACGACATCCTGTCCGACAAGCCGGGGCAGAACCTCTTGGCCCTGACACCCGTGCCGTCCGAGGTGCAGCAACTTGTGCAGACGTGGGGTGGCTTCCCGGCGGCTTATGGCAATGCGGCGCTGTACTTGCAGACGCACAATCCGCGGTTTCGGGATTGAGGGGTGGGTTGGGGCGTTTTGTCGTTGGTTCTTCCTACTTCCGGCGGGTGAGTCGGGATGTCGTCCCGACAGCCGACCTACTTGTTCTTTGCTTCGC
>NZ_JADMJX010000311.1 GCF_018780185.1 Rhizobacter sp.
CCGACAGCGAGTACATGAACGAAAAGCAGCTGGAGTTCTTCCGCGTCAAGCTGCAAACGCTCAAGGACGACTTGCTGAGCAACGCCGGAGAGACCACCGAGCACCTGCGCGAAGACACCTCCATCGTGCCCGACCCGGCCGACCGCGCCACCATCGAAGAAGAGCACGCCCTGGAGCTGCGCACCCGCGACCGTGAGCGCAAACTGTTGAAGAAGATCTCGCAGTCGCTCGGCCGCATCGATGCCGGTGACTATGGTTTCTGCGACGAAACTGGCGAACCCATCGGTCTGGGCCGCCTCATCGCCCGCCCGACCGCTACACTGTCCCTCGAAGCCCAACAACGGCGCGAGCTGAAACAGAAGATGTTCGGCGACTGATTGCCCGAGCGCCCAGCCCTTCCGACATGGCGGATCCGAAAGACAGCAGCAGCTTCTTCCGAAAGGTTGTCAAGTTCGTGGCCAACCCGGCCACCGACTGGGCTCAGCTCGGTGTGCCTGCGGAAGACGCACGCGAGAGCGAATACGCCAAGTCCGAGCTGAAGGCCATGATCGAGCGCAAGCGGCGCAACGACTTCGTGCGCAAGCGCGAATTCGACATGCTGCGCAAGGTGCGCCGCGAGGGCCTCACCGGCGATCAACTGGCCGCCCTGGGTGGCTCGTCGCGGCTCGACGACTCCGAGGCCCGCATGCAAGAAAGCGGCGCCAAGCCCGACAGCGGCGTGAAGGCCAAGATCGACGAGATCGAACAGCAGATGGTGGGCGACGGCCTCGCCTCGCCCTCGCCACGCCGCACGCCGCAGTTCTATGAAGCGCCCACCCAGCCCGCCGCCATGGGCTATGCGCGCACCCAACCCGATCAAGGCCTCAACAAACCGAGCGGCGGCGACTCGCGCCCACCCGCCGCCGCCCCGCCGGTGCTGCGATCGGTGCCAACCGCCACGGTAGCCCAAGGCGCAGGCCTGTCCCCGCTTGCACCCCTCGACCTTGACACTGGCCCCGCCGCACTCAGCAGCCAGTTTGCCGAGCTCAGCGAGGTGGCGCACGACCCTGACCTCGACGAAGCGGTGATCGCTTTCGCCAACGCCGATTTCGAGCTGTGCGAGCAGTCGCTGGCCGGCCTCACCGGCTCGGGTGGCGGCCGTTCCCAGCACGCCGAAACCTGGCTGGCATTGTTCGACCTGTACCGTGCGATCGGCCAGCAACACAAGTTCGAAAGCCTGGCCATCGACTACGCGCAAGCGTTCGGCTGGTCGGCTCCGCAATGGTTTTCCATGCCCAAGATGGTGGCCGAGGCCGCCAGTGAAGAGCGCCAACCGCGCGCCCGCATTGACGGCCAGGTGGGCTGGGTCTGCCCGGCCATCGTTGATGCCGAAGCGGTGGCCAAGCTGCGCTCGCAGACCCTGCAGATGCCGCTGCCCTGGGTGTTCGACTGGAGCGCCCTCAAGGGCATTGATGCCGAAGGCAGCGCCCGCCTGAGCGAGCTCTTCCGCGGCTGGATCCCGCAGACGCTTGACATGCGCTGGCTCAGTGGCGAGCGCCTGATCGAAGTGCTGCAAGACGCCGCCCCCACCGGCGTGCGCGATGCCGACCCGGTGTTCTGGCAACTGCGCCTCGACGTGCTGCGCATGGCCAACCGAGCCGACCAGTTCGACGAAGCGGCCATCGACTACTGCGTCACCTACGAAGTGTCACCCCCGTCGTGGGAGCCGGCGACCTGCCAGGCCCGCATCAGCGGCGCGAGCGTGAGCACGCAGTCGCCGCCGATGTCGGTGATCAGCGATGTGTCGACCACCTTCCAGGAATCGCAGATCATCGACGAGCCCGGCATGGTGCAGGTGGCACGCGTCGAACTCTCCGGGCAGCTGGTGGGTGACATCAGCGCCACGCTGACCAAGATGAACGAAGAGCTGGGCACGGCGACCATCGTCAACGTGTCTTGCGCGCGCTTGATTCGTGTCGACTTCATCGCGGCGGGCGACCTGCTCAACTGGGTGCTGGCACGCCGCAGCGAGAACCGCGCGGTGACCTTCTCCGACTCGCACCGCCTGGTAGCGCTGTTCTTCGGCGCGATGGGCATCAATGAGCATGCCAAAGTGAAAGTGCGTGTCGTCTGACACTGCAGTTTTCTCTTTCTCGCCAGCTTGAACCCACGGGCTTCGCCCGAATCTGAGCCCCTATGGATCAATATCACGGCACGACCATCCTGAGCGTGCGCCGCGGCAATGTGGTCGCCATTGGCGGCGATGGCCAGGTGACGCTGGGCAACGTGGTCGTCAAGGCCACGGCACGCAAGGTGCGCAAGCTCTACCGCGACCAGGTGCTGGCCGGCTTTGCCGGCGCCACCGCCGACGCATTCACCCTCTTCGAGCGCTTCGAGGCCAAACTGGAAAAGCATCAAGGCCACCTGGTGCGCGCCGCCATCGAGCTGACCAAGGACTGGCGCACGGACCGCGTACTGCGCCGGCTGGAAGCCATGCTCGCCGTGGCCGACAAGGAGGCCTCGCTGATCATCACCGGCAACGGCGACGTGCTGGAGCCCGAGCAGGGCATCGTCGCCATCGGCTCGGGTGGCTCCTACGCACAAGCATCGGCCATTGCGCTCCTGCAGTACACCGACATGGCCCCGAAAGACATCGTGAAGCGCTCGCTTGAGATCGCCGGTGACCTCTGCATCTACACGAATCAGAATCACATCATCGAGACACTGGGAGAAACGTCGTGAGCTTCAACATGACGCCCCAGGAGATCGTCTCCGAGCTCGACCGCCACATCGTCGGCCAGGCAGCCGCCAAGCGCTCGGTGGCCATCGCCTTGCGCAACCGCTGGCGCCGCCAGCAGGTCGACGAGAACCTGCGCGCCGAGATCACGCCCAAGAACATCTTGATGATCGGCCCCACCGGCGTCGGCAAGACCGAGATCGC
>NZ_JADMJX010000312.1:0-4482 GCF_018780185.1 Rhizobacter sp.
GGCGAAGCAAAGAACAAGTAGGTCGGCTGTCGGGACGACATCCCGACTCACCCGCTAGAAGTACGAAGAAAGCACTTCGCAAAGCGGCACAAGGCTTCGGTTGCTCAGCCCGAACGATTGGTGGTGGGCGAACCATCCTGGATTCCCGCCTTCGCGGGAATGACGAGGCGTCAATCCAGCGCGGGGCATCGGGCGTGGCGGCGGCTCATCCCGCCTCTTCCGCAGTTCATCGCAATCCGCTGTGCGCGCCGAGATGCGATGCCTAAAGTTCACTCCAACGCAACACACAACCGCTTGGAGCCCACCATGATCGAACGTTTCATCGCCCCCGCCCTGACCTTCACCGTGCTGATCGCTGGCCACCTCGCCATCGCGATGGCGATGCTCGGTTCACCCGTCGCCGCGCAGCCGCAAGAGCAAATCGCCGCAGCCCCGGTGATCCAGCTCGAGATGGTGATGGTCACCGGCAAGCGCAGCTCCTGATTTCTTTCTGGACGGTGACGGGCCAGCCGGCGACCCCGGCAACCCCGAAGCCGCTTCCGGATCTCCTGTTGGCGACACGGCGCAGGCCCTGTCGCTTTTTTTATGCGCAGCGCGTCCAGGCGGCTTGCAGCCCAGCCTGCACTTCCCGCAGTTCGTCGCAATCCGCTGGGCGAGGCCCCATGCGCTGCCTAGAGTTGAAACCAACGCGACACACCACCCCACGGAGCCCACCATGTTCGACCGCATCTTCGCCCCCCTCCTGACCTTCGTCATGCTGATCGGCGGTACGGGCGCAGTCGTCTCGGCACTGTTCTTCGAGCCGCGCCCCGAGGCCGTCGTGACGCAAGGCATGCCGCCCGAGGTGATCGAGCTTGAGAAGGTGATGGTCACCGGCCAACGCAGCGCGATGGCACACGTCGAGACCAAGGTCGCCACCTCCGAGAAGACCCCGCCCGCCAGCCAACCCGCCGAAGGCCGGGGCCTGATGCTGCACCGCCTCGCCGAGTGATGACACGCCAGCCCCACACACGCTAGGCTTGCGGTTCATCCTCAACCGGTGAACCCAAGCCATGTACACCTTGTTCGGCTCGGCCGGCTCCGGCTCGGCGGCGGTGGAAGCCGCACTGGAACTCAGCGGCGCCCCCTACCGCATCGTCACCGCCTCGACCTGGGAGCCTGACTCAGCGCTCGACGAGCTGCGCGCGGTCAACCCGCTGCAGCAGATTCCCACCCTCGCCCTGCCCGACGGCAGCGTGCTCACCGAGAGCGCAGCCATCCTGATCCACCTGGGGCTGCACTTCCCGGCCGCACAGCTGCTGCCCACCGACGAGATGGCACGCGCGCAGGCCATTCGCGGCCTGGTCTACATCGCAGCCAACTGCTACCCCGCCATCGGCATCGTCGACTACCCCGAGCGCTGGTGCGCCGACATCGATGACTCCGCACGCGAGCGCCTTTTGCGTGGCACACGCCAGCGGTTGCACGGCAACTGGGAGATCTTCGCCGACCAGTTCGCCGCCAACCCGTTCCTGAGCGGCGCGCATCTCGGCGCACTCGACCTGCTCGCCGCGGTGGTGTCCAAATGGGCGGGCACACGCGCCCACCTGAAGAAGCAGCGCCCGGACTTCTTCAAGACACTGCAGCGCATCGAGCAGCACCCGCCGGTGGCGGCGGTGTTCGCGCGCCACTGGCCGGCGACCTGAACCCAGGCAAAAAAATACCGACCCACCTTGCGGCAAGTCGGTAATCAAGGTGGCGCGGTCTACTGCGCCACGGCCGCAAAGCGTGTGTTTCGGGGGTTCATTTCCAGGTGCTGGTCACCGTCTGCGAGGCGCCGGCTGTCGGTGTCGTGAGGCTGCGATTGGCGCCGCTCTCCCACACCACGTTGCCGCTGCCGTCTTTCTTGATGAACTTGTATTCGAGCGTCGTGCTGGCGGGCAGCGTGACCTGCCTGCTCCACTGGCTGCCCGACACCAAGGTGAGCGGCAAGGCGCTGGCCGGCGCCCAGCTGCCGAGCGCCGGCAGGCTGCCCACCAGGTAGACGCTCTGCCCGGCCACGGTGCTGGCGGTGTGGTTGAAGGTGACGCTCGCCGTGCTGCCGCCACCCGTGCTGCACGCCGCCGTGCTGTTGAACACACCACAGGCGCTCGCCGTGCCGCTGGCCGGCGTGGTGAGGCTGCGGTTGCTGCCGCCTTCCCAGGTGACGCTGGTGCAGCTGCTGTACTTGATGAACTTGTATTGCACGTTGGTCGAGGCCGGCAGGCTCACCGTGCCTGCATGGCCCGATGAGGCCGCCGGCAGAGGCACCGCCTGGCATGGGTTCCAGGCGCCGAGCGCGGCCACGCTGCCCACCACGTAGACCTGCTGGCCCGAGGCCGGCGCGGCGTTCTGCACCGTGAAGGCCGTGCTCACGCCCGGCTGTGGGCCACCCAGCTTGGCGTTGACGTGCAAGGCCGCGGCCGAGTTGGCGGCCACGTTGAGAGTGGCCAGGCCCGAACCATCGACCGTCACCACCGTGCCGCTGCACACGCCGGCGGCAAAGTCGCCGCTGATCACGTCGCAGTAGCTGCCGGCGGCCAGGCCGGTCTGGAAGCTGCGTGACAGCGCGCCACCTTCCTTGTTGATGACGACGAAGGCCTTGTCGCCGCGGCTGAAGGCGATCTGGTTGTTGCCGTTGTCCCACCAGTTGTTGACCGACCAGCTGCTCACGCTGGCGTTGCGAAAGCCCACCATGTTGGCGATCGGGCGGAAGCGGTGTTCACACACCCAGCCGCCGCGCGTCTGGTCGAAGCAGGCCGGTGCGCTGGCGCCGTCGGCCCAGGGGCCGCGGGTCGAGCCGTCGGCGTTGTAGGGCGGGCCGAAACTGGTGTCGTAGTTGCTGGCTTTCTGGAAGGCGTAGCTCGACATCACCACCGGGTAGCCATACGGCCAGGCCAGCATGAAGACATTGGCCAGGTCGTAAGTGGCGCCGTTGTGGTACGTCAGGTAGTTGCCGCCACCGCCGTGGCCACGCTGCTTGTCGTGGTTGTCGGTGAAGGCCACGGCCTTGCTGCTGCCCATCAGGCCCCAGCTCTCGCCGAAGGTCTTCAGATCGGCGAGCTTGCCCCCGCCGGCAAACTTGCCGTAGAGCTGCGGGCCGTAGGCGAACTCGGTGATGGTGGCCTGCCCGCCGCTCAAGGCGAAGTACTGGCTGGGTTGCACCGCCTCACCGGCCGCGCCGATCACCTCCAAGAACCAGAACGGGCGGGTCGCGACGCGTGCGTTCACGTTGTCGACGATGGCGCCCAGGTCGGCCGGGTGGATGTGCTTGGCCGCGTCGACACGAAAGCCCTTCACGCCCATGTTGGCCAGGTCGACCAGGTAGTCGGCGATTTTTCCGCGCACGTAGGCGCTGCCGGTGTTCAGGTCTTGCAGGCCCGAGAGCTCGCAGTTCTGCACGTTGTTGGCATCGTTGTAGTTGGTGATGCCGCACACCGGCGAGTGGAAGTCGGGCGCGCTGTAGAGGCCCGGGTAGTTGTGGTGCGACCAGCTGCGCCCGGCGCTGGAGGTGCCGCCAGTGCCGCCCGACATGTGGTTGATCACCGCGTCGGCATAGATGGCCACGCCCACCGCGTTGCAGCGGTTGACCATGTCCTGGAACTGCGCGCGGGTGCCGCTGCGGCTGCGGTCGAGGTTGTAGCTGACCGTCTGGTAGCGCATCCACCACGGGAAGGGCGCGCCGTCGCCGCTGGCGATCCAGTTGTGTTCGGTCGGTGGCGACACCTGCACAGCAGCGAAGCCCTTGGGGCCGAGGTGTGTTTCGCACTCGCGAGCGATGTCGGTCCAGCGCCACTCGAAGAGCTGGACGAAGGCGGTGCGGGGGGTGGTTTGGGCGTGGCTGAGGGCCGAGGCGCCGAGCAAGGCAACGACGGCCAAGCTGCGCAAGGCGGATGAAAGCGTCTGCATGTTTGTCTCCTGTGGGTGATGCGGCCACGGGCTTTTTCTCAGTGACGTCTTCGCGTCACGGAGGCGTAATGTAAGTACGCCAACCCACTTTCACCACCCGGCAGAGACACTGATCCGGCGATCGACAGGTTTTCTGTATGAAGACTTAAGCTGTTGTTCTATTTGGATTTATTTCCAACAACAAGAGGCTTTCAGAATCACTTCGAACACATTTTGTTTCAACTTCGCCCGTCATAAACAGGCGTTGTTTTGCTACATATTTGTACTACAGCATTCACATGTGGCGGAACACGTGCACGAAGCTGCGGCTCACCGGGAGCACTTCGGTGCGGCCTTTCAGGCGCACTTCGGCCGTCTCGTTCGGGCCGCGGTCGACTTGGGCGACCTGGTGCAGGTTGACGATCACCGAGCGGTGCACTTGCGCAAACCGCTCGGGGTCGAGCTCGTCGGCCAGCTCGCGGATGCTTTTGCGGATGAGCGCCTCGCCGCCCTCCCACACCACCAGCGTGTACTTCTCGTCGGAGCGCAGGTAAGCCACCTGCTCCACCGGAATCA
>NZ_JADMJX010000312.1:4582-22677 GCF_018780185.1 Rhizobacter sp.
TGCACAGGCGCTCGCGCAGGAGCGGTTCGTCGTCGGCGATCAGTGCGGTGGGCATGGGCTCAATTCTTGGGCAAGACGATCACCGCTTTCAAGCCGTGAGGCTGCACCTGCAGCATCTGCAGTTGCGCGGCTTCTCCGAAGAAGGCGCGCAATCGCTCGCGCAGGTTGTTGAGGCCGGTGCCGGGCGCGGTCGTCTCGCTCATGCCCACACCGGTGTCGGACACTTCCACCTCGATCTGGCCTGCCTGCTCTCGCGCCACCACGTCAATGCGGCCACCCACCTCGCTCGGGTCGACGCCGTGGCGAACGGCGTTCTCCACCAGCGTCAGCAAGGCCATGGGCGGAAAGCGCCGCCCGGCCAGATCGGGCGGCACGCTCACGCTGAACTCCAGCCGGTCGGGCATGCGCATGCGCATCAGCTCCAGGTAGGCCTTCACCAACGCCATCTCGTTGCCCAGCGTGGCGTTCTCGTTGCTCAGCGTGGGCACGGCAGCGCGCAGGTAGGCGATCAGGCTTTGCAGCACGGGTGCTGCACGCGGCGAGCCCGACTCAACGAGCTGCTGCACGTTGGCCAGCGTGTTGAACAGGAAGTGCGGCTCGATCTGCGCATGCAGCAGGCGCAGCCGGGCATCGAGCGCCTGTTTTTCCAACTGGCTGCGCTCGAGTGCAAACGACAGCTCCAGCGCGCGGGCCTGCACGTCACGCTGGCGGTAGAGCGCCCCCAGCGCCAGCAGCAAACCCACCACCAGGCTGGCCGAACTGATGGAGACAAAGCCCGAGATGAAGCCCCTGTGCTCGACGAAGCGCCGCACGTCGCCTTCGACGATCCACAGGTAGGCGAGCAAGGTCGACACCGGCGCGGCCAGGCCCACCGCGAGCAACTGCGCCACCCAGCGCGGCACCCAGCGCAGCGGCCAGTGGCCCGCCAGCTCGAACGCCAGCAGCAGCACCAGGCTCACGAACACGGTGCGTGCCCACACGCTCACGAAGGAGGTGACGAAGATCGGGTTGAGCGCCCCGGCCACCAGGGTGGCGATCACGAGGCTGATGACCAGCCGCCATGGCTTGAACGAGGCCTTGAGCAAGGCCGCCAGGCCGGGCCGGTGGGGGAGCGGGGGCGCAGAGGAGTTCATGCCCCGCACGATACGGCTTTCCACAGGCACTGAAACCGCCGCTGCGACAGCCGGCGGTTTCCGGGGGCCGAGCCACGGCGGGCGGGCAAGAGCGTCGCCCCGCCCGCCCTCGGGCCGCTATTTCACGATCACCGTGTACATGCTGGTGCCCGTGTTGTTCCAAGGCCCGAGCGTCACCGTGCCCGCGTTGAAGCGCTTCCTGAAGAGGCTGAAGCCGCGCGAGATGGTGCCGCTCTCGGCCTGCGTCAGGTCGGCGCCGCTGTCGACCCAGCTGCTATCGATCCACGTCGGCAGCGGCGAGCGGTTGTCGAGCGCCACATAGACGTCGGCCGCGGCCGAGATCGAGAAGCTGACCAGCGGCGTGCCGGTGTAGCCCTTGGAGTCGTTGGCGGTACGGATCCAGCGCCCGCCCGCCACCGCGGCCGGCACGGCGCTCCAGGTGTAGGTGCGGTCGCCGTAGGCGGTGTTGCCTGACTGCAGGTTGCTCTGCACCGACCAGTCGGCCGAGTTCGCGCCATCGCTGACGGCCAGGTTGGAGATGGTCACCGCCGGCGGTGCGCCGCAACCTGTGACACGTGCCCCGCCCCAGTCGGCATGGTCGTAGCCGACGCCGTTGCCCGCATCGGTCACGACCAGGCGCAGCTCTGCGGTGTTGGCCACCGGCACGATGGCGGTGGTGCGCAGCGAGCTGCCGGTGATCGTGGGGCTGGTGTAGGCCAGCACGCCATCGCGCCAGACCTGGAACACGACGCTGCCGTTGTCTCCCACCTCGTCGTCGACGCCGAGATCGGCGATGAAGCTGCCCGAACAAGTGCGGTTGAGGTTGAAGCGCAGGTCCGACGGCGCATGCACGCCCAGGCCGCGCTGGTAGAGCACGCCGCCGATCGAGATCTGCCGGCCGTCGGCCGCGCCTTGCTCGCCGTTGCTGCGGTCCACCTCGTAGGGGCCCCAGCCGTTCGCCGGTGTGCCGATCAGCGGGAAGCTGCTCAGCTGCGTGCGCGGGAAGATGTCGCGCGTGACGGTGTTCGTCGCACCCGACGAATCTCGCACCGTGAGCGTGATGCGCAGCCACATGTTGGCTTCGCTGGCCTCGAAGTCGGGCACGGTGAACTGGCCGCTGTTGCCGGCCACAGGCGTGATGAAGGTGTGCGCGTGCGTGTCGTGCTGGAAGTCGACCTTCCACGTGAGGTTGGCGGCGGCCAGGTTGCCGTCTTCGGGGTCGGTGCCCACGCCGCTGTAGCTGATCACGTCGCCGGTGGCGAAGCCGGTGGTGGCCGAGGGCGTGTCGATGCGCGCCGTGGGCGTGCGGTTGGTCGTCACGGTGAGCGTGGCCTCGTCGGTGGTCACGCTGCCGAAGCTGTTGCTGGCCACGGCACGGAAGCGCGCGCCGGTGTCGCTCACCGTGGTGGTGGCGAGCGTGTAGCTGCCGCCGGTAGCGCCGCTGATGTTGGCGCCGTTGCGTTGCCACTGGAATCCGGTGGCGCCATCGGCCGCGGCCGAGAAGGTGGCGGCGGTGCCCACATAGACCGTCTGGCTCTGCGGGTGCTGCGTGATGCGCGGTGCCTGGCTGCCGGTGTAGGTGATCTTGCCCACCGTGCCGGCACCGGGCGCGGGCGTGCCGGTGGCCTGGTTGCGCGCCAGGTAATACATGGCGCCCGACGGAGCGATGCCGATGTTGGTCGGGTTGCCGATGCCGCTGGCAAAGGTCGTCACCGTGTTCGGTGTGGCCGGGTTGAAGTACTTGATGGCGCCGTTGCAGAAGTCGGCAAAGAAGAAGCGGCCCACGTAGGACGTGCCGAACTGCGCGGTGGCCGGGTTGTAGAAGGCCGTGCCGGTGATCGAGCAGCCCTCACTGTGCGAGTAGGCGTAGACCGGGTTGAGGTAGCTCGTGTTGCTGCTCGACCCTTCCACCGCCGGCCAGCCGTAGTTGCCGCCGGCCTGGCCGCGGTTCACTTCTTCCCAGCTGCCCTGGCCCACGTCACCGATGTAGGTGAGGCCGGTGCCGGGCTGGATGTCGAGCACGAAGGGGTTGCGAAAACCGAGCGCCCAGGTTGCCTTGTAAGCATTGGAAGGCGTCGTGAAGAAAGGGTTGTCGCTCGGGATGGTGCCGTCGGCGTTGATGCGCAGGATCTTGCCGAAGGCGCTGGCGAGGTTCTGCGAGGTGGCAGTGGCGACAGGCTGCGGGCTGTCTTCATGGTTGCCCACGGCCACGTAGAGCTTGCCGTCGGTGCCGAAGCGCATGGCGCCACCCATGTGCCATTTGGTGGCGGTGGGCACGTCGGGCAGCTCGAAGATCACGCGCTCGCTGCCGGCCACGGCCACGTCGTTGGCCTCGGTCACGCGCAGCACGCGGTTGCGTGCCACCGTGCCGACGCGGGTGGTGCAGTAAAGGTAGACGTAGCGGTTGGACGCAAACGCCGGGTCGGGCACCGCGCCGAGGCAGCCCCGCTCGTTGCTCGAATCGACATTGGGCGCGGTGTAGAACGGTGCGGTCAGCATCACGTCGTCCTTGATGATGCGCACGACGCCGTTTTGCTGCACTACGAGCACACGCCCGTCGGGCATCACGGCCATCGAGGTGGGGCTGGTCAGGCCGCTGGCGACCTGGCGGTCGTTGAAGCCGGCGGGCACGCTTGCGCCCTGCGCCACGCTGCCGAGCATCAGCAAGATCATCGCCACGAAGGCGCGCGGATGGAACCAATTGAAATAGGTCACGAGGTGTCTCCTTATTTGACGATGACCGTGTACATGCTGCCGGCCGAAGTGGACGGCCCGAGGCTCACGGCACCTGCGGGGAAGTTCTTGCGGAAGAGGGTGAAGCTCTTGGGCTCGCCCTCGTTGTTGACGAGCTTCTGGCCGGTGTTGGTCCAGCCGGTCATCCAGGGGCGAGCACCCACGCGGTCGTCGATCGCGATGTAGACATCGGCCGTCTGGCTGATGCTGAAGCTGACGGTCGGGTCGCCGGTGTACGACTTGGAGTCGTTGGCCGTGCGGATCCAGCGCCCGCCGAGCACGATGCTCGGCACGGTGGTGAAGGTGTAGGTGCGGTCGCCGTATTGCACGGCGCCGTTCTGCAGGCTGTTCTGGATCGACCAGTCGGCGGCGTTGGCGGTGTCGCGCACCGACAGGTTGGTGATGTTCACCGGTGTGGTCGCATCCACGCCGTCGTCGATCTGCTGCAGGTAGGCCACCAGTTGATCGAGCTGCGTGGCACTCAAGCCCGCGGTGGTGCCGTGGCGCCCGCTCGGGTTGGCGGTGGTCAGCACGTCGCGCAGCGTGGCCGCCGAGCCGTCGTGCAGGTAGGGCGCGGTGTCCCACAGGCCTTTCAGCGTGGGCGTGTCGAGCCCGGTCAGCGTGGCGCCCAGGCGGCGGCCCGACGAGGCCTTGATGGTGCCCACGTCGCGCAGCACACCACTGGCGCTGTCGGTGAAGTCGGTGCCCGAGTGGCAGGTGGCGCATTGGCCGCTGCCGTTGAAGATCTGCTGGCCGGCCACTGCCGCCGCGGTGAGCGAACCATCGGCATTGCGGAAGGGGCTGCGGCCCACGCTGTTGAGCGAGCTCACATACACGGCCAGTGCGTCGAGGTCGGTGCTGAGGCCGGCTTTCGGGTCACCCAGCGGCTGGTTGCGCGTGCCGGTGTTGAACTGCGCATCGCTCAGGAAACCGGTGCCCCCAAAAGCGCCGCGGATGTCATGCTCGAAGTCCTGGATCTCGTTGAAGTTGGCCGTCCAGTGCACACGGCCCTGCCCCATGCCACGCCGGCCGTTCAGCGGCACGGTGTTGCGCAGGCCTTCGCCGCGGTCGGTGAAGTCCATGGTGCGGCCGTCGTGCCCGCCGTCCTGGTGGCAACTCGCGCACGAGATGTACTTGTCGCGGTTCATGCGCCGGTCGTCGGCGTTGTAGAAGATGCGCTTGCCGTTGAAGACGTTGGCAGCCAGCGCCTCGCCGCTGACCGCCGCGATGTCGACCAGCTTGGTGGCGGTGTTGCTGGTGGCGTTGAGCAGGCCGCTCACGTCGTACACACCGACGTTGCGCGACATGAAGTTCTGCACGTAGAGCCGGCCGTTCGGCGTGACCAGCAGGCCACGCGGCGCGCGGCCCACGTTGACCAGGCCGGTGACGAGCTGGCGGTTGTAGGCGTCCATCACCTCGATCTGGTTGGTGCCCTGGGTGGAGATGAAGGCGTAGTCACCCAGCGGGCTGAAGGCCACGGCGTTGGCCATGTCGCGGTCGTTCAGGTCGACGCGTGCGCTCAGCACTTCGGCGTTGGTATCGAGGTCGATCTGCGACACGATGGTGCGCACCGTGCTCTCGAAGGTGAGCGCGTTGCCGTCGCGGAACGTGCCGCGCAGCGTGTTGTCTTTCTTCGACGGGATCCAGGCACGTTTGCCATCGGGTTGGATCGTCACCGAGCTCAGGAAGTTGGGCACACCGCGGCCGCTGGCTTCGGTGTCGGGGCCAGGGTCGGTGGCGAGCGCAAAGGTGCGCGTGACCACGAAGGCGCTGGTGTTCACCTCGACCACCTCACCTCGGTCCACCGGCGAGATGTAGCGGGTGACGAGCAGGCGGTTCGAGTCACCCGAGACGGCCAGGCCGCGCGGCGAGCTGCCGGCAGTCAGCGTGCCCTGCACGGCCCCCGTGCCCGGGTGCAGCTTGAGCACCCGCCCCGAGCCTTGCAGCGTGACGAAGGCCGCCGTGCCCAGCGGGCTGAACACCACGCCGAAGGGGCGTGAGCCGAGGCCGGTCTGAATGGTTTGCACCACCGCGCCGGTGCCAGGGTCGAGCACGCTGATGCTGCCCGAGCCGTGGTTGGTGACCCAGATGCGGCCATCGGGCGCCTGCGCCAGCGTCTGCGGGTTGAGGCCCACCGCTTGCTCGAAGAGCCGGGTGTTGTTGGCCGCGTTGATGGCGGTCACCGAGTCGTTGTCGGAATTGACCACCCACACGCGGTTGCGTCCGGCATCGAAAGCGATCGTGCTCGAGGAGCGTGGCGCGGTGGCCGTGGGTTGGGTGTGCACGGTCTGCGTGGCCGAGCAGGTGCCGGTGACGGCGCCGCTGCGCACCGTGAGCACCACCGGGTAGTGCGCCGGCGCCGCATAAACGCGCGCGGCCGAGGCGGTGCTGGAGAAGCCGGTGCTGGTGCCGTCACCAAAGTTCCACGAGTACTGCAGGTTGCTGCCGCTGGCACTGGCCGGGCTGAACGACACCGTGCTGCCCACGAGGGCCGGGGTGCGTGTGCCGAGTGTGCAGGCCACGCCGGGGGCGGTGCCTGCGGTGGTGAAGCGCGAGGTGAACGCAGCCACGCCGAGGCCCACATCGTCTTTCATGCCACCGGCCGTGACCACCACTTCATAGGTGGTTCCCGGCAGCAGAGGTGCGTCGGGCGAGAAGTTCAAGATGCCCGACTGCCCGCTGTACTTGCCAGCAATGGCCGAGCCGCCGAGCGGCCGCACGATGAAGGTGCTGCTCGACACCGTGCGCAGATCGATCTGGTCGGTGAGCGTGATGCCCACGCGGCTGGTCAGTGCCTGATTGGTCGCGTTGTTCTTCGGCGAGACCATGTTCACCGACGCCGAGCCGGTGATCGGCCCGGTCTGGTGAGGCATCAGCGCGCTGCCGTTGCCGTGGTCGTTGCCCACCAGCACCAGGTTGCCGAACACCGTGCCGAAGTCTTCGTCGCGGTTGGCGATGTTCGAGCTGCCGGTGCCGACGATGGCGCCGGTGCTGAGGTTGACCTTGGCGTAGCGCGTGGAGAACCCGGCGTGCGCAAACCCGCGCTGGGTCGACACATAACCGCCGCGCCCGCCAATGTCGGGCGACTGCACCAGCTGCGGGGAGGCAGCCGGGTTGCTGATGTCGAACACATGCAGCCGGTTGTCGATGCCGGCGGTGATCACACGCTCGCCGTTGACCATGGCGCTGTAGTGGCCCGCCATCGCGGTGGTCGAGGCGATGACAGTGGGGGCACGCGGGTTGCTGATGTCGAGCGTGACGAGGCCCGGGCCTTCGTTGTTGGAGGCAGCGACCAGCAGGTTGCCAACCGCAAACACCGGCCCGACCCGAAAGCCACCCCAGTTGCCGGTGTTGACCTGCGTCACCAGCGTCGGGTTGCGCGGGTCGGTGGCATCGACCACATAGATGCCGTTGCCCGAGCCGCCCACATACACATACGGCGCTTGCCAGAACGCCCACCACGCGCCCAGCGCGTAGTCGGACTCGGCAATGCCGGGCAACGTCATCGAGTTGAGCAGCGTTGGGGCCAGCGCGTTGGTGAAGTCCCAGAACTGGATGCCGTTGATGGCTTGCATCACGGCATAACGCCCGGGGTAGCTGTTGCTGAAGCCGAAGCCATGCGGCTCGCGCAAGGCCGTCACATTGGTCTGCGACACCTTCACCGGCGCGCGCGGGTTGCTGATGTCATAGAAGGAAAAGCCGCCGCCCGAGGCGCCCGAGTCGCGGCCGAAGGGCACGAAGAGGTAGCCATTGACCATCTGCACCGTGCCGTGGCCGCGGGCGCTGCCCGAGACGTCGCTGTTCAGGATGGTCAGGGGCTGGAACACCTCGGCGCTGCTGTAGCTGAGGTTGGGCAGGCCCGGGCCGTCAGCACGCGCCGGCCCCTGGAAGGCACACAACGACAAGGACAAGAGGGCCACTGCCAGCTGCGGCAGGGCCCCGAACGAGGGGCGGGTGAATTTCATCGACGTCTCCTGGTGGCGTCCGGGATTGGCACCACTTTTTGTGGAACAGATATAGAACGTTTGTTCTGTTTTTTCTTTTGTGAGAATGTTTGTTTTATAGAGATCGCCCGATGCCTTGTCAACCGGGCATCTGCCGGTCACAGGCGCGGGCAAACCCTCGTGCCCCGTGCTCGCCACCTACAATCCGCCCCCCACCCTTGCCTGCCTCCATGTTCAAGAACGCTCTCCTCTATCGCATCGGCCCTTGGGAGCCGCCCACCAGCGCCGAGATCGAGGCCCGCCTCGACGCCGGCCGTTTTGTCGAATGCGGTGCTTCGCAACAAGAATCGATCGGCTGGGTCGAGCCGCGCGGTGAAAAGAACGGTGTGCTGATGGAAGGCGTGGGCGGCCAGCTCATCCTCAAGCTGTGCATCGAACGCAAGGCCGTGCCCAGCCAGGTGGTGAAGAACACGCTGGAGGCGCAGCTCGAGAAGATCGAGGCCGACACCGGGCGCCGCCCCAAGGGCAAGAAGGCCAAGGAGCTGAAGGAAGACATCGTGCACGGCCTGCTGCCGCGCGCCTTCCCCAAGCGCTCGACCACGCTGGTCTGGATCGACCCGCGCGCCAAGCTGGTGGTCGTGGGCGCCGGCAGCGTGAAAGCCTCCGACCGCATCGTGAGCATGCTCGTGGAGCTGCTGGGCGGTGGCATCACCCTCACCCTCCTGCAGACCGAGCTGTCACCCGCCACCGCGATGGCCGAGTGGCTGAAGAGCCGCGAAGCGCCGGCCGGCTTCACGATCGACCGCGAGTGCGAGCTGAAGCAGCCCGACAGCGAAAAATCGCTGGTGCGCTATGCCCGCCACACGCTCGACATCGAAGAGGTCGGCGAGCACATCGCCCAGGGCAAGCTGCCCACCTCGCTGGCCATGACCTGGAACAGCCGCGTCTCCTTCGTGCTGAACGAAGCCGGCACGGTGAAGAAGATCAAGCTGCTCGATGTGGCCCTCGAAGGCGCCACGTCGACCGGCAAAGACGACAACGGCTTCGACACCGACGTGGCCATCACCACCGGCGAGCTGAGCCAGCTCTTCCCGCAGTTGATCGACGCGCTCGGCGGCGAGCTGGCGCGCGACAAGCCCGCGTCTCCCCAGTGACATGGCTCCACCGCGCTCCCCTCCCTCCGTTCGGGCTGAGCCTGTCGAAGCCAGCGCCGTGCTGTGCGCACCCTTCGACAGGCTCAGGGCGAACGGAGCCAGGCTGAGCTACCTCGCCCTTCCAAGTCTCGTGCAAACCTGAGGCCACACCCATGGGCAGCATCGCGTTCATCGGTGCAGGCAAGCTCGGCAGCGCCCTCGCGCAGGCCTTGAGCCAGCGCGGTGTGGCGGTGGGCCAGGTGGCCAGCCGCAGCAGCGCGAGCGCGCAACACCTGGCCGCGCGCATACCGGGCTGCCAGGCGGTTGATGCCGCCATCGCCGCACAGGCCGACCTGGTGTTCCTCACCGTCAGCGACGACGCCATCGGGCCGCTGGCCGCCCAGCTGCCGTGGCGCGCCGGCCAAGCGGTGGTGCATTGCAGTGGCGCCACCGAAGTGAGCGTGTTGCAGCCGGCGGCCGATGCAGGCGCCGAGGTTGGTGGCTTTCACCCGCTGCAGATCTTCTCCGACCCACAACGTGCCATCGAGCTGCTGGCCGGCAGCAGCGTCGCCATCGAAGGCCCGCCCGCGCTCGAAGCGCAGCTGCAGCAACTCGCCCACACGCTGGGCATGCACCCGCTGCGCCTGCCACCCGGCGCCCGTGCGCTGTACCACGGCAGCGCCAGCTACGCCGCGAGCTTCTTGTTGTCGATGCTCGACGAGGCAGTGACCGTGTGGCGCAGCTTCGGCATCGACGAAGCGCAAGCCCTGCAGGCCTTGCTGCCGATGGCACGCGGCACGCTCGACGCGGCGGCCAGCAAGGGCCTGTCGGCCGCGGTGGCCGGGCCCATCTCGCGCGGCGACGCCGGCGTGATCGCGCGCCACCTGGCGGCCTTCACCGCGCTCGGCCCCGAGCACGCCGAGCTGTACCGCGAGTTCACACGCCGCCAGCTCGAACTGGTTCAAACCACCCAGCGCCTGAGCGAAGCCCAGGCCGAGCGGGTGAGCCAGGTCATTTCCCCAGAATGAACTTCACCACCTGGGCGCGTGTGCCCGGGTCGTTGTCAAAGGCCGGGTGGGTGGTGCTCGCGCTCACCGGCCCCGGCGCCAAGTGCACGGTGGTGTGCGGCAGCACCCTTGCATAAGCGTCGAAGTACTTCTGCATGCCCAGGATGGGCGTGGTGTTACCGCCCTCGAAGGACTCACTCACCAGGTAGAGCAGCGAGCGGCGATACGGCCCGCAGCTGCCATCATCCTGCTCGGCGTGGTCGGTCAGGTGGAACTGCTGGTAACGCTTGATCACGCCCGACTGCAGGTGCGGGCGCAGGCGCTCATCAAAGGTCGAGACCTTCACGGCCGGTGCCATGAAGCTCACCGACTCGAACTTCATGCCCTCTTGCGCCAGCCGGTCGATCATGAAAGCCGCCACGATGCTGCCCGCCGAGTGGCCGACGAAATGCATGCGGATCTTCTTGTTGGCCACGCCATGCTTGAAGTGCCGGTACAGCAGCACGCCCCCGGCCTGCTCGTCGTCGGGCACGTCGGGCTTGTAGGCGCTCATCGCATCGGCGTTCTGCTTCATCTCGCCCCACAGCATGGTGCCGGGCCGGGCCAGCAGGCGCTCCAGCCGCTGGTTCCACCAGTTCTTGGGCGAGAAGCCAGTCGTGCGCGGAATGTCTTTCACCGCGTCTTCAAGTCGATGCAGCAAGGTGGAGAAAAAGTCGGTCTCCCACATCAGGAAGATGGGGAAGATCTTCTGCTCGTAGAGCATCGGGATCCACTGCGCCGCGATGTCGGCGGCCTTGGTTTCGCCGACCAGGCCACCGTGCGCGTAGATGCACACGTCGACCACTTCGTCTTCGAGCCCCCAGGTCTTGCGCGCCTGCGCGAGGTGCACGTCGACCAGCGCACGCACGTCGTCGGGCTGAGTGCGAAACACGCCCGAGTTGCTGAGCGCGCCGTTGTTGCCCATATTGATGATGAAGGGCGAGATCTCGCGGTTGCGCAGCACCTCGCTCGCGGCGAGCGCCACCCGGCCCTGCGCATCGGTGCGCAGGCTGATCGATTTCGAGATCGCGGTGTGGTCGCGCGTCACCACACCGAGCTGCGCCACCCAGCAGTCCATCGCGTTGCGCAGCCAGTCGTCGTAGCCAAAGATGGCGTAGCCATGCGAGCCCCACTCGGGGCCCCACGAGTTCTGGATCAGGAACCCACGCTCGTTGTAGCCGACGATGGCAAACGCATGGCCCGGGTGGTCGGCCTCGCCGCCTTGCACCGGGATCTCCCACACCTGCTTGAACGAGGTCGGGCGCCGTTTCATCGCCGGCTGGTTGCTGCCTTCATCCCAGCCGGTGTGGCAACCGGCGCTCGCGTAGATGATGCCCACCTCGTTGAGCGCGGCGTGCATGTCGGTGATCGCCTGGGTGTCGATGCGGTAGTAGGCACCGAGCGGGCGCTTGACCGCATCGAACCACCAGTCTTCCGAGAGCTTCTTGCTGGCCGGTGGCATCTCCAGCCCCGGGAAAAAGTCTTCGCGGCAGACGCCGTGCTTGAACCAGCCCTTGAGCGCACCGCGCAGGCTGGAGCCCTTGTCTTGCACCGAGCCCGGAAACTCGTCGTAGCGACGCGCCATCGAATACAGCATGAAGGGCGAGATGGCCGGCTTGGCCTCACGCCGCGCGCTGCGCAACAGGTGCTCGACCACCAGCGACAGGCCGAAGCCGGTGCACGCCATGGTGTCGCCCTGGTTCTTGACCGGCAGGCCCAGCGCCGGGAACAGCGTGGGCGCCGGCGCGCGGCCCACGTTGGGCCGGAACGGCCGGTCACGCGAGTCGGGTGGGTCGGGACGGGCGACCCGCATGAACAGCGGGGTGGGTTTCTTGCTTGTCTTCTTGCGCGTGACCATGGCTGCCTCCTTGCGGAGCGTGCATGGTCTGGCGGGCGGGAGGCGGCGTCAAGACTGCAAAGCTTGGGGGCTACGCAGCCCCCCCCGTGAGGTCAGCAAGCCGCGGAGCGCTTGATGCGGTCGACGATGATTTCTGCCTGTTCGCGACAGTGGGCCGATTGGCTGCCCATCAGGCAGGCGTGCTGGTCGAAATGGCGAGTCTCGAGCACATCGGCCACCAGCGGCATCAGGTGCGCCGGCAGCTCGGAGAAGCCGGCGCGCGCCACCGGCTCGGGCAACCCGGCCAGGGCCTCGCGCAGGCACTTCGACATCACGCGGTAGGTCAGGGGCTCCATCGCCACGCAGCCCGATTCCATATCGTGCTGGCGGCGCGCGAGATCGGCGATGTACAAGCGGCGGCCCTCGAGGTGGTCACTCATGCCGTGAAGCATCACCCCCGCGGGCTGGGGGTGAAGGGCGGAGAAGGGGCGTGTTGGCAGCGCTTATCGGAGGTGCGGGGATGCTGCGGCTTCAGACTGGACTGAGACATTCGCGCTCGCGAGCGGAATGTCGGCGACATCCAAGACCGGCCCTTCGACGGCACTCGCCACGTGTGACCGCTGAACTCTCAAAGTGAACTGCGGACGATACAGGGCCGCCTGCGCCTTGGCGATGACTGCTTCGGTCTCAGGCGAACTCAACAACTCGACCCACTGCGGACATTGGGTCTGCGCTCCCGAATGACCGGAAATGTGCGAGGCATTAGCGGGAGGTCTAAGTTGCCCATGGCCTCGGCATGACAAGCAGATGTACCCGGGCGAGAGGGCGGACTGCTTGGACAGCGACTAGCCGAACACCTCGACTGGTCTCAACTGCCGCCAGCTGGTGCGATCCACATCAAGACATCGGTCAATGAAAGGCGGTAGGCACGGCAAAGGGGCCAACACCTGCACAAGACCTTCGCTAGTGGATACACCCACGCATAATCGCGAAGCGTCCCCCACGTATGAACCAGCCTGATGCCCGTCAAGTTGAGCATCAGATGGATCTCAAACTCAATTCCGTAGTGGCTCTTGCGCGAGGCGACCTCTTGACAAAGTTCTACATTGCCAACGAAGGCACCGGGACAGTTACGCTTACCCCGCCGGTGCACGGACGGTTCGTCCTTGAGCCCGAGGGGGCTATCGCCCATCCAACCATGCCCGGTTGTCACGGGATGCTTGGGTGGAGAGAGTTCCTCCAGAACCGGGACGACTTGCTCCACATCCTGGACCGCGCCCACACTCTGTCGGCGTCTCGCCCGTTGCAAACAGAGCACGGGGTGGCCTTTGAAGCAGCGCTGCGCGGCTGGCTGGAAAAATTCTTGCCAGCTCGATACGGGGTAACTTCGGGGTTCATCGTGCCGAACATTCTTGATGTCGGCAACAAGCTATATCACTTTGACGTGATCGTCTACGACAAGCTGGAAACTCCCGTACTTTGGGCAAGTAGCAACGACGACCAATCCCTGCAGGGGCGGCAGAGAGCAATACCAGCGAAGTACGTGGCATCCGTATATGAAGTTAAAGCAACGCTAACGGACCGCAGTGTTCGCGACGCGATAGACAAGCTGCGTGAGCTTGAGGCGTTGAAGGGGCACTTCCCGCCCCGCTTCTCATCTGGAATCGTCTTCGCTCAACTCACGAATTTCAACAACGCAAAGATTCTCCAGAAGTTGCTTGAAGGTGTCTGTATTCCCGGCTTCTGGGGTGGCGCCATCCTTCGTGCTGACTGTGACTCTTCAATGACGGGCTTGTTTGTCAGCGGCCCCTCGGATGGCACCAAACAGGGACTGTCCGCCGAGGACCTTGCTCGGCCTATCGTTAGCCTAGACATCCGGCGCGAGAACGGTAGCGTGCTAGTTGCCCCGGGTTCGTCTGTCAGCCTTACTCATATCGCGCCCAACACCTACGCCATAACGAAGCGGTACACGGTGTCGTACACCACTGATAAACACCATCTAGCTCTGATGTGGTCGCACGCTGGATTCGCGGAGTTCGCAGCACAGATCATCAACTTGCTGGAGGGAATCCACTTCTGGTCGGAACAATCCAGTGCAGCTCGATTCGCCGATGTATTCGACCGTGTCGACTAGTCTCAACGACCAATCCCGCTCGCAATAGCCTAAGCCGGTACTCCTACCCGTCGTTCCCGCGATGCAGCGCCGCCCGCTGAGCAAACGATTGTCTAGGCGGGTACGCGTAGAAGAAGGACACAAAAGTTCGCAAGGAACGCAACGGTAAGTAGCCCAGGAAATTCAACCGAGAGTCGTGCCATGCGTCTTCGTCGATTCGAGATTCACAACTTCAAGGCAATCGAGTACGCGAGTATCGAATGGGACGATCTCCTCGTCCTCATCGGTGAAAACAACTGCGGGAAGTCGAGTGTCCTTAGCGCGCTGACCTGCTTTCTGAGTGGCAGCAGTATCAAAGAACCTTCACTCTATCGGCGGCACCTCACCGACGAAGATCACGCGATTGAGCTCATCGGGCATTTCGACCAATTGAGCGCCGTTGACGAACTACAAGTCGCCGTGCGCGGACGTGTCCATAACGGCGAATGGATACTGAAGAAGCGCTACTGGCTGGAGCTAGCCCAGGGAGACGAGGCGGAGCGCGGCGGTTGGAAGGAACAGCTCTTCTCCTTCTCTGCCCAGGACACGTTTGCGGGATGGCCTGACCCCGACACCACATGGGCAGCTTTTCCCGCCGACTATCAGCCCCTCATTGCCGCAATCCCTAACCGGCCTGCCCGCCCAACAAACGCAACGCGCGACGCGTTGCGCGAATTGGTGCGCGCCCAGCGGGCGGATCTGGTCGTGCAAGGAGCACCTGACTGGACAGCGAACCCGGGTGGTGGAGGCAACTGGAAATCGAACGCGAACTCAATCATGCCGCGAGCCATCTTTGTTAGAGCCGTTCACGAGGCATCAGACGAGACGAATGCGAAAGATGGTTCGACCTACGGGAAATTGGTGAACTTGATAGTGGAACGTCAGCTCGCCCAACGCCCAGAAATGCAGGCATTGCGAACTGCCATCGATGATGTCTTGTCTCTGTTTCGACCAGATGAACAGCATCCAGAACGGCAGGCTGCAGAAGTTCGCCAACTACAGGATCGAATCAACCAAGGGCTTGGCGAAGTAATTGGCGGGCAGGCCTTCATACGCACCGAAGCACCCGAGATACGCAGCCTAGTGATGCCGAATACCTCACTGGTCATCCGGGACCCACTCGCTGGTATCGAGACCCAGGTTGGTCATCAGGGGCACGGCCTCCAGAGAACGCTGGTCATGACGCTGCTGCAAGCGCTCGCTGAGACACAGGCACAACCCGCGGCTGAGGGAGAGCCGCTTGCGGAGCGAACAGCTATCCTGCTGATTGAAGAGCCTGAGCTCTACCTTCATCCGCAGATGGAACGGCTCATGCGAGACGTGCTGTATCGACTAGCGGGTCAGCCAGGAATGCAGGTGGCATGCTGCACGCACTCGCCGGTCTTCTTGGACATCGCCGAGAGGTACCGAGCGATTGTCAGAATGGTCAAGCTTCCCACTGGCGACGCGTCGTGCCAACAGGTGACGCAGGATCTATTCCCAGCTCCTGGTGATGCTGCTGATCGGCAAAAGCTGCAGACAATTGCGCGCTTTCATCCCACGATAAGCGAGCTGTTTTTCGCGAAGCACGTTGTTCTCTTCGAAGAGTTCAGTGCAATAGCTGCAATCGAGCGTGCTGCCGAGCTAGCCGGCCTCTTCGCGCGGCACAGGCGGCTTCGTCGCGAGGTTACGTTCGTCGACTGCGACGGCAAACAGAACATCACCGCATTCCAGAGAGTGCTCAACGCGTTCGCTATCCCTCACAGGGTGCTGCATGACCAAGATCAGAACAATCCCGCAGCCTTTGCAGTCAACGCCAGAATTGCCGCAGCTGTTCCCGCCGCAGGTGGAGTTCTAATTCACGTCATTGGCCCAAACGATCTGGAAGGCATGCTTGGCTATGTCGCCACGAAGGGTGCGAGCAAGCCGTTCGTCGCTGTCCGTAAGGTGGAAGAGCTACATGGCCAAGGCGCGCTGCCGCCAGGGTTCATCGAAGCCATGAACGTCGCCTACTTCGGACAAGCAGCAGAACCGGCCGCAGAGCAAGTCTGAATAGGGTTAGGCAAGGCTGCCCTGCCGCGAAATCGACTGACCGCTTCTTGGTTGGATCTCGAGGGTCAGGTTGTGGCCGGGATTGCCAGTTCGAAGGTACGCCAGATAGCTCCCCTTCACCTGATGCGAACGGCAGGCGAAGGTCCGCTGTCTTCGAGGTCCGCGAAATGGTGGTGCCGGCCACTTCCAGTCGCTGGCCGCGGGCAGGTTCCCTCATGCTTGGCTATCTGCGTGACGAAGTGCTCCATTCCCAGAACCGGAGACTCAGCGCTGCCCACTCGCCGCCTGACAATGCAAATCGGCGACGCATGGCGTTTATTGGCCCGCAACACCACCCCCGAGTGCGACGCCCTTCATGCTGCTGGGGTGGGTCTTTTCCCGATGATGGTTTTCGCGCACCGCTTAACAAACAACAGCAAGGCACTGATGAAGTTGCTTCGAGGATTGGTTCTGTCTGCCATCTGGATGCCGGCGTTGGTGGGGGCGCAAGCGCCGGCCGGTAACGCTCCCGCCCAGCAGAGCGCGGCGTTTCGCACTTGCGATACGGAAGGGTTCATGGCGCTGAACATCGCCCGCGTCTACATGGCGGGCGGGCGCAAGCGCGACGACGTGCTGCCCTATGTGCGTGGATCCGCCTTCGGGGAAAGGCTCGCACTCGAGTTGTTTGAGGGCGTGGACAACGCAGAGGTAAAGCACTACGCCGATTTCGCGGCCGGGAAGCTCCAGGAGTGCGCCGTCCGAGAGGCCATGGACCTTCAGCAGCCGGCGTGGAAGATGAGGATTTGCTACGCCAGAACGGACATTGCGTTCTTTCTCGACATGGATCGGAAGACAGGGGCAGACCGGCAATCGGCGGAGGCCAAGACCGCGGAGCGCTTGACCAACCGTGAGGTCTATCCGTCTGGGCTCATTCAGTCGGTTGCGCGAGCCATCTACGCCCTGGAAGGGTCCCCGGAGTACCTGAGAAGGGTGATGGGCACGGTTTTCTGGACATGTCTCAACAGCGATGCCTCGAAAGACCGATGACCCGGTGCTTCTTGGCATCGCTTGTTGCATCGCCAGACTCGGGCCCTGGCCGCCGAACTGACGTTGACAAGCTTGCCTATGCGCCGCTGGTGCGTGGACAGACCGCGGACCGACTGTCAGCTTGCCACCCTTAAATCGAGGTAGGTGGGGGTCGCATGTGGGTCGGAACTTCCAGTTCGCGCCACAGGGCAGCGGTCATTGAGACCGTGACCGGGCGCGCGAGGTCGTACGACCGCTTCACCTCGGACAGCGGCCATACACTCTTGCGCTGGGCGCCTGGCCCAATGGCCGCTTAGTGCCGGGCAGCGTGAGTACAGCTGCTGGCGGCGACGGACCGCAACCGCTGCTTAGCGGCGATTCGACCATCCGTCCTGAGGAAAATCGCACCGAGACAAAACGCGGCGCCCGACAGGGCCCACCAATCCGATATAGCCTGTTGCCAACCGTGTGTCCGGCCTGCGAGCTGGCCCAGGGGCGTAGGCACTACGCCGCCTCAAACCTCACCCAAGCTGTCACCGTCGAAATCGCTCTTGCCGGCTGCCGCACTGCGCGTCAGAGGCAGCACGATGCCGCATCCTGGATCCCCGTTTTCACGGGAATGACGGCTCAAGCAGAGGTACGGCTTCCCGCGCGGCATTGCTCCGTCGCGGGAATGACGCGCGTGCGCCTGATCAGATCGACTTGAAGCGCACGCGCTTCGGCCGCGCACCTTCTTCACCCAGGCGCCGCTTCTTGTCGGCTTCGTATTCCTGGTAGTTGCCGTCGAAGAAGTTCCACTTCGAATCGCCTTCGCAGGCCAGGATGTGCGTCGCGATGCGGTCCAAGAACCAGCGGTCATGGGAGATCACCATCACGCTGCCCGCGAACTCGAGCAGCGCGTCTTCCAGCGCACGCAGGGTTTCAACGTCCAGGTCGTTCGACGGCTCGTCGAGCATCAGCACGTTGCCGCCCTGCGCCAGCGTCTTGGCCAGGTGCAGGCGACCGCGCTCACCACCCGAGAGCGAACCCACCAGCTTCTGCTGGTCGTTGCCCTTGAAGTTGAAGCGGCCGATGTAAGCGC
>NZ_JADMJX010000289.1 GCF_018780185.1 Rhizobacter sp.
AAGCCGCAATACGGCGGCGAGCTGAAGCTGGGCACGGTGTACGTGGGCATCTCCGCGCTGTCGTGGGACCCGGCCGACTACAACTGGAAAATCAACCACGACGCGGGCGGCCAGTACGAGGTGCTGTGGTCGGGTGACCTCTCCAAGTCGGTGAAAAACGGCGGCAAGCACAAGTTCGTCGCCGATGCCTGGCTGCCCACCGACGCGATCCGTGGCGAGCTGGCCGAGAGCTGGGCCTGGAAAGACCCGATGACGATGGAAGTGAAGCTGCGCAAGGGCATCATGTACCCCGAAAAACCGGGCGTGATGGCCGCACGCGAGCTGGTCGCCGACGACGTGGTCTACAGCTTCAACCGCCTGGAGAAGAGCCCCAAGAAGACCGCCTACTACCTCGACCACATCAGCAAGGCCGAGGCGATCGACAAGCACACGGTGCGCTTCAGTTTCAAGGAATACAACGCCGAGTGGGACTACCGCTTCGGCTGGGGCTACTACTCGGCCATCGTGCCGAAAGAAGTGGTCGAGGCTGGCGCCAACAACTGGAAGAACGTCAACGGCACCGGGCCCTACCTGCTGACCGACTTCCAGGCCGGCAACTCCAACACCTACACCAGGAACCCCAAGTACTGGGACACCGAAACCATCGGCGGCCAGAAGTACAAGCTGCCCTTCGTCGAGAAGATCACCTACCGCACCATCAAGGACGAGGCCACGCGCTACTCGCTCTTGCGCACAGGCAAGCTCGACATCCTTGAAGTGATCCGCGCGAGCGAGGTCGAAGACCTGAAGAAACAGGCCCCCGACCTGAAATGGTCGCGCACGCTGGCCATGGCCGGCACCTACCTCGCGATGCGCGTCGACACCAAGCCATTCGACGACATCCGCGTGCGTCGCGCGATGAACATGGCCGTCAACCGCGCTGACATCATCAAGTCGATCTACAGCGGTCATGCCGAAGTGTTCGGCTTCCCGATGCACCCCGACTACGTGGGCTACTTCGAACCGCTCGCCGCCATGCCGCAGGCGGTGCAGGAGCTCTACACCTACAACCCCGCCAAGGCCAAGCAGCTGCTGGCCGAAGCGGGCTACCCCAACGGCTTCACTTTCAAGGTGCAGTACAACGCCGTCAATGGCACCCACGGCGACCTGGTGCAGATGCTCGCGGCCTACTACGACAAGATCGGCGTCAAGCTCGAGATCCAGCCGATGGAGTACCCGGCCTTCCTGTCGGCGATGACCACGCGCACCAACGCGCCGCTGTACCTGATGGACAACGGCCACACCAACCCGACCACCACCATCCGCAAGAACTTCGTCAAGGGCCAGGTCTGGAACCCCTCGCAGTGGAACGACCCCGCCTACGAGAAGAAGATGGAAGACGTGCTCAAGGAGCGTGACGAAGGCAAGCGCCAGATCATGCTCAAGGTGATGACACGCGAGATCCTGGAGAAGGCGCCTTACGTCTGGCTGCCCACGCCCTACAACCACACCGCGTGGTGGCCGTGGGTCAAGAACTACAACGGCGAGCTGCGCGCCGGGGCCGTGCGCCCTTGGCCGATCTACTCCCGCATCTGGATCGACCAGGAACTCAAGAAAAAGATGGGCAAATGAGTGAACCCCTGCTTCAAGTACGCGGGCTGACCACCCGCTTTCGCACCGAGCGTGGTGAAGTCACCGCGGTCGACAACGTGTCGTTCGAGGTCGCACCCGGCGAGACACTCGCCATCGTCGGCGAGTCGGGCTCGGGCAAGAGCGTCACCGCGCTCTCGATCCTGCGGTTGATCCCCAACCCGCCGGGGCGCATCGAGAGCGGCGAGATCCTGTTCGAGGGCAAGGACCTGGTCAAGCTCAGCGACGAAGAGATCCGCAAGGTGCGCGGCGACCGCATCGCGATGATCTTCCAGGAGCCGATGACCTCGCTGAACCCGACGCTGACGGTCGGCATGCAGATCGCCGAGCCGATGAACCTGCACCGCGGCACACCGTGGGACAAGGCACTCGAATCGGCGCGCGAGCTGCTGGGCAAGGTGCGCATCCCCGACGCCGCTGCACGAGCCGGCGCCTACCCGCACCAGTATTCGGGCGGCCAGCGCCAGCGCGCCATGATCGCGATGGCCCTGGCCTGCAAGCCCAAGCTCATCATTGCCGATGAACCCACCACCGCGCTCGACGTGACGGTGCAGGCGCAGATCCTCGACCTGCTGAAAGAGCTGACCCGCGAGACGCAGGCCGCGCTGATCCTGATCACCCACGACCTCGGCGTGGTGGCACGTTATGCCGACCGCGTGGCGGTGATGTATGGCGGGCGCATCGTCGAGCAGGCCTCGGCGCGCGACCTCTACAAAAGCCCCAGCCACCCCTACACCCGCGGCCTGCTGGCCTCGGTGCCGCGGCTCGATGGCGATGCGTCGCAGCGCCTCGTGCCCATCGAAGGCTCACCGCCCGACCTGTCGCGCCTGCCGCCGGGCTGCGCCTTTGCCCCGCGCTGCCGCAGTGCGATTGCACAGTGTTCGCAAGAGCGCCCGAAGCTGCGCTCGATCGGTACCAACCACATCATGGCCTGCCTACGCGATGACACAGCCTGATTTCCGTATTCCGTTCGCCCCGAGCCTGTCGAAGGGCCGTTCGCATCTCACCAGGGCTTCGACAGGCTCAGCCCGAACGGTGTTGGGCGTCGCATGACTCAATCAGACAACAACCAACCACTGCTTCGCGTCGAAGACCTGAAGGTTCACTTCCCGGTGTTCGCCGGTGCCGTGCTGCGCAAGCAGGTCGGTGCGGTGAAGGCCGTCGACGGCGTGTCGTTCACCCTCAACCGCGGCGAGACGCTCGGCCTGGTGGGCGAGTCGGGTTGTGGCAAGTCGACCACCGGCTTGGCCGTGCTGCGCATGCTCGACATCACCAGCGGCAAGGTGTTCTTCGAGGGCGACGACATCACCGCGCAAGACAAGCGCACCGGGCGCTTTCGGCGCCGCATGCAGATGGTCTATCAAGACCCGTATGGCTCGCTCAACCCGCGCATGACGGTGGCCGACATCGTCAGCGAGCCGCTCGACGTCTACAAGATCGGCACGCCCGCCGAGCGCCGCGCGCGTGTCGCCGAGCTGCTCAAGACCGTGGGCCTGCTGCCCGACATGGCCGACCGCTACCCGCACGAGTTCTCGGGCGGCCAGCGCCAACGCATTGCCATTGCCCGCGCGCTCGCGCTCGAGCCCAGCCTGATCATCTGCGACGAGCCGGTGTCGGCGCTCGACGTGTCGATCCAGGCGCAGGTGGTCAACGTGCTGGTCGAGCTGCAGCAGCGGCTCGGTCTCTCGTACCTCTTCATCGCGCACGACCTGGCGGTGGTGCGCCACATCAGCCACCGCATCGCGGTGATGTACCTCGGCCGCATCGTCGAGATCGCCTCGCGCGACGACCTGTACCAGCGCCCCATGCACCCCTACACCCGCGCGCTGATGTCGGCCGTGCCGGTGGCCGACCCCGAGATCGAGATGACCCGCCCGCGTGTGGTGGTCACCGGCGAGGTGCCGAGCGCGTTGCGCCCGCCTTCGGGCTGCCGCTTCCACCCGCGTTGCCCCGAGGCGATGGACATCTGCAAGACGCAAGACCCGCAGCTCAAGAACATGGCGGGCGACCGCGCCGTGGCCTGCCACCTGCACAACGGGCACGACGGGGCGGTGCCGATGAGCATGCCTGTGTCACAACGCACGGCCGTGGCCTGAACCGGGTGCGGCCACCCGCGGGCCCAGCGGCATAATTCGACGCCTCCCCCACATGGCTGCCCGCAAGCCCGCCACCCCCGCCAAGATGCCCGCGACGCTTCCTGCCCAGACCCAGCGCTTCCAGGAAAAGCGAGAAGCCATCCTCAGCGCGGCCGCGAACCTGTTCAACCAGCATGGCGTAAAGGGTGCGACGCTGGCCGACATCGCCGCCAGCGTGGGCCTGGTGACCAACAGCGTCACCTACTACTACCGCAAGAAGGAAGACCTGGCCACGGCCTGCTTCCTGCGCGCGATCGAAGTCTTCCGCGTCATCATCGAGAAAGCCCACCACCTGGGCAGCGTGGAAGCGCGGGTGAACGAGTTCTTCCGCCTGCACGCGGCCCTGCTGGCCGACATCGACCGTGGCACGCACGCGCCGATGATGCAGTTCAACGACATGCGCGCCCTGCCCAGCCCGCATTTCGAGGTGGTGTCCGACGCCTACAACGAGATGTTCCGCCGCCTGCGCGAGCTGCTGCGCACGCCGCAGACGGCCAAACTCGGCCGCGCCGATCTGGCCGCCCGCACCTACACCGTGTTGTCGCTGGCGCACTGGGTGCGCGGCTGGATCGACCGCTACGAGACCGACGAGTACCCCCGCATCGCCGAGCGGGTGAGCGACATCGTGCTCCACGGCAGCGCCGGCCCGAGCTCGGTGTGGTCGGCCCCCACGCCTGCCGAGCTGCGCTGGCGCCTCACCAGCGACGAAGACCCCACGTCGGAGGCCTTTCTGCGCGCCGCCTCGTCGCTCGTCAACGAGCAGGGTTACCGCGGCGCTTCGGTCGACATGATCTCGGCCAAGCTCAACGTGACCAAGGGCTCGTTCTATCACCACAACGACAACAAGGAAGACCTGATCTCGGCCTGCTTCGAGCGCAGCTTCACCGTGATCCGGCGTGCGCTCAGCCTGGCCGAGGGCATCGAGGGCAGTGGCTGGGACCGCGCCTGCGCCATCTCGCGCTCGCTGGCGCGCTTTCAGCTGTCACCCGAAGGCCCGCTGCTGCGCCTGGGCGCCACCAGCGCCTTGTCCGACCCGCAGCGCCGCTCTGAAGTGCGCCGCACCATGAGCCGCCTGACCGAGCGCCTGGCCGGCGTGGTGGTCGACGGCATGATGGACGGCTCGGTGCGCCCGCTGCACCCGGTGATCGCCGCGCAGGTGGCGAGCGGCCTGGTCAACTCGACGGCGAGCCTGGGCCACTGGGTTCCCGGCATCACGCAGGACAACGTGGCCGAGATCTACGTGCGGCCGATGGTGCTCGGCATCTTGTGCCCACCCAGCGAGAGCACCTGAAGCTGCGTTGACGTGGCCCACAGCCCACGCACGCACCGCGTCGTGCCCCTGCGCACGGTGGCGCTGGAGTCGCCAGCCGATCTGCAGGCGTTTCGCGACGCCCTGGCCAGACGGCTGGGCCTGCCGCGCATCCGCATTGCATTGCGCCTGAGCGAGCTGCCCGAATCACGGCGCAGCGGACACGAGCGCCAGATCAACCTGCTGCTGACGACCCGCGGCTGGGCCGGTGCGGCGCTGGGCGCCTGGCTGCTGCTCGGCCTGACGCTGCTCTACCCGCTCAGCCCGGCCGGCGACGGGACCGGCAGCGCCATCGCCGCGTGGGTGGCGCAGGGCGCGTTGGGGGTGCTGCTCGGTGGCGTCACGGGTGCCCTCGCAGGGCGCGGCCTGGCACGGCACCGGCTGCGCGCCCTGTGTGCGCGCATCGAGGCCGAACTTCGGGCGTCAACCCAGGGCTGATTCGCTGCCCACACGCGGCGTGGCCCAGCCGGCGGGCAGGTGCTCGAGCACCTTGCGCGCATCCAGCGAACGGATGGGCACGTTCACATCGGTCGGTATGCGCTGGTGCGCCTGCAGCGCCATGTAGCGCAGCGCACTCACCCGCAGGAACGACGCAAAGTTGCCCACCTCGCCGCGTGCGGCCACCAGCTCGTCGTGCAGGCGCTCCAGCAGCTGGGTGACGCTCATGCCGTCGCGCTGGCCGATCTCGGCCAGCACCTCCCAATGCAGGTTCTCCAGCCGGATGCTGGTGATCACGCCGTGCAGGCGAACCGAGCGGGTGCGCGACTCGTAGCTCTCGGGGTCGGCGCTGATGAAGATTTCGCACATGGGTGAGGCCTCCAGGAGCGAACCTTATGCCCAATCAGCGCCTCGCCGCAATCGCGGTTCACCCCTCGATCTTGGTGCCCAGCACCGCCAGGAACTGCGCCAGCCACGCCGGGTGCGCCGGCCAGGCGGGTGCGGTGACCAGCTTGCCGTCGGTCACCGCCTGGTCGACGGCGATGTCGGCATAGGTAGCGCCCGCCAGCTCGACCTCGGCCGCGCAGGCCGGGTAGGCCGACACCCGCTTGCCGCGGATCACCCCCGCCGCCGCCAGCAGCTGTGCGCCGTGGCACACCGCGGCAATGGGTTTGTCAGCCCGCGAGAAGTGCTGAACCATCGTCAGCACCTGCTTGTTCATGCGCAGGTACTCGGGCGCACGACCGCCGGGGATCAGCAGCGCGTCGTAGTCGTCAGCCTTCACCTCGGCGAAGCTCGCGTTCAGCACGAAGCGGTGGCCGGGCTTTTCGGAATAGGTCTGTGCACCGTCGAAGTCGTGCACCGCCGTCAACACGTAGTCGCCAGCCTTCTTGTCGGGGCACACGGCATGCACCGTGTGGCCCACCATCTGCAGCGCCTGGAACGGCACCATGGTTTCGTAGTCTTCGGTGAAGTCGCCCGTCAGCATCAGGATCTTCTTGCCCATCTCGGTCTCCTTGGCAGCAAGGGCCGTGGCGCACCATGCACCCGGCCCTTTGCCATTGTGAAAACGCGAGACGACGAGCGGGTAACAGCGGGCTGTTGCCGGGCGCTCTGCTCGGAGAGGCGGCGCGCCATCAGGTCACCGGCGCCACCGGCGGAGGCGCCCAGAAGAATCTTCGCCAGTGCGATCTCCTGTGCCGCCCGGGTGGGCAGACCGAGCGCGCTCAAGGCGCCGAACGCGGCGATGCAGGTCACGAAGTGCCGTCGATGGGCCATCGTGTTATCTCCCGTTCAGGATGCGTTTTTTGAAAGCAACCGCAAACTACCGATCTTTGATGCAAGCCAAAGACAGACTTTGTTGCCTTGTGATCGGTCGCCCCATCCCAGGTCAGCCTGAGCTCCGACTCCTTCCTGACCCACCTGCGCCTCGCCGCCGGGGGCGAGCTGCTGACCGTGGCCCCGGAAACCGCCGTCCGCAGCCAGGCCACGGCCTTGAAACTGAGGGTTATCGCCAGTCCATGGCCCCCTCGGCCGGGGGAATTGGTGTTTGCATACCGTTCAGCGAGCTTGGTCAATCCACTGTTTGCAACACTTAGGGCCTGCTTCGTGTCACTATGAGCGTTTTGCGGCACCTGAACCCGGGTTTTGGCCGGGGTTCTCATCTATCCGAGGAAGTTACTTTGGGAAAAGACGTCATCAAAACCAAGATCCAGGCCGACGGCCTGCGTTACAAGGTCAAGGAAGGCGGCTCGCCGTTTGCCAGCGCTGGAGACTTCCAGGCCGGCACCATGTCGTGCTTCCTGTGCGGCAAGCACCGCCCCCGCAACACCCTGAAGACCCGGCGACTGCTGGGCAAGGCGCAGCATGTGTGCGCCCCCTCCTGCAAAGAAGCCGAAGCGGCTGGCGCCCAGAAGGCCACCGCCGCCACGACCACCACGGTCTGAGCGAGTTCAACCAAGCGGGCCCGCTGTGGCCCGCTTGAGTTGCTTGGCACCGCACCCCCTTCGCCACCTGACCGGTGGCGCACCTGGCGGGTCGCTCACTTCACCGCATCTTTCTCGGCATCGAAGCCGAGCGCCTTCATCGGCTTGACGAGGCTCTGGCGCGCCGCCGCATAGCCGTCCCACGACGCGTTGCCGATCGGCAGCCGCTCGGCGATGTGGCCTACCGTCCATTGCGCCGCGCTTTTCAAACCCGCGAGCTCGTCCCACGCGATCGGCACCGACACCCCCATGCCCGGCCGCGCCCGCGCCGACCAGGCGCACACCGTGGTCGCGCCCAGCCCGTTGCGCAGGTAGTCGATGAAGATCTTGCCCACGCGGTTCTTCGGCCCGCTCTTGGCGACGAAGCGCTGTGGGATCACCCGGGCCATGTGGGCCACGATGGCTTGTGAGAAGGCTTTCACCACGTCCCAGTCGTGTTTTGGCGTCAACGGCACCACCACGTGCAGGCCTTTGCCGCCGCTGGTCTTCAGAAAGCTTGTCAGCCCCAGCTCGTCGAGAAAGCCTTTCAGCAGCTGCGTGCCTTCCTGCACCTGCGGCCAGTTGATGCCCTCGCCGGGGTCGAGGTCGAACACCATGCGGTCGGGGCGGTCCATCGCACGGGTGGTGGCGTTCCAGGTGTGGAACTCGATCACGTTCATCTGCGCCGATGACAGCAAACCCATCGCATCGGAGATGGCCAAGAGCGGCTCATGCGACGGGTAAAGGTCGCGGCTCAGCGTGTCGACGTTCGCCAGCGCCCTGCCCTCGGCATGCTTCTGGAAGAACTGCTCGCCGCCCACACCCTCGGGCGCACGCAGCAACGACACCGGCCGGCCTTTCAGGTGCGGCAGCATCAGCGTGGCAACCGAGGCGTAGAACTCGATCAGTTGCTGCTTGGTGATGCCGGTGGACGCATCGATCACGCGCTCGGGGTGGGTGATGCGAAATTTTGCGGGCAGATTGTTGGCGGATGGAGCCCCCACTTTTTTGGCGACCTCCTTGGTGATGCGCTCGGCCGGTTTGTCACTTCGCAAGCCGTGAAACACGGCGTGGCGCACATGGCCATCGCGTGTCCATTGTGCAAACGACACCTCGGCGATCAACTTCGGCTTGACCCAGTGCGGCACCACCCGCCTGGTCGTGCCCACACGCGCCGGGGCGTCGGCAAAGGCGCTGGCACCGACCTCGATCTCATCGAGCTGCGCGCGCAGCCGGGTCAGCGTCTTCTGGTCGAAGCCGGTGCCCACGTTGCCCGCGTATCGCAGCGCACCCTTGTCATCGTGAACACCCAGCAGCAGCGCGCCGAGGCCGCTGCGCGAGCCCTGCGGGTCGGTGAAGCCACCGATCACGAACTCCTGCCGCGCGCTCACCTTGAGCTTGACCCAGTCTGCGGAGCGTCTCGCCTGGTAGGTCGAATCGCCGCGCTTGCCGATCAGGCCTTCGAGGCCGGCCGCTTGCGCTGACGCCAGCAGCTTCTTGGGGTCGTCGTCGAAGGCTGCGCTGAATTGCACGGTGCTGCCTTTGGCCTGGCCCACCAGGCTGCCCAGACGGTCTCGCCGTGTGCGCAAGGGCTCATGACGTAAGTCCTGCCCGTCGTGGAACGGCAGGTCGAACACGAAGTACTGGATGCCCTGGGTGTGTTGCGACTCGAAGGCGTTTTGCAGCGCCTGGAAGTCGGGCCGCCCGTCCTTGCCGGCGACGACGATCTCGCCATCGAGCCAGCCCCAGCCGATGTTCAAGGACCGGATGGCCTTCACCAACTGCGGCATGCGGTGCGACCAGTCGTGGCCGTTGCGGGTGAAGCAGCGCACGTCATCGCCATCGATGCGGGCCAGCAGGCGGTAGCCGTCGAACTTGATTTCGTAGAGCCAGTCGTCGCCGGGTGGCACCTCGCTGACCAGGGTGGCGAGCTGCGGCGAGAGCGAGAGCGGCAGCTTGGTGCTTGCCTTCGCGGCAGGCTTGGCTTTCGAGGCCGAGACCTTCCTCGCCTTCTTGCCCAGCACGCTGTCGGGCAAGGCCTCGACCACATCGAACTCGTTCGCGGGCCGCGCCTCGTCGTCACGCTCCTTGATCAACAGCCACGAGGTCTGTCGCTCGCCGTCGCGCTGGCGCATGCGCACCAGGGTGAAGCCGCCGTGCAGCTTCTCGCCGTGCAGTTCGAACTTGAGCTTGCCTTCGCGGTAGCCCTTGCGCGCGTCACCGATGGGCGCCCAGGTGCCGCGGTCCCACACGATCACCGAGCCGGCGCCGTAGTGGCCTTCGGGGATCACGCCTTCGAAGCCGCCATACGACAGCGGGTGGTCTTCGACCTCGACCGCCATGCGTTTGTCAGACGGGTCGAGGCTCGGGCCCTTGGGCACGGCCCAGCTCTTGAGCGTGCCATCGAGTTCGAGGCGGAAGTCATAGTGCAGCCGGCGCGCCGCATGCTTTTGCACCACGAAGCTGAGCTGCTCGCCGGAGCGAGCTCGCCTGCCGGCTCCGGCGTGTGCTTGAAATCGCGCTTGCGCTGGTAAGCGGCCAGGCTGCTGGTCCCCATGGATCACCCCTACGCAGCACGCTTCTTCTTGGCCACCGGCTTGGCGCCCTTGCCGCCGCGCAGGCTTTGCCGCAGCAGCTCGGTGAGGTCGATCACATCGGCCGTCTTGGCGGGCGCCTCTTCCTCGGGCTGCAACACCGTCTCGGTCTGGCCGGCCTCGGCCTTCTTCTCCACCAGGGCCATCACCTGGTCCTTGAACTTGTCGCTGAAGTCCGCGGGTTTCCAGGCGGTGCTCAGCTCGTCGATCAACTGGCCGGCCATGGTCATCTCGCGCTCGGAGATGCCGGCGCCTTTCACACCTTCCTTGGGCAGCTTCAAGTCTTCCCACGAGCGGATGTCGGCGCCCCAGCGCAACAGGTTGAGCACCAGCGCCGGCCCGGCAGGCACCAGCGCGGCCAGGTGTTCCTTGGTCTGGATCACCACGCGGGCCAGGCCCACCTTGCCCTTCTTCAGCAGCGCCTCGCGCAGCAGCGCATACACCTTCTCGCCCTTGCCGATGGGCGCCAGGTAGTAGGGCCGATCAAGGTAGACGAAGGGGATCTCGCTGGCGTCGACAAAGGCCTCGATGTCGATCGACTGCGTCGACTTGGGGTACACCGCCTCGATCTCTTCGGGGCTGAGCACCACGTACTTGCCTTCTTCGTAGGCCACGCCCTTGACGATATGGGCCTTGTCGATTTCCTTGCCGGTGCGCTTGTTGACGCGCTTGTAGCCCACCGGGTCCATGCTGCGCTTGTCGAGCCAGTCGAAATCGACCCCGCTCTCGGTGGTGGCGGAATGCAGGCTGACGGGAATGTGGACCAGCCCGAAGCTGATGGCGCCCTTCCACAAGGCGCGTGATGCGGTAGCCATGATGGGCCTCGTTTCGACATGCAAAGCAGTGAAACGATCCTAGGATCTGCAGGCCGGTGGCGGCCAGTGCGGGGTGCCGTATTTCGCTGTGGGAATGCGCCTACGGCGGCTGCGTCAGGCAGCCACGAGCAGCATCGGTTCGGGCACGGCCTGGCTGCTGCGCGTCGCGTCGTCCAGCGGGCGCGGCTTTTCGACCCCGTAGCCCTGCACGTAGTCAACGCCCAGGCCACGAAGCATCTCGATGGTGGTGTCGTTCTGCACGAACTCGGCCACCGTGCGCAAGCCCATGCGGTGGGCGATGTTGTGGATGGCCTCGACCATCGCAAAGTCGACCGCGTCCTTCGACATGTCTTTGACGAAGGCGCCGTCGATCTTCACGTAGTCGACGGGAAGGCGCTTGAGGTAGGTGAACGACGACATGCCCGCGCCGAAGTCATCGAGCGCAAAACGGCAGCCCAGCTCCCGCATGCCGTGCATCATTTGCACCGCCACGTCGAAGTTGCCGACCGCCGCGGTTTCGGTGATCTCGAAGCACACCAGCTCGGGCGCCACGCGGTGAAGCTTGAGTTGCTGGCGCACAAAGTCGACCAGCGAAGCATCGGCCATCGACGCGCCCGACAGATTGATGCTGAAGCGCGCCGGCAGCTTGTAGTGCTTGGCGAAGCCGGCGTGCATCTGCAGAGCCTTGGAGATGACCCAGCGGTCGATCGACGGCATCAGCCCATAACGCTCGGCCGCAGGAATGAAGGCCATGGGCGCGACGATCTTGTCTTCGTCGTCCCGCAGACGAATCAGCACTTCCACACTTTCATAGCCGCCGCCGTTCTCTTGAATCGAGGCGATGCGCTGCGCGTAGAGCACGAAGCGGTCTTCGGTCAACGCCTTCTGCAGGCGCGAGAACCAGTCGAGCTCGCCGGTGCGTGTGGCCACCGCGGTGTCGGCATCGTCGTACACATGCACGCGGTTGCGGCCCGCCTCCTTGGCCACGTAGCAGGAGGAGTCGGCCACCCGCAGCAGGTCGGTGCGCTTGTACTGGTGCGCCTTGAAGGGCACGACACCAATGCTCACGGTGAGCTGGAAGGAGCGCCCTTCCCACACGAACTGCAACTCGCTGATGCGCTGGCGCATGGCCTCGGCCACACGCAACGCCGGCTCCAGCGGGCAGGTTTCGAGCAGCACCGCAAACTCGTCGCCGCCCAGTCGGGCCAGTGTGTCTTGCTTGCGGATCTCTTGGGTGAGCAGCGCCGTCACCTGCTTGAGCAGCTGGTCGCCGGCGGCATGGCCGCAGGTGTCGTTGACGACCTTGAACTGGTCGAGGTCGAGGCAGATCACCACGCCCTGGGCTCCGGGGTCATGGGTGGCAAGCGCCGTGTCGAGGCGCACCTCGAACGCGGCGCGGTTGAGCAGACCCGTCAGCAGGTCATGGCTCGCCTGGTACGACATCTCGGCCGCGAGCTTCTTGGCCGGGCTCACGTCGTGGAACACCAGCACCGCACCTACCGCCAGGCCTTTGCGCCCCAGGATGGGGGCCACCGAATCTTCGATCGAGCGGTGCACACCGTTGCGATGCACCAGCACCGAGTCACGCACCGCGCGGGGCTGCGCACCCGGGCGCGCCAGCTCGGCCAGGCCGTGGCTCAGGCGCTCGCGGGTGTGGCCGTGCAAAAGAGACGCCACCTCCGAGATCGGCTTGCCGATCGCTTCTGCAGCGGGCCAGCCCGTCATCTCTTCGGCCGCCGGGTTGAGGTAAGTCACCTGCCCCAGGTGGTTGGTCGTGGCCACGCCGTCGACGATGGAGCGCAGCGTCACCTCCAGCAGCTCCTTCTCGTGGAACACCCGCAGCTCGGCGAGCTCTTTCTCCACCACGGTGCGGCGCAGGCGGCTGCTCTGGCGCGTGAGCACCAGGGTGATGACGATGATCACCAGGCCAGCCACGCAGGCGGTGGCGATCGAGCGCTTGCGCAGGGCTTCATAGCCAGCCATCGAGGTGGTGATCGGGACCGATGCCATCGCGTAAAGGTCTTGCCCCGGCACCTGGGTGACCGACGTGAAGCGCAGCACACGGTCGGTGGGGCTGGGCGTGGGCAGCATGCTGCGCTCGATGCGCTTGGCGGCGCGCAGCATGCGCGCACCATCGATCAGGTCGCCAGCCGTCTGGCGCTGATCCGACAAGCGCGAGCGGAAGATGCCATCGGCACCGAGCACACCCACCACGTTGCCGGGTTGGTCGTTGACAAGAAAGCCTTCGGTCAGCAGCGCGGCGTCAAACGCCATCAAGACGGCACCCGCGAAGCTGCCATCACTGCGCTGCAGCTGCTTGCCAGCGGGCACCAGCCAGCGCTGCAGCTCTTCAGAAAATACCGGCTCGGTGACCGCGAGGCCCGGGCGCGTCCAGGAGGCCTGGAAGTGCTGGCGGTCGGCCACGTGGGTGACCTTGTTCGGCACCGCACCCGGTGCGCTCGTTTTGGCGAACACCTGCCCGGCCTGGTCGGCCAGGGCCACCGACACGCGGCCCGCGGGAGCGAGCAGCCCGGTCTTCTCCAGCTCCACCAGGTCAACGTTGCCGCTTTGCTCCTGGTAGTGCTTGACCACCGAGGCGGTCTGGTTGATCTGGTCGAGCAGGCGCTGCACGCGGTCGCTCAGGCGTTGCGAGGCGGCGTCGACCTCGCTGTAGGCGAGCTGCACGCTGCTCACATAGGCCTTCTCCAGCATCCACCAGGTGGCACCCGCCAACGCCAGCAGCAAGGCTCCCGCCACGGCAAACGACGTGACGTACAAGCGCGAGATCGAAGACAGGGCCCGCGGCGAGCGGGCGACAGGTGCAGACATGGCACGAAAACCAGGAGTTCAGCCCTGATATCGGGCAACGCCAGCCTGGCTTGAGCGCACAAACGTTCTGCACCGTGCGACAAACCATGAAAACCGTGACGAGTTGGGCATATGGCAATGGCCTGGAAGTGCGGGCACGCCACTTCGGCCGCTCTCTTCCGGGTCATCAAGACCCACCACGGCGGCGAGTTGCGCGCCGGCGCCCAACGCCCCTCACCTGGCCTTGCGATAGGCCTCGCGCAGCTTCTTCTTGTAGAGCTTGCCGTTGTCGTGCCTCGGCAGCTCGTCCACGAAGTCGACACTCTTCGGGCACTTGAAATGCGCCAGCTGCGCGCGGCAATGGCCAATGAGCTCTTGTGCCAACGCGTCTGAGGGCCGGTGGCCGTTGTGCAGGGTGGCCACGGCCTTCACCTCTTCGCCCCACTCGTCGTTGGGCACACCGATCACCCCCACGTCGGCCACGGCGGGGTGGGTGAGCAACACCGCCTCCACCTCGGCGGGGTAGATGTTGACCCCGCCCGAGATGATGAGGTTGGCGCTGCGGTCGGTGAGAAAGAGGTAGCCGTCTTCATCGAGGTAACCCATGTCGCCCAGCGTGTAGTGCTGGCCGACGTAGGCCTGCTCGGTCTTGACCGGGTCCTTGTAGTAGCTGAAGCGTGAGTCGTCAGGGGCGCGCAGGTAGACCGTGCCCACCTCGCCGGCAGGCAGCTCTGCGCCGTCGTCACCCAGGATGCGGATGTGCCCCGGCTCGGGCTGACCCACCGTGCCCGGCTTGCGCAACCAGGTGGGCGAGTCCACCACGCTGCCCATGCCTTCGGTGGCGGCGTAGTACTCGTGCACGATGGGGCCCAGCCACTCGATCAAGGCGCGCTTGACCGGCACCGGGCACGGCGCCGCGCCATGCAGGATGTATTGCAGCGAGCCGGTGCTGTGCGCATGGCGCACCGCCTCAGGCAGCGACAGCATGCGGTGAAACATGGTCGGCACCATGTGCGTGTGGGTGACACGCTGCGCTTCGATCAGCTGCAGCGCACGCTGCGCATCCCAGCCGTCCATCATCACGACTGCCGCACCAAAGGCATTGGGCACCGCAAGCGAAAACGACAGTGGCGCCGCGTGGTACAGCGGGCCGGTGCACAGGTGCACGCTGACACCGGGCTGGTAGGCCGCGGCTTCGCTGGTCGGGCTGCCCGCCACGGCGCTGCGGTTCACGCCCTTGGGCCGCCCGGTCGTGCCCGAGGTGTAGAGCATCGAGGTGCCCAGTTGCGGGTCGCTGATGTCGTGGGGGGCCTGCGCTTGCAGCACGGCTTCGTAGTCTTCGAAGCCCGGCACCCCGCCGCCGATGGCGATGCGCGCGCAGTCGGTGCGTGTGGCGAGGTCGTTGGCCAGCGCGGCAAAACGTGCATCGAGAAACAGCGCCTTGGCGTCAGAGTCGTTGACGATGTAAGCCGCCTCATCGGCAGTGAGGTGCCAGTTGATCGGTGTGAAGCGCAAGCCGGCGCGGCGTGTGGCCCAGAACACCTCGGCAAACTCGACGCGGTTGCTGCACATCAGCGCCACACCATCGCCTGCCTTGAGGCCCCGCTCGCGCAAGGCACGCACCAGCTGGTTGCAGCGGGCGTTGAGCTCACCAAAGCTGGAGCTGCCGGCGTCGGCCACCACGGCGGTGGCCTGCGGCATCACGCGCGCCCACAAGGCCACCGCCATGCCGTGCGCCATTGACACGCTCAACATCTGCTGGAGATGCGCCGCGTCGAGCACTGGAGGGGTGTCTGCGTTCATGGTTCGGCCCACTGAGGATGCATCGATTGTTCGCCCCGATGCAGCCGGCGGATCATCGGTGCATACCCTCAAAAAAAATGGGGCCGAAGCCCCATTCAAACATGCAGCCGGACTCTCCTCCGGCACCGCCTAGGAAAACGAAATGATCAGAAGCTGTGGCTGACGCCCGCCTGGATGGCGCTCGCTTTGCCACCCGCCGTCGGCAGGAAACCGGAGGCGATGAAGTTGTAGTTCGCCGAGTTCTCGTTCTTGATGTTCACGTAATTGGCGTACACCGCCGTGCGCTTGGACAGGTGATAGGAGTAGCCCAGACCCAGCTGGCGCGAGTCGGCATCGGCCAGGCCCTTGTCGTCGCGCTGCATGACGCTGGCCTTGATGGTGTTGACCCCGATCGCCCACGAGAAGCCGATCAAGAAGTCGTCGACCTTGCGGTCCTTCTCGGTCGGGCCGCCCAACTGGCCGAACGAGTCGACGTTCTGCGAGTGGTAGAAACCCATCACCTTGAAGCCATTGAAGTCGTAGGAAGCGCCGGCCGACCACACGGTGAGGGTGTTCGCGGGGTTCGCAGTGGCCGCAGTGAGGTAGGCCCCGCCGTCGATGAACGGCGACTTGGTCTTGCCAAAGGCGGCCGCCACGAACAGAGGCCCGGTACGGTAGCCGGAGCCGATGCCGGTGTAGCGCGCGCCGGTGCCCTCGCCGAGCGCCACCTGGCCGTAGGCGTACAGGCCACGCACCCAGGTGGCAGGGATGTAGTAGGCCGCCATGTTGCTGGCGCGCACCAGGGTGCCGGGGGCCAGTGTTTGACCGATCGGGGCGATGTACTTGTAGTAAGGCTGGAAGTTCACCGCACTCGCGACACCGGCGCTGAAGAACGGGTCGAAGTAGGTGGGCGGGACGAAGGTGGACACGTAGTCACGGCCCATGCGAACTTCACCCACGGGGGTGAACAGACTCACCGTGGCCTTGCGGTTCCAGGCGAAGGCGCCTGCCGGCGAGCTGCCGCTGAACAGGTTGTTGGTGTTGGTCGCTGAACCGGTGCCGGTGTCGCTGTTGGCCTGCGACTCCAGGTAGAAGTGGGCGCGGAAGCCGCCGCCCAGGTCTTCGCTGCCGGTGAAACCGATCTTGCTCACGTACATGCCGCCGTCGCGAACCTGCCAGACGTGGCCACGGCCATCGGCGCTGACGCGGGTGAGGTTACCGTCCACGCCACCAAAGATGGTCACGCTGCTGGCGCCTTGAGCCGCCGCGCCCGCACACGCCACCAAGGCCGCCAGGGCCAGGATCGATCGCTTCATTGTCTTTGTCTCCTCGTTTTGTGTTCACGCCCGGCCTTGAAGAACTCAAGGCCGGGTCGCGGTCTCCACCCGTCCACTTGCTCAATCGCTCTGGGCGATGGCGCCTCTCACATTGCTTTTTTTAGGGGCGCACGCCTTAGTAGACATTCAGTCTACAAGCGTGAGTTTTGCGCACAAGCGAGGGGATTCCCTCCGTTGCAGTGCACCAAGCAGAACAGGTGGTACGGCCCTTCAAGCCCCGCTTCTCAGCGTTTGCCTGGGGTTCGCCGGGCTGGTTTGGGGTTTTCGGTATGGCGCTTTGTCACCACCGGCTCGACACCCGTGCCGAAGCGCCTGCCCACGGCTTCCCAGCCGCCGAGCACGAATTCGGTCCACACCTCGGCACTCATCTGCGGCGTGAAGCCGAACTTGCGCAGCCCCCGCGCGGCCGAGAGCGGCGCGTTGATGGTGATGACGGCAATGATCTGCGCCACCTCGGGCGGCAGCCCGTAGGTGCGCATCGACTTGTCGACGAAGAAGCGCGTGCTGGCCATGCGCTCCTCGCGGTCGCGCGGTTGCAGCAGCTGTTGTGTCGATCGATCGCTGGCGAGCTCGCGCAAGATGGCGCCGCGCTCGTAGAGGTATTCAAACGCCTTCAGCGTGGCCACGCGCACCACACGATCGAAGGGTGTGTCGGGCGGAAAGGCCCCCAGCCCGCGGCCACGCAGCACGCTGTATTCACGTTCGAGCAGCGCCACCAGCAGCTCGTCGCGGCTGGAGAAGTGGCGGTAGATCAGCGCTTTGCTGATGCCCGCGGTGGCGGCCACCTCTTCCAGCGTGCAGTGCAACAGGCCACGCTGCAGGATGAGCGTGGTCGCGCTGTCCATGATCTGGTCGCGCCGCTGCTGCGCCGACAAGCGCGGCTTGACCGGCGTGCGCTTGGCGGCAGTCACCATGGGTGTGGCCTTCAGGCCGCCCGGGGCGTGGTGGCTTGCAGGATCTCGACGAGGTAACCGTCGGGGTCTTTGGCAAAGCCAACCACCGCGTTCCCCAGCGCCGCCACGGGTGCGGGCTCGCGCACGATCTCCAGGCCCTCGTCGCGAATGCGTTGCGCCAGCGCCTTGGGGTCGGGCACATAGAACACGAGCTTGATCGGCAGGTTCTTGTAGTTGCGCTCGGAGCCATCGGTCCAGTGCATCAGCACGATGGCCGAGCCGCGGCTGCCTTCGAGGCCGAGCACGATCTCGTCCATGTGGGGCAGCTTGAAGGTCTGCAGCTGCTTCATGCCGAGCACGCGCATGTAGAAGTCGGCCGATCGTTGCAGGTCGCTCACGCCCAGGCCGATGGCCCCCAGGGTGCTGCGTGTTTGTGTGGCCGTGTCGGTGCTCATGGGGTGGTTCTCCTCGATGTGGTGGTGCTTCTTGTGGCTCAACAAAGACGCGCGAATCTATCACCGCCACACGTTCATCACACGCGCTGGTGTGATCAATGTGCGAGCGATGCGTCGTTCGGTCTGCGGGGCAGAACGAGGTAGAACACGCTGCCCTTGCCGGGCACGCTGCGCACACCGACACGCCCACCTTGCAGCTCGGCCAGGCTGCGCGTGAGTGCAAGGCCCAGGCCGGTGCCCTGGTGTGGCTTGGCATACCCCGTCTGGACTTGCTGGAACTGCGTGAACAGTTTTTTCTGGTCGAGTTCGCTGATGCCGATGCCGTTGTCTTCGACCTCGATGCGCAGATTCAGCTCCCCTTCGGGCAGGGTCCGCAGCACCACCTGCCCGCCCTCATTGGTGAACTTGATCGCATTCGACAAGAAGTTGTAGAGCATCTGGCGCAGCCGCGCCGGGTCGAGCTTCACATCGGTGAGGCTCGCATCGTGTTCAGTGACGAGCGAGATGCGCTTGCGCGAGGCTTCGGCCTGCAGCACGCCCACCACTTCGTCGACCAACACCGGCAGATCGACCGGCTCGGGCACGAACTCGAACTTGCCCGACTCCACCTTGGCCAAGTCGAGCACATCGTTGATCAACCCCAGCAGGTGCCGCCCGCTGGTGGCGATGTAGCCGAGGAATTCGTTGCGCTTTTCCGGCGTCAGCGGGGCGGCATCTGCCCGCAGGATCTCGGCGAAGCCGATCACCGCGTTGAGTGGCGTGCGCAGCTCGTGCGACATGTTGGCGAGGAACTCGCTCTTGAGCTGGTTGGCCTCCTGGATCTGCCGGTTCTCGGCCTCCAGGCGCACGGCGTTGAGGCGCAGCTCTTCGCTCTGCTTGCGCTCGGTGATGTCGATCACGATGCCCAGCATGAAGTACGGCACGCCGTTCTCACGCAAGAAGGTGCCGTGCGTGGCCAGCCAATGCACGCTGCCGTCGGGCCACACCACGCGGGTGTCGAGCTGCCACGAGCGGCCTTCGCTCACCACGCCTTGCATGTAGGTGTCGACACGCTCGCGGTCGTCGGGGTGCAGATGATCGAAGAAGCGCGCCACGCTCCAGTCGGCCACCGGCTGCGTGTAGCCGAAACACTGGTCGTGGCGCAGCGAGTGGTGCATCACGTGGGTGCGCAGGTCGAGGTCCCAGTCGCCGATCTGGCTTGCGTCGAGCGCCATGCGCAGGCGCGACTGGCTGTCGCGCAGCGAGGCCTCGGCCTGCTGGCGCGCCTGCTCGCGCTCGCGCAGCAGCTGCTGCGCATGCTGCAGGGCCTGGCCCAGCTCGCTGGCCTCGCGCACCGGAGAGGCGGCGATGGTCGCCTCTTCACCCCGGCCGATGGCCAACGCCGGCGCGATGAGCGCCTGGATGGGTTGCGCAATGCGCTGGCCAATGCGCCGTGCCAGCACCAGGCCCAGTGCCAGCAGCACCAACGAGCCCGAGGCGTACCAGATCAGCGTGCGCCGCAGCTTGCCGTTGAGCTCGTCTCAGGCACGCCGATGACCACGGCCCACCCGTAGGTGCCCGATCGGCTGAAACAGCCCATGACGTCGATGCCATCCTGGGTGCGCCCCTGAAAGCTGCCCTCGGCGCGCTGCCTGAGTTGATCGAGCACCATGCCGGCCGTGGGTTTGCCGACAAACTGCTCGGCGTTGCGGTTGCGCGCGACGATCACGCCCTGATGGTCGATCACCGCCGCCGTCCAGCCCTCGGGCAAACCCTGGCGCTCCAGGATCTGCGCAAAGCGCGACGGCGAGAACAACATCTCCAATCGCCCCACCGCCTTGCCGCCACGCATCACCGGCACCGCCACCGCCACCTGCCCCCGCTTGGAGACCTGGCCGACGAAGAAGTCGGACACCGCGGGCTGCCCCGTGGCCATCACCTGCGGAAAGCGGTCATGGCGCAAGGGCGGAAGCGGCTCGCCAAAGGGCGTGATCGCGCTGACCAGCACACGCAGCTCGGTGTCAACCAGGAGGATGTTGTCGCCCCCGCTGAAACGCAAGGTCTGGACGGCGCGCTCCTGGAAGCGGCGCAGGTCGTTGTCATCGATGCGCGACGACGTGCCGAGCGCCTGCAGCACGGCAATGCTGGTGGCGAGCTCACGCTCGACGCCCTGCGTCATCGAGCGTGCGGTCTGCACCGTGGCGCTCACTACGGCGTCGCGTTCGCGCTCGTAAGCCAGGTACGACACACCGACCGCCAGCAACCAGGCGGGCACGACACAGGCAACCACCAGCAGCTGAATGCGCGCCCGAATGGTCGTGGGTTGTCTGCCCGGTCGCCACTGCCACCACATGCTCGCCCCGCCTCTCGCTGAGCCCTTTGCGGCGGATTACAGCACCCCTGTTCGCGGGGGCCAGGAATGAATACCCACCCCGCCCGATGCGGCGCCAAACGAGTGCTTTCACACAGGCGTGTGGCGCGCACGACGCAGCCGTTACAAGCGCACCGTCGTGCACTCCCCTCATCTCGGTGGAAGTGCACAACGCGGCGTTGTCCGACATCCATTTGCCATGCTCCATGACTATGCTGCACACATGGACGACATCCTGTTCACCCTCAACAACCTGAGCCTTGTGCAGATGGTGCTGGCGTGGCTTTTCGTAGCGAGCTACGCACTGGCCCTGGGTGGGATGTTGGGCTCCAAGGGCAGCCTGCGCGCGGGCCTTGTGGCTGCACTTTCTGCAGTGCTTTTCTCGGCACTGAGCCTCGACTGGGTGCACGGCGCATTGCTGGTGGTCTTTGCCATCGGCGGCATGGGCTTGTTCGTGGCAACTTCATGGTTGCTGACCTACAGCGTCGGCCGCTTGATCTCTCACAGAGAGCAGCGCGCAGAGACCGCAGCAGCCTTGCCGCCGCCACAAGCCGCCCCCGCCCACCCGACGATCCGCACCCTGCGCGATCTGTGGCGCACGCACGTCGCCCCCTGACCGCCTGAGCCTGGGCCGGTCGCGCACGCTGCGGCCGTCATACTGCAGCCTGTTGCTTTCAACACGCTCGCACCCATGCTCAACCGCCACCGAGAAAGACACCGCACCGATCGCATCGGCTGGCTGCGCGCCGCCGTGCTGGGCGCCAACGACGGCATCGTCTCCACCGCCAGCCTGGTGCTGGGCGTGGCGGCGTCGAACGCCAGCGCCGAGAGCATCCTGATCGCCGGCGTGGCCGGGCTTGCGGCCGGTGCGATGTCGATGGCCGCCGGTGAATACGTCTCGGTGTACTCGCAGGCCGATACTGAAAAAGCCGACCTCGCCAGAGAGCGCGCCGAGCTCGCCGCCGACGGCGCGGGCGAGCACCGCGAGCTGGCGCACATCTACATGGGGCGCGGGCTCGACGCGGCGCTGGCCGACCAGGTGGCCACGCAGCTGATGGCACACGACGCGATCGGTGCCCATGCACGCGACGAGTTGGGCATCTCCGAGACGCTGAGCGCGCGGCCGATCCAGGCGGCACTCGCCTCGGCCGCCAGCTTCGCGGTGGGCGCCGTGCTGCCGATCGGCGTGGTCGCGCTGTCGCCCGCCGCGCAGCTGATCCCATGGGTGGCCGGGAGTGCACTGGTGTTCCTGGCACTGCTCGGCGCCGTCGCGGCACGCGCCGGTGGCGCGAGCATGCTGACGGGTGCCTGGCGTGTCAGCTTCTGGGGCGCAGCAGCGATGGCCATCACCGCCGGTGTGGGCGCGCTCTTCGGCACCGTCGTCTGAGCGGCCTGCCGCGCCATGTGCGCGGCGCCCGTCGCTTCAGATGAAGGTCTTGACGAAATCCAGCGACGACACCACGCCGCAGATGCTGCCGCGATCGGTCACCACCACATGGTGGATCCGGTTGTCGACCATCGATTTCGCCACGCTGGCGATCGGTGTGTCGGGTGACACGCAGATCGGCTTGTAGGTGCACAGCTGCCAGGCCAGCACCTTGCCCGCATCGCCCTTCTGGGCATGGAACTGCAGGATGTCGGCCGAGCTGATGACGCCGAGCACCACGCCGTTGGCACCCACCACCGGCGCCCATGTCAAACCCTTGTCGGCGAGAAAGGCCTCCACCGTTTGCACCGGGTCATCGAGGCCGATGGTCCAGGTGCGGGCCGACATCAGGCTGGAAATGGGTTGTTGTGCATTCATGAAGCGGTGTTCTCGCGGGGTGGGCGACCGAGCCGCTTTTCAACGGCCAGCACGTCGCGGGTGATCTTGAGCAGCGTGTCGGGCGTGACGCTCATCGAGTCGATGCCCAATTCGACCAGGTACTCGGCCATCTCGGGGTAGTCGGACGGCGCCTGCCCACAGATGCCGGCGTGGCGCTGGTTGCGCCGCGCGCCGACGATGGTCTGGCGGATCAGCTCCTTCAC
>NZ_JADMJX010000131.1 GCF_018780185.1 Rhizobacter sp.
GCTGGAGTGCACGCACAAGGGCTGGGGCCGCAGCATCATCATCGGCGTGGCCGAAGCGGGGGCCGAGATCAGCACGAGGCCGTTCCAGCTGGTGACCGGGCGCAAGTGGGAGGGCTCGGCCTTCGGTGGCGCACGCGGCCGCACCGATGTGCCGAAGATCGTCGACTGGTACATGGACGGCAAGATCAACATCGACGACCTGATCACCCACCGCCTGAAGCTCGACGACATCAACAAAGGCTTCGAGCTGATGAAGAGCGGCGAGTCGATCCGCTCGGTGGTGATGTACTGACATGGCCGGCTTGACCACGCTGAGCGAGCACACCTGTTTCGGCGGTGTGCAGGGCTTCTATCAGCACGACTCGGCGCTGATCGGCTTGCCGATGAAGTTCGGCGTGTTCGTGCCGCCGCAGGCCAAGGCAGGCCCGGTGCCGGTGTTGTTCTACCTGGCCGGGTTGACCTGCAACGAAGAGACCTTTGCGATCAAGGCCGGTGCGCAGCGCCACGCGGCCGAGCACGGGCTGATGCTGGTCAGCCCCGACACCAGCCCGCGCGGCACGGGTGTCGAAGGGGCCGACGCGGCGTGGGATTTCGGCACCGGCGCGGGCTTCTACCTCGATGCAACACAAGCGCCGTGGAAGAAGCACTGGCGCATGGGCAGCTACATCACGCAGGAGCTGCGCGCTCTGGTGCTGGCGGCGTTTGCGTCGCGTGCCGACCGGGTGGGCCTGTTCGGCCACTCGATGGGCGGGCATGGTGCGCTGACGCTCGCGTTGAAGAACCCCGGCCTTTATCAAAGTGTCTCGGCTTTCGCGCCGATTGCCGCGCCCATGCAATGCCCGTGGGGCGTGAAGGCCTTCAGTGGCTACCTGGGTGACGACAAGGCGGTCTGGGCGCAGCACGACGCGACCGAGCTGGTGAAGTCCGGTGCGCGTGCACCGCATCTGTTGATCGACCAGGGTCTGGCCGACAAGTTTCTGGCCGAACAGCTGCACCCCGATCGCTTCGAGGCCGCCTGCCGCGCCGCCGGCCAGCCGCTCACGCTACGCCGCCATGCGGGCTACGACCACGGCTATTACTTCATCAGCAGCTTCATGGCCGACCACCTGGCCCACCACGCGCAGGCCCTGGTTCACCCGTAAAGGCCACGCGGCACCCACCCCGGGCAATCCATTATTGAACGGGCGTGCAGTTTAGTGACCATCACCGAGCCCCGAGCGTTTGGTGGCGCCCACTTACCCGCATCACTTTGCTGTTTCTTCAAGCGCTCTGATGGGGTGCCGCGCCCGATGTCCGGGCGAAGGCCCACAACATCATTGGAGAGAGACACCATGAGCGTTCGTTTCATCAACGGTCTTGTCGGCCTGCTGGCGCTGGGCCTGAGCAGCTGGGCCAGCGCGGCGCCGGGCGTGCGCAGCGTGCCGAGCTGCACCAAGGTCAACGTCAGCAGCACCATCGAGGTGGCGGCCGGTACCACCTGGGACGGCGTGGCCCGCTACGGCCGCTGGGTCTGCCTGGTGGGCACCGCGTCGAACATGCGGGGCGACCAGAACGAGTCGCAGATCCCGATGTTCAGGCTGAACAACGGCGCCACGGTGAAGAACGTGGTCATCGGCGACGGTTCCCTGGGCAGCGGCACCGCCTTGGCGGCAGGTGGCGCCGACGGCGTGCACTGCTACGGCGTGTGCAACATCACCAACGTCTACTGGGCCGATGTCGGTGAAGACGCGGCGACGCTCAAGCCGCAAAGCGGCGTGACCGGCCGGCTGACCATCAGCGGCGGCGCGGCCTTCAAGGCGAAGGACAAGGTCTTCCAGCACAACGGCAACGGGACCTTGGTGATCCAGGACTTCTACGCCGACAACATCGGCAAGCTCTACCGCTCCTGCGGCAACTGCGCGCCGCAGTACGCGCGCCGGGTCACCATCAACAGCGTGCGCCTGGGCACAGTCAACAGCTCGGTGGCCGGTGTCAACAGCACCTACGACAGCTATTCGGGCATCAGCGGCCAGTACGACGTGGCCACGATCAGCGACCTGGTCTATTCCGGCAGCAAGACCAAGTGCGACACCTACGTCGGCACCGGCAAGGGCCGCGAGCCAGCCAAGGACACCAACGCGAGCCGCATCGCCCGCTCCTGCCTGTTTCGCTGAGTGACTCGGTCGGTGACGATGCAGCCGCGGCGTGCCCACTTCGTCTGGCCTGCGCTGGCCCTGGGGCTGGCGTGGGGCCTGCTGCGCCTGACGGCCAGCGCGGACGACGAGGTCGGTGCGCCGTCGGCGCCCTTGGAAGCGGCTGCGCCGCGAGCCGTCGCGCCGATCGTGAGCGCCACCACCGTGCACGCCGACCTGGCGGCCGTGCTGGCGGCGCTGGCACCCCGCTGGCGGGCCCTCGCGGCTGCCCCGGACGCCGCGTTGCTGCGCGACAGCGTGGCCCAGCTCCAGCCCTGGCTCATGCGCCAGCCGGAGCCGCTCTGGCCGGCGCTGGCCGGCTTCGGGCCGCAGGCCTGGACGCTGGGGGTGGCCCTCGTCATCGCCGTGCTGCCCGCCGACCCGGCGGCCGCGCTGCGCCATGCCGCCGCGCTGGCGCGCGTGCTGCCGGCGCAGGCCGAGCCGATCTATGCCGCGCTGCTGGAGCCTTGCGCCCAGCGGCGCGAACATGCGCTGCTGCTGGCGGCACTGGCCCACGCGCCGCTGGCCGAAGACGCCCGCGAGCGCCTGCGCCAGGACGCGGCGGCACGCTGGGCCGAGACCGACGCCGCACGCGCGGCCGCCTGGGTGCAGCAGACGGGCGGTGCCGCGCCGCTGCTGCCTGCCATCCACGACCGCTGGATCAACCAGGATGCGCGCTCGGCGACTGCCTTCGCGAGCAGCCTGCCCGGCGCAGAACGCGAGGCCCTGCTGCGCGAGGCGGTGTCGCGCTGGCTGGCGCTGGATGGTGCGGCGGCGCGCGAGTGGCTGCGCTCGCAGGGGCCGCAGGCCGGGCTCGACCCGACGCTTGCGCTGCACGCCAGCTCCGACGAACTGCTGCGCCATCAGCCCGACGAAGCTCTGGCCCTGGCGCAGCGCATCAGCGACCCGGCCCTGCGCTGGCAGACCCTGGTGACGATGGCGCGCCACCTCGACGACATCGACCCCGCGCTGACCGACCAGCTGCCAAGCCGTCTGCCGCTGATGCCCGACGAACGCGCCCGCCTGCTGGCCGAGGCGCGCGCACCCCTGCCCGCGCAGCAGGGCGAGTGATGCACGAGTGATGCAAGCGTGGGCCCAGGCCGATCAGGCCTGCCAGACGCCCCAGCCCTTTTCGCGCAGGCCGATCGCCAGCTCGACCTCCATGTCGCGCGCGCCGTCGTACGGCATCGGGTTGTAGACCTCGTACAGCTGTGGCAACAAGCGCAGCCCGAAGTCGAAGACGAAGCGGTTCGATTGAATACCCGCCTTGTGCTTGTCGAAGCGCACATCGGGGTCGAGACCGGTCATGCCGACGTAGACAAACGGTTTGCCGAGTTCGTAGTCAGGGTTGGCGGCGCGAAAACGCGCGTTGTTCCAGACCTGATCGGCGAGCTCGACCACATACACGTGGTAGTGGTGCGAGCGTGGCGTCTTCGGCGCTTTGGGCGCCTTCTTGGCGGCGGCTTGGCGTGGCATGGCTTCTACAATTCTCGCCTTCATGCCGCGCCCACCCCAGAAGCCCCGCTCCGTGAGCATTCGTGATGTGGCCGAGCTGGCGGGCGTGTCGCTGGGCAGCGCCTCGCGAGTGATCAACAAGGTGGCCAACGTGAGCGCCGCCACGCGCGAGAAGGTCGAGCAGGCCATCGCCGCACTGGGCTACCGGCCCAACCACGCGGCGCAGTCGCTGCGGCTGCGCAGCACGCGCACCATCGGCTGCCTGCTCAGCGACGTGACCAACCCGCTCTATGCCAAGCTGTTTCGCGCGCTCGAAGAGCGCCTGCGTGCCGCTGGCTACATGATGCTGCTGGCCAACGGCCTGAACCTCGCCGAGCGCGAGATCGACATCCTCGGCACCTTCAAGTCACGTGGCATGGACGGTGTGCTGATCGCCCCTGGCAGCGAGCGCGACCCGCAGGTGCTGGCGGCGATTCGCGAGCTCGGCATCCCCACCGTCATCCTCGACCGCGACATGGACACGCGCAGCGACTGCGTGCTGTTCGACCACGTGCCCGGCATGAAGCGGGTGGTGGCGCACCTGGCCGGGCTCGGGCACCGGCGCATCGCGCTGATCGTGTCGCAGTCGGCCAACCGGCCGATGCGCCGTCGGATCGAAGGTTTTCGAAGCGGGCACAAGGCCCAGGGCCTGGCGCTCGACGACACGTTGATCGTGCAGCTGCCCCATGCCATGAGCCCGGCCTATGAGGCCGTGCACACGCTGCTGCAGCGTGCCGACCGGCCGACTGCCCTCGTGGCGATGGGCACCAACGTCCTCAGCGACACGCTGAACGCCATCAACGCCAGCGGCTTGCGCATTCCGCACGACATCTCGGTGGTCTCGATTGGCGACCCCGACTTCGCGGCCAGCCATGTGCCGCCGATCTCGTCGCTGCGGGTGGACCTGGACCAGGTGGCCGAGCTGGGCAGCGAGCTGCTGCTGTCGCGCATGCGCGGCGAGGCGGGTGACGCAGCACGCACGGTGCACGTCACCAACACCTTCGTCGAACGTGCGTCGTGCGGGCCGGCGTTGCGCTCTGTGTAGAGGGCGTTGCGGCGCTTACTTGCGTGCGGTGCTGGCGGCGGGCAGGCCGAAGCCGGCGCAGGCCTTGGGGTCGAGCACCGGGGCGGGCTCGTCGACGCGCGCCATCGCGGCGGTGATCGCCGGCAGCGCAGGCGACTTCAGCAAGGCCACCGCCACATGGGGGCTGGAATCGAAACCACACTCGATCACGGTGTAGAGCACGGCCTGGTATTGCGCCTGCTTGATGTTTTTCAGCAGCGCCTGGTCGGCTCCGCTCAGCTGGTTTCCATTGGCGTGAGAGGCCACGCCCGACAGGCAGATCAATGCCCCAACGATCAGTTTCTTCATTGCGTACAACTTAAAAAGGTAGGGCCTTGTGAGCCGACGGGCGAAGACTATCGGGTTATCCCTGATCGCAACACATGTGGTTACATGTGGCCCGGTGGCCCCGCGCAATCCGTCGCGCAATCTCTGGCGCCCCGCATTTCGCGGGCTGGGGGCTGGCGCCGAGAACGCCAAATAAAACACGCTGTGCGCGCGTTGGCCGCGTGTCGGCCGCGCGTGGGTGGTGGGCTCAGGCGAGGGTCAGCACGACCTTGCCGAAGTGGGCGTTGCGGGCCATGTGGGCCAGCGCCTGCGCGGCGTCGTCGAACGCGAACGTGCGGTCGATCGGCAGTGCGAGCCGGCCGGCCGCGAGCGCCTCGCCCAGGTCGGCGCGCATGCGGCGGTTGAGCTCGCGCACCTCGTCGACGCTGCGGGTGCGGAAGGTCACGCCGATGTAGTGGAGGCGCTTCAAGGCATGCAGGTCGAAGTCGAACTCGGCGCGCGTGCCGGCCAGGCGGCCCACGTTGACGATGCGGGCCTTCACGGCGCTGGCGCGCATGTTCTGGTTGGCTTGTGCGCCCGAGAGCTGGTCGACGATGAGGTTCACGCCCTGGCCGCCGGTGGCGTCGAGCGCCTGCTGCGGCCAGCTGGCGTCGCTGCTGTCGAGCGCGAGCTGCGCACCGAAGTCTTTCAGGCGCTCGCGCCGTGCCGGGGTGGTCGAGGTGCCGATCACCAGGCCCGCGCCCATCAGGCGTGCGATCTGCAGGCCCATCAAGCCCACGCCCGACGAGGCGCCCTGGATCAGCACCGCATCACCCGCTTGCAGCTGGCCGTTGGTGACGAGCGCATCGTGCATGGTCTGCAGCGCCATCGGCAAGGTGGCGGCCTGCTCGAAGCTCATGGTGGATGACGGCAGCGGCATCACGCGGCCCTTGTCGGCCACGGTGTACTCGGCAAACGCGGCGCGGCCCGAGCCCATCACCCGCTCGCCGCGCGCGAAGCCCGTGACGCCCGCGCCGAAGTCGACCACCTCGCCGGCCCACTCCATGCCGAGCATGGTGCCGGGGCCGCCCTGGCTGCCGTGCGCATGGCCGGCGGCCATGCCGATGTCGGCGCGGTTCAGGCCGCAGGCACGCACGCGCACCAGCACCTCGTCGACACCGGGTGTCGGCACCGGCACCTGCTGGATCTGCAGGCCTTGTGGGCCGGCTTGCACCGCCGCCTTCATCGTCTGCATGGCTGTCTCCTTGGCTTATCTGCCGTTCGGGCTGAGCCTGTCGAAGCCCTTCGACAAGCTCAACCCGAACGGTAGCCTCTCAGCCCGGCGTGCGCACCACGCCGATGCTCAAGCCCCCGTCGAGCAGCAGCCCATGGCCGTTGACGTAGCTCGATTCGTGCGAGATGAGGTAGAGCGTCGCGTAGGCCACCTCCCAGCCGGTGCCCTGGCGGCCAAAGGGCACGGCCAGTGCGCGGTTGGGGCGCCTGCGGCTGGCGTCGCGGCCCATGGGGGTGTCCATCAGGCCGGGCAACACGGCGTTGCAGCGGATGCCCTTCGGTTCACCGGCCACCGCGATCGCGCGCGCCAGCGAGACCTGAGCGGCCTTCGACGATTCATACGCCGGGTTGCGGCTCGCGTTGCGCAGGCTGGCCAGCGACGACATCAGCACGATGGCGCCGCCGTCGTCCATCAGCTCCAGCGCGGCTTGTGAAAAGAACATGTGGCTACGCAGGTTGACGGCGTATTCCTTGTCCCAGGTTTCAGGGGTGATCTTCGCGAGCGGCAGGCCGTGCGAGATGCCCACGTTGAGCACCAGGCCGTCGAGGCCGCCGAGCTGCTGCGCGGCGCGCTGGACCAGCGGCGCGATCGCCGACACGTCGCTCACGTCGGCCACCTCGGCGTGCGCGGTGCCGCCTTCCCGGCGGATCTGCTCGACGGTGTGTTGCGCGGCCTCGGCGTTGATGTCGACGCAGACCACGCTCGCACCTTCACGCGCAAACAGCACCGAGATGGCGCGGCCGTTGCCGATGGGCGGGTTCTCTTCGGGGATGCTGCGCTGGCCGGCGCCGATCACCAGCACCCGCCGGCCTTGCAGGCGCCCGCGGCCGGGCACCTGGCCCAGGGTTTCGGGGTGCATCTGGCGGCTGGGGTCGAGTTCTTGGGGGGCGAGGTTCATGGGCTGTCCTTGATGAATGACGGGGTGCTACTTGAACGTCCCCGGCGGCTCGAGGTCGACCTCGAAGTTCTCCAGGAAGCGGCTCACCAGCATGTAGAAGCCGATGGTCAGCACCAGCTCGGCCGTCTGCCGATGGCCGAAACGTGCGGCCACCTGGTTGAACAGGGCGTCAGGTGCCTTCACGTCGCGGAACACCACGTCGGTGAACTGCAGCACCAGGCGCTCGTCGTCGTTGAGCACCGCGGTGTCGGCGCCCGCTTCGAGCGCCGCGACCTTCTCGTCGCTCAGGCCCACTTGCCGCGCCACACGCTTGTGTTGATGCACCTCGTAGGGGGCCTCGCTCAAGATGCCCACGCGCAGGATGGCGATCTCGCGCAGTTGCGAGTCGAGCTCGTTGTCGCGCAGCAGTGCCGAGCCCAGCGCCAGGAAGCCCGAGGCGGCCGACACGCCGGCGTGCGGCAGCATGCGGTACAGGTTGAGCGGGTTGCGCGACTTGAGCAGCGCCTGGTACGACTCGGGCGCCTGGCTCATGTCGAAATACGGGATGCGGGCCATGCGGGGTCTCCTGGGGTGGCTTGCCCGCCATCGTAGGAGCCTTCATGAAACGTTTCATCAGTGCCAACACCGAGCGCGCTCGTCACCTGCGAGACAGCGGCGTTCTGCGGTGGACGACAATCCTCGGCCTCTGCCGCGCCCGCCCATGAACCTCTCTACCGACCCCTCCTTCGAGCGCCTGATGACGGGCCTTGCGGCCAGCCTGAACGACGGCAGCTTCGTCAAGCTGCTGCTGGCCAAGCCCCGGCATGCAAGCGACGACCTGTTGCGTGTGACGGCGCGCCGGGTCGAGCTGCGCGGCGAGCCCGCGCTGTCGCTGCTCTACACCCACAAGACCCGCGACATCACCAAGAACCACCCGGTGAACGACGGTGTGGGGCTGCTGCGCGAGATGCTGGGCACGAGCTTTCGCAACGCGCACCTGTGGACGCATGACCAGGAGTGGCAGCTCTCCATCAGCAAGAAGGGGCAGTGCACGCTGCACGTGGCCAAGACCGAGCAGGCGGTCGATGCCTCCACCACCCACGACCGCGAAAAGCAGCGCTGGCTGGAGATGACCCGCCCCTTTCTCGCCGAGCTGGGCGTGACCACCGCGCAGCACCAGCTGGTGCCGGCGATGGCGCGCAAGTGGAAGCAGATCAACAAGTTCGTCGAGGTGTTTGCACACGCGCTCGCCGCGTCGCCGTTGGCGCATTCGAAAACGCTCAACGTGATCGACTTCGGTTCGGGCAAGGGCTACCTCACCTTCGCCATCCACGACTGGCTGCGTCACAGCAAGGGCATAGCCGCGCAGGTCACGGGGGTGGAGCTGCGCCCCGACATGGTCGCGCTGTGCAACAAGGTGATCACCAAGCTCGGCATCGAAGGCCTGCGCATCGAAGAAGGCGACGTGCGCAGCTACCAGCCCGCGGCCCTGGACGTGATGATCGCGCTGCACGCCTGCGACGTGGCGACCGACTACGCCATTCACCTCGGCATCCGCGCGGGCGCACAGATCATCATGTGCTCGCCGTGTTGCCACAAGCAGCTGCGCCCGCAGCTGCTGAGCCCGCACCCGTTGAAGCCGATCCTGCAGCACGGCGTGCATCTGGGCCAGGAGGCCGAGATGCTGACCGACGGCCTGCGTGCTTTGCTGCTCGACGCCTGCGGCTACGACACCCAGGTGTTCGAGTTCGTGTCGCTGGAGCACACCAACAAGAACAAGATGATCCTGGCGGTGAAGCGCTCGCAATCGAAGCCCGCCGACGAGGTGCTCGCGCAGGTCCGCGAGATCAAGGGCTTCTACCGCATCCAGGAGCAGTGTCTGGAGACGCTCTTGAAGGCCGACGGCTTGATCGCCTGATGCGGTTTCGTCCTACACGGCGCATGTGAACTGGCCGACTGCCGAAGGCCGCTCGCCTGGCTACGCTGGCAGGCATGTCAGCCCTGTCTTTTCTGTTTGGTGCTCTCGGCGCTGACTCGAACCCCTTGTTCGAGCGCGGCAAGCGCTGCGTGCTCACCACCTTGAGTGCGAGTGGCCACCTGCACACGCGCAAGCTCAAGGTGGGGACATGCTCCGACGACGGCTCGCGCCTGTGGTTCGTGATTCCATCCGGCGAAGGCATCGATGCGGAGATCGCGCACAACCCCAGCGTGACGGTGTCGGTGATCGACCCCGATACGCTGTCGCTGGTGCACGTGTCGGGAGTGGCCACGCCCTTGCGTGAGCGCAGCAGCCCGCTCTACCTGCGGCCGAACTTCACGCAGGCGCTGGCACTCAACGTGGTGCCGGCCGAACTCGACTTCACGCTGTTGCGCGTCGACCTCGACACCGGGCTCGACCTTGACCTGGGCAAGGTGCAGGACAGGCCCTCCCGGCACTCGTCACAGTAGAGCCGGGGCGGCGCGTCAGCCCTTGAACAGCTCGTGCATGCCATCGATGCTCTCGGGCCCGTAGCTCACCGAGCCCACCGGCACGCGGTGCCGAATGGCTTCTTGCACGCGTGCCGTCCAGGCCGGGCCGAAGCCGCCGCACAGCTCGATCAGCTGCACGCCCTCGCTCACCATCTGCTGCGCAACGGCGATTCCCTCGCTGGGCGATGAGACGCCGACCGAGATCATCTCGAAGGCAGTCGACTGCATCACGCTGCGGTGCTGTGCGGGGTCGAGCTGCGGTCCGGTGACGATGAATCCGAACTTGCTGAGGGCCATGGAGCTTCCTGTTGGTTGATGGGCATCGTGATTCCCGCGCAGGCGGGGATGACGGGGGTGATTCTGTGCAGCCCGGATACTCGTGTCCAAGACCGTCGGGGTCACAGTTCAGACCGGAGTGATCTCATGTTGGACCTGCAGCAGCTGCGCTACTTCATCACCGTGGCCGAAACCGAGAACGTGGGCCAGGCGGCCGAGCTGCTGCACATCTCGCAGTCGCCGCTCAGCCGCCAGGTGCAGCAGCTCGAGTCGCGCCTGGGCCTCACGCTGTTTGCGCGCGAGAAGAAGCGCTTGAAGCTCACCGCAGCGGGGCGCGAGTTTCTCGCCGAGGCGCGTGCGCTGCTGGCGCATGCGCAGCGGGTGCAACAGCGGGCGCACGATGCGGCGGCGGGGCAGGCCGGCACGCTGGTGGTGGGCTATGTGGCAGGTGCCGTGCATGCGGGTGGGCTGGGTGATGCGCTGCGCGTGTTCCAGCGTGATGCCCCCGGGGCGCGCCTGCAGCTGCGCAGCTTGCGCTCGGCCGAGCAGTTCGAGGCGTTGCGCCGGGGCGATCTCGACGTGGGCTTCACCTATTCGGCGCCGCCGGCCGAGTGGGGGCTTGTCAGCCGCCTGGTGGCCGACGAAGCTTTCATGCTGGCGGTGCCGGCGGATCGGGTGATCGAGTTGGACGCATTGAACGGCGAGCCCTTCATCGCGCCGCTGTCGCTGCCCGCGCGTGAAGAGATGCTGAGGGCCTGCGCCGCCATCGGTTGGTCGATCGACATCCGCTGCGAAGCGGCCGACCCCGCGGCCGCGCTGGGCCTGGTCGAAGCGGGTGTGGGCCTGGCCTTGGTGCAGGCCAGCCTGGCCCGCAGCGCGCCCGCCGGTGTGAAGCTGCTGCCGCTGCCGCCGGAGTTTGCAATGCGGGTGCGCATTTACCGGGTGCATGCCGCCACGCCCTCGCCGTTGGCGCAGCGGCTGATGGGGTCGACTGCCGGGTAACCCATGCGACACCGCGTGCGCAGAGCGCTCGCAATAATCGCCAGCCCCTCTTCACCGCCGCATCGGAGCCCCATGACGACCAACCGAGTCCTTGCCCACACCGGCGCCACCTACCCCATCGTGCAGGCCCCCATGGGCTGGATCGCGCGCACGCAGCTCGCGTCGGCCGTGTCGCGCGCGGGTGGCCTTGGCATCATCGAAACCTCGTCGGGCGAGACCGAAAACTGCCAGGCCGAGATCCGCAAGATGAGCGCCTTGGGCCTGCCCTTCGGCGTGAACCTGCCGATCCGTTTCTTGAAAGACGACGCGATGCTCAAGTTCGTCTGCGAGAGCGGCGTGAAGTTCGTGACAACCTCGGCCGGCAGCCCGGCCAAGTTCATCGCGCCGCTGAAAGACGCGGGCATCACCGTCTACCACGCGGTGCCCACCGTCGAGACGGCGATGAAGTGTGTCGACGCCGGCATCGACGGCCTGGTGGTCGAAGGCGGCGAGGGCGGGGGCTTCAAGAACCCGGAAGAGGTGTCGACCCTGGTGCTGCTGCAGGCCATCCGAGCGCGCACCGACGTGCCGATGATCGCGGCCGGTGGCATCTGCGACGGGCGCGGCATGGCCGCTGCGTTTGCGCTCGGCGCCGAGGCCATCCAGATGGGCACGCGCTTCGTGAGCTGCACCGAAAGCCCGGTGCACGCCAACTACAAGAACGCCATCGTTGAAGCCAAGGACACCGGCACCTGGGTGCTGAACAAGAAGTCGACACCGTGCATTCGTGCGCTCAAGTCGCAGCGCACGCAGGCCATCTATGACGAAGGCCTGATGCCGGCCGATGCGTTGAAGGGCATTCGCAGCGTCTACTTCGACGGCGACATGGAGGCTGCGCCCGCGCTCGCCGGGCAGACCGCCGGCCTGATCACCTCGGTGAAGACGGCGAAGGAAATCATCGACGAGACGGTGGCCGAGTTTTTTGCCATCACGGCGCGGCTCGGCGGATTGGCGCAGTCGCGCTCGTTCGCCTAGACGGGTCAGGCTGTTGCGGCACTGCGGGTAGCGGGGGCGCCGCACCCGGGCGCGGCTCGCCGCGCCGCGAGCCGCAGTGGTGGGCGTAGACCCAGGTGAACTCGGCGCCCAGCAGAAAGATCTGTGCCGAGTAGTAGACCCACACCAGCACCACGGCCAGCGAGCCGGCGGCGCCGAACGCCGAGGTCACGCCGCTGCGGCCGATGTACAGGCCGATCAGCGACTTGCCGATGCTGAACAGCAGCGCCGTCACCGCCGCGCCGACCCACACGTCGCGCCACGCCACACGGGCACGCGGCATCACCTTGTAGATCAACGCAAAGATCACGGTGATGAGCACGAAGCTCACGCCGAGGTTGATGCCCTCGGCGACCATCGCCCAGCCGCCGAGCAGGGGCGTCCACCAGTTGCCGAGTGCCGACAGGGCCGCGCTGACCACCAGCGAGACCATCAGCAGGAAGCCGATGCTGAGGATCATCCCGAAGGACAGCAGGCGTGTGCGCAACAGGTCCCACAGGCCGCTGCTTCGCTCGCGCACCGGTGCGCGCCAGATGCGGTCAAGCGCGTCTTGCAGCTCGGCAAAGACCGAGGTCGCGCCGACCAGCAAGGCCCCGGTGCCAACCAGCGTGGCCAGGGCGCCCTCGGCTGGCTTGCTGACACTTTGCAGCAGGGCTTGCACGGCGAGTGCGCCTTCTTCGCCGATCAACCCACGCAGCTGGGCAAAGATCTCGCCGCGCGCCGCCTCCGGCCCGAACACCAGGCCGGCCACCGACACCACGATCAACAGCAGCGGTGCGGCCGAGAAGGTGGTGTAGTAGGCGAGTGCTGCGCCCATGCTGGACGCGTAGTCGTCGCGCCACGAGAGCGCGGCGTCTTTCATCAACCGCCACGCCGTGGCGACGCGCATGGCAGCCCTTCAGCCTGTCTTTCAGGCGAACGAGGTCACCGCCTCGTTCGGCTGCGATATCTCGCGCAAGGCTTCGTCGGTCTTGACCGACTGGCGGGTGGCCAGGTCGCCCAGCGTGACGATGCCGATGATCTCTTTGGCACGGTTGAGCACCGGCAGGCGGCGCACCTGCGCATCGCCCATCTGCTTGAGCACGTCTTCGACCGAGTCGTCTTCGGCGCACGAGAGGGCTTGTGACGTCATCGCCTCGGCCACCAGGGTCTGGCTCGGGCTCTTGTTGAAGGCGGTGGCGCGCACGGTGATGTCGCGGTCGGTGATGATGCCCAGCAGCGCGTGGCCGTCGTACACCGGCAGCGAGCCGACGTTGAGTTGGGCCATCAGCTCGGCGGCGCGTTGCAGGGTTTCGTCGGGGCGAACCACGATCACGTGGCGAGTGATGACATCGGAAATCTTCGGCATGGGGTGCTCCTGGAATGCGCTGGTGAGCGCGTTCGAGAAGCATAGGTGCGCCACCCGTCAGTGGTCAGTCGGCGGGCGCCGGAGCGTGGTGTGGGCGCTGTCTGACAGGGCGCCCGGGCGGCTCGGTGGGTGGCGCGCGGCCACGGCCTCCAGCTCGGCCAGAAACTCCTTGTAGCGGATCGGCTTGGTGACGTAGGCGTCGCAGCCTGCTTCAAACACCTCGTCTTCGTCGCCCTTCATCGCGTAGGCGGTCACGGCAATCACCGGGATGGCTTGCAGCAAGGGGTCGGCCTTGAGGATGCGGGTGGCGGCCAGGCCGTCCATGTCGGGCAGCTGGATGTCCATCAGGATCACGTCGGGCAGCTGCTCGCGTGCGAGCTTGATGCCCGCTTCGGCGGTCTCGGCCTCGATGGCTTGGTGGCCGGCGCGCTCCAGGATGGCCACCATCAGCAGCATGTTGACCGGCAGGTCTTCGATGATCAGGACACGCAGCATGCAAGGGCCTCGGCAAGGTGTAGTGCATTAGCCCAGTCGTGATGTTAAGGCGCAGCTGTCAGGTCTTACAGGGCGCTTGACCGCTCTGCGAAGATGGACCCTTCAAACAAGGGGGATGCGCGATGAACCTTCACCTCGCGGGCGGTGCTGCCACCGAACCTGCCCACCTGGCGCGCTGGTTGCCACGCGGCCTGGCAGTGCTGGCGGCGGCGCTGCTGGGCTTTGGCCTGGTGATGTGGATCGCCGCCAACTGGGAGACGATGGGCCGCTTCGGTCGCTTTGCCTTGCTGATGGCATTCATTGGCGTGATGGGCGCGGGCGCGGCGCTGCGGCCCGCGGCGCGTGCACCGCTCGCCTTGCTGGCCCTGCTTGGCATCGGCGCCTTGTTCGCCTACTTCGGCCAGACCTACCAGACAGGGGCCGACCCGTGGCAGCTGTTTGCGCTGTGGGCCGTGCTTGCCTTGCCGCTGTGTCTGGGGGCGCGCAGCGATGTGCTGTGGGCACCGTGGGCGCTGGTGGTGGTGACGGCCATCTCGTTGTGGACACACGCCCACCTCGGCCACCGGTGGCGTGTGCAGCCCGAAGACCTGCGCACCCACGCGCTGGCCTGGCTGCTCGCGGTGCTGCTGGTGGGTTGGCTCAGCCGGCCGCTGCAGCGCTTCACCGGCGCTGGCCTGTGGAGCTTGCGCACGGCCGCCACGCTGGCGGTGGTGATGACCACCGCCACGGCGCTGGGGGGCCTGTTCCATGACACGGTGGCGCCGCACTATGCGCTCGGCTTGTTGGTGATGGCGGGTGCGGCCGGGCTCTTGTGCCTGCGCGTGGCGTTCGACGTGTTCGTGCTGAGCGCGGTGGCGCTCGGCCTCAACAGCTTGTTGGTGTCGGGCCTGTCGCGCTTGCTGTTCGATGACCACCGGGGCGACCCGATGGGCTCGCTGCTGTTGATCGGCCTGGTGGCGGCGGGCCTGCTGGCGGCCTCGGTGAGCGCCATCCTCAAGCTCAGCAAACGCCACGGGGGTGCCCATGCGTGACGCGAACGGTGACGAGTTGGGCCGCCCGGTCGCGGTGGGCGTGCGACCTGCCGACCCTCCCGCGGTCGCAGCGGCTGCACCGCGCCCCTGGCCGGTGGTGCTGCTGACGGCGCTGGGGGCGTGGCTGGCCGCCATCCCCCTGTTGATCGTGGTCGGCATGCTGCTGGGCGACTGGATCAGCCGCAGCGCTGGGCCGTATGTCGTGGGGCTCTTGGTGCTGGCGGGCGCGGTGGTGGTGCTGCGCTCGCGCAGCGTGCCGTTGTTCGTCGAGCAGCTGGCGGTGCCGGCCCTGCTGGTCGGCGGGGGCAGCCTCGGCTTTGGCGTGTTTCGTGACCTGCCCGAGCGGGCCGGTGCGCTGCTGCTGGCACTGCTGGCGCTGGGCCTCGCGTTGGCGATTGCGCGCGACTGGCTGCGGGTGTTGTTCGGTGCGCTGATGGCGGGGCTGCTGGGCTTTGCGCTGCTCGGGCCACGGTCGTTCTTCTTCGGCCGCCACGGCATGGATGAGGCCTGGCTGGCCTGCCATGGGCTGCTGCTGTTGTGGCTCGCGGCGATGTGGTGGCAGGCGCGCTGCCGGCAAGACACCGCGGTGCTGATCGAGTCGTTGGCCGCTGGGGGGTTGCTGGTCACGCTGACGGGCCTGGCCTGGCTGGCGGGCATGAGCTTCCTGGTGGGCGGCACGCTGGGGGGTGGCTTGGTGGGCGAGGTGGCGCGCGGGGTGGCGTCTGACGCATCGCGTGGCCATTTGGCGTGGGCGGGCATGCAAGGCACGAGCGCGCTGTTGGCCGCGCTGGCGGCGGCCTGGATCGCACGCGCCTGGCCGCTGCTGCGCCAGCTGGCCTTGTTGCCGGTGGCCTTGGTTGCCGTGGGGCTGGCGTGGCTGCTGCCCACCTTGGGCGCGGTGTTGCTCGCGCTGGCAGGCACGCTGCTCGGGCAGCGCTGGCGGCTCGCCGCAGCGGCCGCGGTGGCGGCCGTCTGGGTGGTGGGCAGTTTCTATTACGTGCTGGCCTGGCCGCTTGCGCACAAGGCGCTGCTGCTGGTGGCGGCCGGCGCGGTGCTGGGGGCGCTGGCGTGGGGGCTGTTGCGGCGCGCCACACCGGCGGCGCCGGCCCAGGTGTCGGCGCCCCGCCTCGGCCCGGCCGCAGCCTGGATCGCTGGCGCCACCGTGCTCACCCTGGGGGTGGCCGGCTTCGCGATCTGGCAGAAACAAGACCTGATCGCGCATGGCCAGCCGGTCTACGTGGAGCTGGCGCCGGTCGACCCGCGCTCGCTGATGCAAGGTGACTTCATGCGGCTCAACTTCCGCCTTCCGGGCGAGGTCTGGAAGCTCGCACCGCCGGGTGTGGTGGCGAAGCGCCCCTTGGTGCTGGCACGGCGCGACGAGCGCGGCGTGGCGCGGCTGATCGGCCCCCACAGCCCGGGCACGCCACTGGCGGCGGGCGAGCTGGTGATCGAGCTGAGCCCGAAGAACGGCGGCTGGACGCTGGTGACCGACGCCTGGTTCTTCCGCGAAGGCGACGGCCAGCGCTGGGAGGCGGCCAAGTACGGTGAGTTCCGCGTGGCCTCTGATGGCCGCGCCTTGCTGGTCGGCATGGCCGACGCCGAGTTGAAACCCATTCTTCCCCTGGAGTCGCCATGAGTGTCGATGCCGTCATTGAAGCCTTGTTGATCGCCCGCCGCACAGGGCAGCCGAGCGATGCCGAGCGCCTGTCGTCGGCGGTGCCCACGCCCGACGACGCCTACCTGGTGCAGGACGCGCTGGCCAATGAGCTCGACTGGTTTGCAGACGCGCCGCCCACGCACTGGAAGTCGGGCGGCGCCTCGCGCAGCGCGGTGATGACGCACGCACCGCTGCCGCCGGCGGGCGTGTGGGCCAGCCCGGCGGATGCGCGCACCTGGCCGTTTCGCCTGCGCTTCATCGAGGCCGAGATCGCGCTGCGATTGGGCCAGCCGGTGGATGCAGCGCTCGCGGCGACGCTCGACATGGCCTCGGCCAGCGCCTTGGTCGACGCGATGTGCGTGAGCATCGAGATCGTCGATTCGCGCTGGCAACAGGGCTTCAAGGCGCCGGCGCTGCTGCGCCTGGCCGACCTGCAATCGCACGCGGCGCTCGTGCTGGGCGAGTGGGTGCCGTATCGGGCGGGGCAAGAGGCCCGCGACTGGCTCACCCAAACCTGCCGCGTGCAGATCGGTGACAGCGTCACCGAGCACCGTGGCAGCCACACCTGCGGCGACCCGGCGTGGGTGCTGCCCGAGTGGCTGCGCCACGCCACGCGCGACGGCGCCGTGCTGCCCGCCGGCAGCGTGGTGACCACCGGCACCTGGTGCGGCGCCTTGCCGGCACAGGCCGGCGACACGGTCAGCGTGCGTTTCGACGGCATCGGCCAGGCCCAGGTTCAACTCTGAAAGCGTGCGCGCCGCGGGGCCGTGCAAGCGGGTTGGTCTATTGATATGATGATCGTCATGTAATGACCAACCAGGAGCCACACATGCCCACCGCCGTCATCGCCGGGTACGCCCGCACTCCCTTCCACTTCGCCAAGAAGGGCGGCCTCACGCAGGTGCGCCCCGACGACCTGGCCGCCGCCGCGGTGCGCGGGCTGGTCGAGCGCACGGGCGTCACGCCGCAGCACATCGAAGACCTGATCCTCGGCTGCTCGTACCCCGAGGCCGAGCAGGGCAGCAACATGGCACGGCTGGTGGTGTTTCTCGCCGGGCTGCCGATCGAGGTGGCGGGCACCACGGTCAACCGCTTCTGCGGTTCGTCGATGACGGCCGTCCACATCGCGGCCGGGCAGATCGCGCTCGGTGCCGGCGAGGTGTTCGTCTGCGCGGGCGTGGAGTCGATGACGCGGGTGCCGCAGGGGGGCTTCAACCATTCGCCCAACCCGCATCTGCTGGAGACGTTTGCGCAGGCCTACATCAGCATGGGAGAGACGGCCGAGAACGTGGCCGCCCGTTGGGGCATTTCGCGCCTGGAGCAGGAGGAGCTGGCCGTTGAATCGCACCGCAAGGCAGCAGCCGCGCAGGAGCTGGGCCGCTTGAACGACGAGATCGTGCCGGTGCGCACGCCCGAGGGCTGGGTGAGCCTCGACGGCTGCCTGCGCCCCGCCACCTCGCTGCAAGGCCTGGCCGGCCTGAAGACCGCGTTCCGTGCCGATGGCACGGTGACGGCCGGCACCTCGTCACCCCTCACCGATGGTGCGGCGGCGGTGCTGGTGTGCTCGGACGACTATGCCCGTCGCCACGGCCTCACGGTGCTGGCGAAGATCCGCGCCACTGCCGTGGCCGGCTGTGCGCCCGACATCATGGGCATGGGCCCGGTGCCGGCCACGCGCAAGGCGCTGGCGCGCGCGGGCCTCACGGTGGCCGACCTCGACGTGGTCGAGATCAACGAGGCCTTCAGCAGCCAGGCCATCGCGAGCCTGCGCGAGCTGCAGATCCCGCGCGAGAAGATCAACCTCGACGGCGGCGGCCTGTCGATTGGTCACCCCCTGGGGGCCACCGGCGCGCGCATCACCGGCAAGGCGGCGGCCTTGCTCAAGCGTGAGGGCGGCCGTTTTGCACTGGCCACGCAATGCATCGGCGGTGGTCAGGGCATTGCGACGATTCTGGAAGCTGCCTGACGGATCAGGTGCCGACCACGCCCCCATCGCGCCGGCGGATCACCACCGTCGCCGAGCGGGGCCGGCCGTCGGGGCGGTGGTCGGGCCAGCTCGAATAACGCTGCGGGTTGGCAGGGTCGCTGCGCTCGCTGGGGGTCTCGCCCGGGTGCTGGATGTTGATGAACATCGTGCGCCCGTCGGGGGTGCCGGTGGCGCCGGTGATCTCGCAGCCCGGCGGGCCGACCAGAAAGCGGCGGATCTCGCCGCTCTTCGGGTCGGCGGCCAGCATCATGTTGTTGCCCAGGCGCTGCATCTCGCCCTTGCCCATGGCGGTGGTGCTCATGTCGGTCTGGATCCACAGCACACCACGGGCGTCGACCCACAGGCCATCGGGGCAACCGAAGCTGTCGCCCTGGATGTTGCCTTTGGCCTCGGCCCGTTCGTTGGCGGGGTCGCCGGCGAGCACGAAGTGGTTCCACGCGAAGGCCAGCCCGTCGTGGTCCCCGTCTTCGCGCCAGCGAATGATGTGGCCCATGCTGTTGTTGGCGCGCGGGTTGGCTGCGTCCACCCCGGGCTGGCCGGGCGTGCCGCGCGCGCTGTTGTTGGTGAGCGAGCAGTAGACCCAGCGTTCGCGGTCGATGGTGACCCACTCGGGGCGGTCCATCTTGGTGGCGCCGAGGGCGTCGCTCGCCTGGCGCGCCTTCACCAGCACCTCGCCGGGGTCGGCAAAGCCGTTCGCCACCGTCAGCGGGCCCTGGCCGTGGGTGAGCGGCAGCCAGCGGCCGCGGCCGTCGGCGTCGAAGCGGGCGACGTAGAGCGTGCCGTGGTCGAGCAGCTCGGCGTTGGCCTTGAAACCGCCGGGGCGGATGGCGTCGCGGCTGACGAACTTGTAGATGTATTCGAAGCGTGCGTCTTCGCCGGAATAGACCACCGCGCGGCCGTCTTTCGTCACCGCGACGGTGGCGCCTTCGCGCGCGGCGCGGCCCATGGCGGTGCGCTTGATGGGGGTCATGGTCGGGTCGTGCGGGTCGATCTCGACCACCCAGCCGAAGCGGTTGTGTTCGTTCGGGTGCCGGCTCGCGTCGAAACGCTCGTCGTGCTCATGCCAGCGGTAGTGGCCGCCGCTGCCCTTGCGCAGGCCCCAGCGGCGCTGGTGGGCATCGGGCTCGTCGGGGCCCTTGAAGTAATAGATGAAGTTCTCTTCCGAAGTGAGGTAAGTGCCCCAGGGTGTGATGCCGCTCGCGCACTGGTTGAGGATGCCCAGCACACGCCGCCCGAGCGGGTCTGCCGCGGTGCGCAGCAGCGGGTGGCCGGCGGCCGGGCCGCGCAGCTCGACCGGGGTGTAGGCGGTGATGCGGCGGGCGTAGGGCGAGGGGCGCACCACCTGCCATGCGCCACCCTCGCCCTGGCGCACCTCGATCACCGAAACACCGTGCGCCGCCTGCGACTTGCGCACCTTCTCGGCCGACCAGCTGGCCAGGCCATCGGTGTGCAGCAGGCCGTCGTCGCTGTACTCGTGGTTGATGGCGAGCAGGCCGCCCTGGTTGCCGTCCTTCGCGTAGTAGTGCATGCCGTCGTGGTGCATGCCCATCTGCAGCTCCTGCTCGGCGGCGCTGTTGCTGGCATCGAACCTGAATGCCGGGCTGAGCCCTGCCAGGCCGACCGGCTCGCCCCAGGGCGCGATGACCTGGGCGACATAGCCCTCGGGCACGGTGATGGTGTCGGCGGTGGTGGTGGCCACGCTCTTGAAGCCGAGCAAGGGTGCGTCGCCGGTGGGCGAGGCGCAGCCCCCGAGGGGCGCCAACAGGGCGGTCATCGCCGCGCCCGCGCCACCGAGCAAGAGGGTGCGCCGGGCCGGGTCGCTCACTTCGTGGATGCTGGGGTTGGACGAGCGGTTGCTGTCTTCCAGGGTCGAGAAGTCTTTGGGCATGGCGTGGCTCGATTCAGGCGGCGAGGCCGAGACGCTCGCCGATGGTGTGGCGCGAGGCGCGCAGGATGGCGGTGGAGTGTTCGGTGTCGGCGATCGATCGTGCAAGCACCACCGCACCGACCATCTCCGACAGCAGCGAGACGGCCAGCACGCCGGCATTGTCTCGGCCCATGGCCTGCAGCTGGGCGGCGATCAGGGTGGTGAGGCGCGCCGCACCGCGCTCGAATGCGGTCCGGGCCTCCAGCCCCAAGCGTGGCAGGTCGGCCGCCATGCTGGCGATGGGGCAGCTCTCTTCGCGGTGGTCGCGGTGGTGGCGCGAGAGGTAGAAGCCCACGTAGGCCGCCAGACCCTCGGCCGGCGGTTTGTCGCGCGCGAGCTCTTCGAACCAGGCGCAGGCCTCGTCGAACATCTGCGCGATGGCGGCCACCAGCAGCTCGTCCTTCGAGGCGAAGTGGGCGTAGAAGCCGCCGTGCGTGAGCCCGGCGCGCGCCATGATGGTGGCCACGCCGATGCGGTCGGGCCCGTCGACACGGATCGCGGCCGACGCCTCCTTGAGCACGCGCGCGCGCGTGCGTTGTTTGTGTTCGGCGTCGTAGCGCATGCGGCCTCGGGTGGTATGACGTTGAAAATATAACCCCCCGCCCGTTTGGCTCGCCGCCTGGCCTGCGCACCAGAGCGAGGCAGAACGGGCTGGCACACGGTTTGCTCTGCATAACTTGTCATAACAAGTTGAGCGCGCGATGAGCAAAGCTGGTGCTTCTTCTGGTGCAAACCCGGCACCCCCGCTGCGGGTGGTGCAGCCCCTGTCGCCGGTGCCGCTGTACGCGCAGATCAAGGACATCCTGCGCGCCCGCATCCTCGACGGCAGCTACCAGCCGCACCAGCAGATGCCCTCCGAGAGCGAGATGATCGCGTCCTTCAACGTGAGCCGCATCACGGTGCGCCAAGCGCTCAACGATCTGCAGAACGAAGGCCTGATCTTTCGCATCCACGGCAAGGGCACCTTCGTCTCCAAGCCGAAGGCGTTTCAGGATCTGGGCCGCTTGCAAGGCTTCGGTGAAGCCATGCGGCAGATGGGTTACGAGACCTTCTCGCGCGTGCTCGCCATCAAGAGCGTGATGCCTTCGCCACAGGTGGCCGAGCGATTGCAGCTTGCCAAGCGAGCGCGTGTGACCGAGCTGCAGCGGGTGCGCTTTCTCAACCGCGAGCCGATCTCGCTCGACATCACCTATGTGCCGCAGGCCATCGGCAACCGCCTGGCCAAGGAAGACCTGGCGGCGCGCGACATCTTCGTGATCCTGGAAAACGACTACGGCATCGCGCTCGGCCACGCCGAGCTGCAGATCGGCTCGCAGCTCGCCGACGAGACGCTGGCCACGCAGCTGAAGGTGGAAGAAGGCTCGCCGGTGCTCTTCATCGAGCGCACCACGCACACCGCCGACGGCACACCGATCGATTACGAGCACCTCTATTACCGCGGCGACGCCTTTCAGTACAAGGTGCGCGTCGATCGCGTGCCCCTCTCAGACCGCGCTTCCTAAAGGAACCAGCATGAACACGATCGAACTCGAATACGACATTGTGGTGGTGGGCGGCGGCACCGGTGGCCCGATGGCCGCGGTGAAGGCCAAGGAGAAAAACCCGAAGCTGCGGGTGCTCTTGCTCGACAAGGCCAACGTGAAGCGCAGTGGTGCGATCAGCATGGGCATGGACGGCTTGAACAACGCCGTGATCCCCGGTCACGCGACCCCCGAGCAATACACCAAGGAGATCACCGTCGCCAACGACGGCATCGTCGACCAGAAGGGTGTGTTCGCCTACGCGGCCAACAGCTTCGCGATGATCGAAGAGCTCGACAAGTGGGGCATCAAGTTCGAGAAAGACGAGACCGGCGACTACTCGGTGCGCAAGGTGCACCACCTCGGCAGCTACGTGCTGCCGATGCCCGAAGGCCACCACATGAAGCGCGTGCTGTACCGGCAGCTGAAGCGCGCGCGGGTGGAGATCACCAACCGTGTCGTTGGCACACGCTTGCTCACCGGCCCGGGGGGTGAAGTCGCGGGCGTGATGGGCTTCGATTGCCGCACCGCCGACTTCTATGTCATCAAGGC
>NZ_JADMJX010000225.1 GCF_018780185.1 Rhizobacter sp.
ATGAAGGCTTCGGCCATCAGGCACAGGAAGATGGCGCAACCGAAGATCCACACCAACTCACGCGGCTTGCGGTAGCTGCCATAGATCATGCCGCGGAACATGTGCAGGTAGACCACGACGAAGAACGCCGACGCGCCGGTGGAGTGCATGTAGCGCACGAGCCAGCCCCAGGGCACGTCGCGCATGATGTACTCGACCGACTCGAAGGCCTTGGCGGCGTCGGGCTTGTAGTGCATCACGAGGAAGATGCCGGTGACGATCTGGATCACCAGCACCAGAAGCGCGAGCGAACCGAAGACGTACCAGAAGTTGAAGTTCTTCGGAGCGTAGTACTCGCTCATGTGCTCTTTGTAGAGCTTGCTCGCGGGGAAACGGTTATCGACCCACGTCATCAGCTTTTCGCCGATCGGTGCGTTGGGGCTGACTTGTTTGAATTCGGCCATGAAATTCTCCTGAAATGCCGCTGCAGCCTGGCTCAGGCCTTCTTGTCTTCGCCGATGAGGATCCGGCTGTCAGACAAGTACATGTGGGGGGGCACTTCGAGGTTGTCGGGCGCAGGCTTGTTCTTGAACACGCGGCCTGCCATGTCGAAGGTGGAACCGTGGCACGGGCAGAGGAAACCACCTGTCCAGTCGTCCGGCAGCGAAGGCTGGGCGCCGGGCTGGAACTTGTCCGACGGCGAGCAGCCCAGGTGGGAGCAGATGCCCACGGCCACCAGCACTTCGGGCTTGATCGAACGGTGTTCGTTGCGCGCGTAGGCGGGTGTCAACTCGTCAGGTTTGCGTTCGGACTTCGGGTCAGCCAGCTGCGAATCGACCTTGGGCAAGGCGGCCAGCTGTTCGGGCGTGCGCTTGATGATCCACACCGGTTTGCCACGCCACTCGACGGTGACCTTCTCGCCCGGCTTGAGGGCGCTGATGTCGACCTCGACAGCAGCACCGGCTGCGCGGGCTCGCTCGGAAGGTTGGAAGGTGCTGACGAAGGGAACCGCGGCGGCAATGCCACCGACAGCGCCTGCGCCACAGGTGATGGCAACCCAGGTACGGCGGCCTTGATCGACTTGCTGGTCACTCATGGGGGTCCTCAATACTGACTTCTACTCAGGGGCAACCCGCGATTCTAGCGGACGTGTCAAGCCCGTCAGCCGCCCGCTGCGCATGAGGTGTGTCGCCGCGCACACGCTGGCGCCCACCGCCGCATTGACATCCCGTCTCGCTCGGCAATACTGCGTCGCACGCGACCATCAGGAGAAACCCATGGGATTTGTGTCCGAGTTCAAAGAGTTTGCGATGAAGGGCAACGTCGTCGACTTGGCAGTCGGCGTCATCATTGGAGCGGCCTTCGGCAAGATCGTCGATTCGATCGTGAAGGACCTGATCATGCCCATCGTGGGCAAGCTGATCGGCGGGCTCGATTTCTCGAGCTACTTCGTGATGCTCTCCAACCCACCGGCCGATTTCAAGGGCCCGATGACTTACGAGGCGCTGACAAAAGCCGGCGTCCCCTTGTTTGCGTACGGCAATTTCATCACCGTGGCGCTGAACTTCATGATCCTGGCGTTCATCATCTTCATGATGGTCAAGCAGATCAACCGCCTGAAGAAAAACGCCCCCGCTGCCCCGCCCGCGCCTACTCTCGAAGAGGTGGTGCTGTTGCGCGAGATTCGCGATTCGCTGAAGAAATAGACAAGCCTCTCGGCGCTGCGGGCTGATTCCGCCCCGCTGCGCCCGTCTCCACAGTGCAACGCCGTGGCGGCGGGCGGGCATTTGGCCCCATACTTGTGGGCCGTGCGCTCACGTTGCGAGCTTGTCCGAGAGCGCGTCCCGGCTGGCCGACGGCGGCCCCGTTCGAGATGAATCAGACCGACCCACGCGCCCAGGCTGCTTTCGATGCAGCCCTGAACCACATCAAGACGACCACCGCGGGCGTGGCGGATCGCGTGTCCGACCACCTGGGCCTGCTGGCGTCGGCCGCCGCCCGCATCTTCGACCGCGACGCGCTCGTCACCGCGCAACTTGACCTGCGCCGCCATATGAGCACCTTCGTGCTGGTGTTCGGCGACACCCTCAGCAAGAAGGTCACCCGCGAACTGAACCCGGGCCATGAACCCGGCCGCAGCCTGGCCGAAACCGACTGGCAGTCGCTGAGCCTGGTCGACGACTCCGAGGTCGAGGAACGCATGTTCGCCGACCGCATCGGCCAAGCCATCACCCACGAGTGCGAGTGGGAGCTTCGCGAGATGGCCTCGTACACCGGCCAGCTGCTCGGCCTGGGCCGAGCCGACCACGACCGCAACCCCTTGCGGGGCGAAATGCTCGGTGCGGCGATCTACCGTGCCATCACCAGCGTCAGCAATGACCGCGAAAGCCGCAAGCTGCTGGCTCGCGAGCTTGGCATGGGCATGGCCAAGGTGATGCCGAGCTGCTACAGCGACATCCTCAAGGACTTCCGCGCCCGTGGCATCCAGCCAGTAGGCCTCACGGTTCGTGGCGTCGAGGGCCCGGGCAACGAGCTCAACCGGGACCGGGTGGTCTCGGGCTACGACACCTTGTCGCGCGACACCGGGGTGACCACCGGTGGGGGGCATTTCGGGTCGAGCACGCACAGCGAATTTGACAGTGGCGCAGGTGGCCGGCCGAGCGGCGGGCTTGGTGGAGGCTCCGGCAGGGGCAGCAGCTTCGGCGGTGCGGGCGGAGGCGGAAGCGACTTCGGCGGCGGTGGCGCAGGCCCTGGCGGCAGAGGTGGCAACGCCGGTGCCGGCTTGGGCGGCGCGGGCCGCTCCGCGCCCGGCGGCTGGAGTGGTCGGGATGCCCCCGGCGGGGCACCACCCGGTGCCACTTCAGCGGCTGGCGCCAATCCCCAGCAACGCCCTGGCGTGGCGCCGGGCACAGGCCGCGGCGGGTCACGCAACCCGGCGCCTGGAGGAGCCCAACAGAGCGACGCCGAGTTGATGACGCTGATCCGGCGTCTGACCTTCCTCGCCACCCGACCGGCCGACCTGGGGGGGCCCACGGCCCCCGCCGGGCTCGGTGGCGGCTTTGCGGGCGGCGTCAGTGGCGCTGGTCCCCTTGGCGGAGCCAGCGGTGCCGGGTCGTTTGGCGATGTGGCCTCGGGCCTGATGGCCGCCAACCTGATCCGCACCCACCGCGAAGAGTTGCGTCAGGCCTCGACCGGCACCCTCGATCACATGGTGATCGATGTGGTGGGCAGTCTGTTCGACCAGATCCTGTCCGACCCGCGCGTGCCGCCGCAGATGGCGCGCCAGATCGCCCGCCTGCAGTTGCCGGTGTTGCGTGTGGCGCTGGTCGACAACACCTTTTTCTCGTCGCGCAAGCACCCGGTGCGGCGCTTCGTCAACCGCATCGCCTCGCTGGCGGTCGCGTTCGAGGACTTCGAGGACGGCCCCGGCAAGGTGTTCATGGCTCGCGTGCGCGAGCTGGTGCAAGAGATCGTTGATGGCGATTTCGACCAGATGGACGTCTACACGTCCAAGCTCACCGCCCTCGAAGGCTTCATCGCCCAGCAAGCCAAGACCGACGTGGAGACCAATGCCTCCGCCGTGTCGGTGGTCGACAGCAAAGAGTCCGACCTTCGCATCCAGCAGCGCTACATGCTGCAGCTGCGCGCCGCGCTCACGCCGCTGTCGCTGCAAGACTATCTGCGCGACTTCCTGGCCCAGGTGTGGAGCCAGGCGCTCGCCCTGGCCACACGGCGCGAAGGGCCACAGTCGGAGCTGGTGCAGCGTCTGAAGCGCGCCGGCCGCGACCTGGTGATGAGCGTGCAGCCGAAAGGCTCGCCGGCCATGCGCAAGAAGTTCCTCATGCAGCTGCCCCCGCTGATGAAGGACCTGAACGAGGGCATGAAGCTCGTTGGCTGGCCCGACGCCGCGCAAAAAGAATTCTTCAGCAAGCTGCTGCCCGCGCACGCCGACTCGCTCAAGGGCCAGCCGCTGACCGAGCTCGAATACAACCTGCTGGCCAAGCAGCTCGAAGGCGTTTTCAACACCCCGGTGCCCGAGCCCGACGCGCTCTTGCGCGACGTGCCGATGACGAGCACGGGCATCGCGCAGATGGAGCCGCAGTTCTCCGACACCGAGGCCAAGCAGATCGGCCTGCTGGACGAAAGCGCGGTCGACTGGTCGGGCGAGGTCGACATCGACCTCAGCGCCGCCCAAGCCGAGCCCGAGCCGGTGCGCAGCGGCGGCCCCGACACCGGGCCGGTCGACATCGACCTCACCGCGCTCGACATCAACATCGACATGGCGTCCAAGGAGCCTGCCGAGCCCACGCAGGGCCTGCCGCTGATGGACCATGTGCGCCTGGGTTTTGCGTACCAGATGCACCTCAACGACCAATGGCAGAAGGTGCGTCTGAGCTATGTGAGCCCGGGTCGGGCCTTCTTCGTGTTCACGCGTGGCAAGCGCCACCACGAAACCGTGTCGCTCACCGCCCGCATGCTGGCGCGCATGTGCGAGACCGGCCGGTTCAAGGCGTTCGAGAGCTCCTACCTGATCGAGCGCGCGACGGCGCGGGCGCGCAAGCAACTCGCCGCGCTCACGGCGCAAAGCAAACATTGATCAAGCGCTGAGCTGGCGCGCCATGCGCAGTGCGGCGATGAGGCTTGCGGGGTCGGCTCGGCCGGTGCCAGCAATGTCGAACGCCGTGCCATGGTCGGGGCTGGTGCGCACGAAGGGCAGACCCAGCGTCACGTTGACACCCTGCTCCACCCCGAGGTACTTGACCGGGATCAGCCCGTGGTCGTGTGTCATTGCCACCACCAGGTCGAACTCGCTCGGGTGGGACGCGGTGTGGCGTGCACGCATGAACACCGTGTCGGGCGCATACGGGCCACTCGCGGCAATGCCTTCGGCACGCGCGGCCTCGATGGCCGGGCCGATGATGCGCAGCTCTTCGTCACCGAACAAGCCGCCCTCGCCGGCATGCGGGTTGAGCCCCGCCACAGCGATGCGCGGCGAGGCCAGGCCAAACGAGCGCGCTGCACGGTCGGCAATGCGCAGCGTCTCCAGCACCGCCTCGTAGGTCACCGCGTCGATCGCGCGGCGCAGCGACATGTGGATGGTCACCAGCACCGTGCGCAGCTCGTCGTTGGCCAGCATCATGCGTACCGGCGGCAAGGGCCGCCCCGGCTCGGCGGCGAGCGCCTGCAGCATCTCGGTGTGGCCCGGGTGGGTGATGCCTGCGGCGGCCAGGGCTTCCTTGTGGATGGGTGCGGTGACGATGGCGCTGGCCTCGCCGGCCCGCACCAAGCTCACCGCCTGCGTGATGCACGCCCCCGCCGCAGCGCCGGCACGCGCGTCGACCTGCCCCATCGGGGCCTGCAGCAGATCGCCTGGCAGGCCGGTGGCCTGCAACAAGGGCACGCAGTTCGGCGGGCAGGCGGCGGCATCGCTCGCACGCTCCAGCACCGCGAGCGAGGTGCCCTGCCCGGTCAGGGCCAACGCTCGGCGCATCACCGCCGCGTCGCCCATCACCACCGCGCCTTGTGCCGCGCCCGATGCAAAAGCCTTGGCGATGATCTCCGGCCCGATGCCGCACGCGTCGCCCATGGTGATGACGATTGGCGCTGTCATGCCGGGTTGTCGATCTCGATGAACTGGTGATCGAGCCCGAACTTTTCCGCCAGGTGGGTTGCCAGCGCAGGGGCACCATACCGTTCGCTCGCGTGGTGCCCGCAGGCGAAAAACGCCACGCCCGTTTCGCGCGCCAGATGCGCTTGCGGCTCGGAGATCTCGCCGGTGATGAAAGCTTCGGCCCCGGCTGCGATGGCCGCTTCGAAATAGCCCTGGGCCCCACCGGTGCACCAGGCCACGCGCCGGATCGTCTGGCCGGCTGCGCCCTCCACCATCACCGGCGTACGCCCCAGCCGGTCTTTCAGCAAGGCATTCAAAGCCGCGGCGGTGAGTGGCTGCGACGCGTAGCCGATGAAGCCCAGGTCCTGGTCACCGAACCGACCATCGGGCACGAAACCAAGCTTGCCACCGAACTGCGCGTTGTTGCCGTATGCGGCGTGTGCGTCCAGCGGCAGGTGGTAGGCAAAGAGGTTGATGCCATGCGCCATCAGCAACTCGACGCGGGCCTTGAGCCAGCCGGTCAGGCGGCCGTCGTGGCCCTTCCAGAACAGGCCGTGGTGCACCAGCAGCGCGTCGGCTTTCTGTTCGATCGCGGCTTCGATCAAGGCGCGGCTGGCCGTGACGCCCGAGACAAGTCGCTGCACCTCGGGTTTGCCCTCAACTTGCAGACCGTTCGGCCCATAATCGCGGAACTTCCCCACCTCCAGCAGCGTGCCCAGGTACGAGTCGAGTTCGGTGCGTGGGGTCATAAACAGGATCTCGTTGATGCGCAAGACGTGGCTCATTTTCTCCCAAGCCGTCACAGTGGCCTTGGCGCTTTTGTTCGTGGTGGCCACGCTCAAGCCCGAGTGGCTCGGGCGCGGTGGCGGCGGCACGATGATGCCCAGCATCGTCTCGATCAGCCAGGCGCCTTCGGTGCAGCCGGTGGCGCTCTCGCCCACGGGCAGCGTGAGCAGCTACAGCGGTGCCGCGCGCCGCGCGACCCCTGCGGTGGTGAGCATCACCGCCAGCAAGGCGCCGCAGCGCAACCCACACACCGACGACCCATGGTTCAAGTTCTTCTTCGGTGACCAGGACCCGGGCCAGCGCCAGCAGCCGCAGGTCGGCCTCGGCTCGGGGGTGATCGTCTCGCCCGAGGGCTACCTGCTGACCAACAACCATGTGATCGAAGGCGCCGATGACATCGAGGTGCAGCTGCCCGACGGCCGCCAGGCGCGCGCCAAGGTGGTCGGCGCCGACCCCGAGACCGACGTGGCGGTGCTCAAGATCACGCTCGACAAGCTGCCCGTCATCACCTTCGGCAGTGTCGACAGCCTGCAGGTGGGCGACGTGGTGCTGGCGATCGGCAACCCCTTCGGTGTGGGCCAGACGGTGACCTCGGGCATCGTCAGCGCACTCGGGCGCAACCAGCTGGGCATCAACACCTTCGAGAACTTCATCCAGACCGACGCCGCCATCAACCCCGGCAACTCCGGCGGGGCCCTGGTCGACACGAGCGGCAACCTGCTCGGCATCAACACCGCCATCTACTCGCGCAGCGGCGGCAGCATGGGCATTGGCTTCGCCATTCCGGTGAGCACGGCCAAGCTGGTGATGGAGGGCCTGATCCGCGACGGCCAGGTCACCCGCGGCTGGATCGGCGTGGAGCCGCGCGACCTCACGCCCGAGATCGCCGAGACCTTCAACCTGCCCATCAAACAAGGTGTGCTGATCACCGGTGTGCTGCAAAACGGCCCGGCCAGCGCCGGCGGACTGCGCCCCGGCGACGTGGTGGTGAAGGTGGCTGACACCCCGGTGAGCAACACCGTGCAACTGCTGGCCGCCGTGGCGGCTCTCAAGCCGCAAACGCCTGCCGTGATCGGCATCCAGCGCGGCGACAAGTCGATGGACCTGAAGGTGGTTGTCGCTCAGCGGCCCAAGTCACAGGCTCGCAGGGAGCAGTAGAGCGCTCTCAGCTCTTGGCGTCGGGCGATGCCGCTTGATCAGGCGCCTGGGTGTGCTTGATGAAGACCACCGCCGCCCAGATGCCCACCTCGTAGAGGATGCACATCGGGATGGCCAGCGCCAGCTGCGACACCACGTCAGGCGGCGTCACGACAGCCGCGATGATGAAGGCGATGACCACGAAGTAGGAGCGAAAGGCCTTCAGCTTCTCAATGCTGACCAGCCCCATGCGCGCCAGCACCACCACCACCACCGGCACTTCGAAGGCCGCGCCGAAGGCGATGAACATGGTGAGCACGAAGCTCAGGTAGGCCTCGATGTCTGGCGCCGCGGTGATGCTCTTGGGCGCAAAGCTCTGGATGAACTTGAACACCTGGCCGAAGACGAAGAAGTAGCAGAACGCCACCCCGATGAAGAACAGCAGCGTGCTTGAGATCACCAACGGCAGCACGAGCTTCTTCTCGTGCGTGTACAAACCCGGCGCCACGAAAGCCCACACCTGGTACAGCACCACCGGCAAGGCGGCCAGGAAGGCCGCCATCAGCGTGATCTTGAGCGGCACCAGAAACGGTGAGATGACATTCGTGGCAATCAGCTTGCCCCCCTCGGGCATGCTGGCCACCAGCGGCTGCGCCAGGATGTCGTAGAGCGCGGCCGGGCCGGGCCACAGCGCCAGCACGCCGAAGCACACGGCGATGGCAATGAACGCGCGCACCAGGCGGTCGCGCAGCTCGACCAGGTGGGTGACAAAAGGCTGCTCGGTGCCCTCCAGCTCGTCGGGCTTCTGATCTGCGGAACTCATGGGAACAACCTGTCAGGCAGAAGAACGTGGGGGACGAAAGCGCGCCACCCGAGCCGCACCCGACTGCGCCTTGTTGCGCACGCCGTGGCGCCGCTTGTACCAGAGGGGCATGGCGCCGCGCTTGAGGCGCCACTTCTTGTTGGGATGGGTGTAGCTGGGTGGAGGGGGCATCAAGCCCTCGTGGTACCCGCCACCGAAGGGCGGGTCGGCGTCGGCCCAGGCGTTGTCGAGGGCGGCCGTGGTCTGCTGGATTTCGTTCGAGACCGATTTTTCGACGTCGTGCGCCGCATCTTCGAACTGGGTCTTCATCTTCTTGAGCTCTTCGAGCTCGATCGAGCGGTTGACCTCGGCCTTCACGTCAGCCACGTAACGCTGCGCCTTGCCCAGCAAGTGGCCCACGGTGCGGGCCACACGCGGCAGCTTTTCGGGGCCGATGACGATCAGCGCCACGGCGCCGATCAGCGCGAGCTTGTCAAAACCGAAATCAATCAAGGCAGCGGCAGTTCTGTTGGCACAAGCGAAGCGCAGTGCCCATCAAGCAACGCCCGCGAATCCGGCTTTGCCGGTTCGCTGGGTGGCGCCCCTCGGGGGCAGGAGCGAAGCGACTGGGGGGCCATCACGACTTTGTTTTTGCTTCCACGTCGACGGTGTTGGAGTCGGTGGCCTTGTTGGCCGTGACCTGCTGGTTGGGTGCGGCCGGGTCGGCGCTGCTGGCGCCGTCTTTCATGCCGTCTTTGAAGCCCTTGACCGCTCCGCCGAGGTCAGAGCCCATGTTCTTGAGCTTCTTGGTGCCAAACACCAGGACCACGATGGCCAGCACGATGAGCCAGTGCCAAATGCTGAATGAACCCATGATTTGTCTCCAGAGAGGGAATGGTGAAGTTTAGGTGACGCGCGTGACAGCCTCGGGCTGTGTATCAGCCTTTGGCCCAGGGTCTCGGCCCGCCCATCGCGTGCAGGTGCAAATGCGGCACTTCTTGGCGGCCATCGGGCCCGTTGTTGACCAACACCCGGAAGCCCCCGGTGACCCCCAGCTCGCGCATCAGCTGCGGGGCGAGCGCCAGCATGCGGCCCAGCATGGCCTGATGCTGCTCGGGCGTGGTGTCGTAGAGCGACTCGATGTGCTGCTTGGGAATCACCAGCACGTGCACCGGTGCCCACGGCGCGATGTCGTGAAAGGCCAGCAAATCGTCGTCTTCGTAGGCCTTGCGGCAGGGGATCTGCCCGGCGACGATCTTGCAGAAGATGCAGTTGGGGTCGTGTGTCATGGTCACGTTCTGTCGATCAGTTGGCGGGGCCAGGCATGGGCCTGTTTTCAGCAAAACTCCACCAGCCGCGGATGAACCGGTAGAGGTACCACAGCCCCACCACGAACCATGCCGCAGCACCCGGAAACACCAGCAAGAGGAACAGCGGCGAGGTCAGCGCCAACCACAGCAGCGTGAACCAGAAGCTGCGCGCCTGCCAGCGGAAATGGCTGCGAAAGAACTCATCGGGCAGGTCGGGTCGCTTGACGTAGTTGATGATCATTGCGATCACCGAAAAGATGCCGGCCGAAAACCATGAGGCTGTGTGCAAGGCATACATCACATGGGTCACCAGCCGGAGGGTTTCACGCTCCTGGATGGTGGGCTCGGTGGTGATGATTTCGCTCATGTGTCTTTCCTTTTGGCATCGGCTTCACGCTCTTGTGCCTTGCGCGCCGCAAACTCTTCGAGCCCCGACAGGCCCTCGCGCCGCTCCAGCTCAGCCAAGACATCAGCAGGTTTCAGGCCATAGGCCGCCAACGCGATCATCGAATGGAACCACAGGTCGGCCACTTCGTAGACGATCTTCTGGCGGTCGCCGTCCTTGGCGGCCATCACCGTCTCGGTGGCTTCTTCTCCGATCTTCTTCAGGATGGCATCGTTCCCTTTGTGGAACAGGCGCGCCACGTAACTCTTGTCGGGGTCGCCGGCGCGGCGCGCCTCAATCACGTCGGCCAACCGGGCCAGGGTGTCGTTGCTGGTGGTCATTTATAGATGCTCTCGGGATCTTTCAAGACCGGGTCGACGGCCTTCCAGGCGCCGCCTTCGTGGCGCTGGAAAAAGCAGCTGTGGCGCCCGGTGTGGCACGCGATGCCAGGCTCGTGGCCGAGCTGGGTGACCTTCAGCAGCAGCACGTCGTTGTCGCAGTCCATGCGCATCTCATGCACTTTCTGGATGTGGCCCGATTCTTCACCCTTGTGCCACAGGCGGTTGCGCGAGCGGCTCCAGTAGACGGCTTCGCCGCGGCGCGCGGTTTCGGCCACGGCTTCGCGGTTCATGAAGGCGAACATGAGCACATCGTTGCTGCCCACCTCTTGCGCGATCACGGGCACCAGGCCCTGCGCGTCCCACTTGATTTCATCGAGCCAATCCATCGGGGCAGTGTATCAACCGGCCCTGTGCGTCGCGCCCTCAAAACCGCGCTCGGCGGCGAACCATTGCAGCACCGGAATCGTGCCCGGCAGCACCGGCGCCACCTCGACCGGAAGGGTCTGCCAGGCCATGTCTTGCTGCTCGCGCATCTCGAACTCACCCGACCACTCATAAACCTTGCAGAAGTGCAGCCGCACGCGGGCATGCTCGTAGTCGACCAGCTCGACTTTCCAGGGGTGGACCGCGCCAATGGTGATGCCCAGCTCCTCGTGCAGTTCGCGCCGCAAGGCCTGCTCGACCGTCTCGCCGGCCTCGAGTTTGCCGCCGGGGTACTCCCAGTAGCCCGCATAGACCTTGCCCTCGGGCCGTGAGGTCAGCAAGAAGCGGTCTTGCTTGTCGATCAGCACGCCGACCGCCACGTCGACCGGCGTTCTCTCCATGCCGCCGCTCACGCTGCGTGCCGCCCGGCGTAGTCTTTGGCGAACTGGAAGGCCACCCGCCCCGAGCGCGACCCGCGCTCCAGCGCCCACACCAGGCTCTCTTGCCGCGCGGCGGCGATGGCGTCTTCGTTCACCCCATGGCCCCGCAGCCACTGCGCCACGATGGCCAGGTATTCGTCCTGCGTGAAGGGGTAGAAGCTCACCCACAGGCCGAAGCGCTCGCTGAGCGAAATCTTCTCCTCGATCACCTCGCCGGGGTGCACCTCGCCGTCTTCGGTGTGGGTGTAGCTGAGGTTCTCTTTCATGTACTCGGGCAACAGGTGGCGGCGGTTGCTGGTGGCGTAGATCAGCACGTTGTCGGACGCCTGGGCCACCGAGCCGTCGAGGATGGATTTCAGCGCCTTGTAGCCCGCCTCGCCTTCGTCAAAGCTCAGGTCGTCGCAGAACACGATGAAGCGCTCGGGCCGGCCGGCGACCAGGTCGATGATGTCGGGCAGGTCGACCAGGTCGGCCTTGTCGACCTCGATCAGGCGCAGGCCCTGGGCCGCAAACTCGTTCAGGCAGGCTTTGATCAGCGAGCTTTTGCCCGTGCCGCGGGCGCCGGTCAGCAAAACATTGTTTGCTGCACGGCCGTCCACAAATTGTGCGGTATTGCGCAAAAGTCGCTCTTTTTGAGGCTCCACCTCGACCAGCGAATTGAGGCGGATCGAGGCCACATGCTTGACCGGTTCAAGTGCGCACGAACTACCGCGCTTGCGGTAGCGGAAGGCCGTGGACGCCGTCCAATCCGGGGCCGGCAAACCGTGCGGCAATGCGGCTTCCAGCCGCGAAATCAGGGCTTCTGCGCGAGATATCAGGTGCAGCAGCGGGTCGGTCAAGTTGGACATGCGTGATCGCTCGGCGCGTCGGTAAAAAGAAGGGGCGCAGCCAGTGTAACGGGGGGCTTTTCTGGCGCCTCGGGTTAACCAGCACGGGGAAAGCGAGGTGATCAAATGCTGCACGCACGTCCACAATAAGGACGCCTCTTGGTTGTTTGCCTGAATCGTTGAGACGCCAGGCCAACGCATCAACGACTCAGGCAACGAGTGGCAACCCGGGAGTGGTGGACGCACCGCCCCCGGTTTCATTCAACCATTGCAGGAGACTCTCACATGAAACGCATCGCCACCTTGGCCAGCATCGCACTGGCATCTCTCTTCGCTTGCGGCCAAGCTGCCGCCCAGACCGAACCGATCGTGTTCGTGCACGGCTACAGCGGCAGCTCGTCCAACTGGTCCACCATGATCAGCCGCTTCACCGCCAGCGGCTACCCGTCGAACAAACTCTACGGCTTCAACTACAGCTCTTTGCTCATCTCTGACTCCGCCAGCGGCGCTCAACTGGCCAGCTACGTGAGCAGCGTGCGCGCCCGCCACGGCGGCGAGAAGGTCAGCATCGTCGCCCACTCCAATGGCGGTTTGGTGTCTCGCGCGTTCCGCGTCCACAACGGCGGCAGCGCCGTGATGCGCCGTTTCGTGACCCTCGGCTCACCGCACAGCGGCACCACCTCGGCCTATGCCTGCTTCAGCCCGGCCTGCTTCGACATGCGGCCGGCATCGCTGTTCCTGCTGGGTCTGGCGGGCCGGGGCTGCGACCGCTCGTTGTGGTCGTCGGTCGACGGCGTGATCTTGCCGGCCAGCAGTGCACGCTGCGGCTCAAGTACGCAGGTGGCAAGCGTCGGCCACCTTTCGCTGCTGACCGACTACAGCGTGTACAACAGCGTGCGCGCTGCGCTACGCTGAGCCAATTGGCTGTGGCCGGGAGACCCGCTCGGGTTTCTCGGCCCTTTTCCCGAAATGATCCTGATGTCGATGACTTCTCCTCGCCACACCGCCCTGCTGGGCGTGCTGCTGGCCGGCCTGTTGAGCGCGTGCGAACGCGGCCCCGGCCCCACGCTCGCGTCCCACCCACCGCAAGCGGTCGCCACACTCAACGGCGAGCCGGTCAGTCGTGCCCTGCTCGACCACCTGACCCGCGCCCACCTGGGCGTCGCCAACCCCTACGACGCACCGGCCAGTGCGGCGGTGGCGGCCTCTGCCCCCCCCATCGATCGGCAACAGCTGCTCGACGAACTGATCGGCGTCGAGCTGTTGGCCCAAAAGGCGCGTGAACGCGGCCTCGACAAGACCCCCGCGGTGCTGGCCGAGGCCGAACTGCAGTCCAAGACCTTGCTCTCGCAGCGGGTGGTGCGCGAGCTGATCCAAAGCCTCAAGGTCAGCGACGCCGAGCTCCAGGCGGCCTACGACGAACAGGTACCGCCACACGAGTTCCAGCTGCGTCACGTGCAGCTGGCCGACCGCGAAACCGCGCTGACCGTGATCTCGCGCCTGCAACAGGGCCAAGGTTTTGCCGAGCTGGCCCGCAGCCTGTCCACCGACAAGGTCAGCCGCGCCCAGGGCGGTGACCTGGGCTGGCTGATGGTGGAGCAGATGCCCCCTGACTTCGCCGCCGCAACACGTGCACTCAAGCCAGGCGAGCACACCGTGCAACCGGTGAAGACCGACCAGGGCTGGCACGTGATCCAGCTGCAGGCGCTGCGCCCGTTGGCCCAGCGCCCGAGTCTGCAGACAGCCACTGTCTGGCTGCACCCGCAGCTGCTGCACGCCAAGGTCCAGGCGCAGCAACAGCAGTGGCGCGACCAAGCGCAGATCAAGCTGTCGCCCACGCCATGAACACCCGACCACCCCTGCTTGGCGTTCGCGCGATGGCCGGTGCAGCCCTCGCCGCCCTCGCGGTCGGCGCGGTTTTCTGGCCGCGTGCCGAAGACGGGCCTGAGCAGGTTTTGGCCCAGGGCGCCGGCGCAGCCACCCAGACCCTCCCTGCGGCGACCCCGTCGGCGAAACCCCGCGCGATCACAGGCAACGATGCGTTCGACCAGGCGGCGCGCCTGCTGGAGCTGGGTGTCGCCGGCGACCTCAGCGTCGACGCAAACACCCGTGGCGCGCTCGACGTCCTGTTGGCCTCACTCGGCAACCCGCCCACGGCGGCCGAGCTGCAAGGTCTCGAAGAGGCGCTGCGCCGCGCAATGCCCGGCGAGGCCGCCACCCAGGCGATGGCCCTGGTGCGCCGTTACGCCGGCTACACAAGCGCTGCTGCGGCCGACAGTGCCGCACAACAGGCACCGACCACGCTCGACGAACTGAAGACCTTGCTCGACAAGACCATCGCCCTGCGCCGCAAGCACTTCGACGCCGCCACGGCGCAAGCCTTGTTTGGTGCAGAAGAGGCACTGAGCCGCCATGCGCTGGCCGTGCAAGCCATTGAAGCCGATCCGCAGCTCTCTTACGCCGAGAAGACCGCGCGCATCAAGACCCTGCGCGAGCAGTTGCCGCCCGAGGCGGCTTCGCAAGAAGCACCCGAAACCCTGGCCACGAGCGAAATGGCCGACAAGATCAACGCGCTGCGCCAGCAAGGCGCCACCGCGGCACAGATCGAGCAGGTGCGCCAGCGCTACCTCGGCACCGACGCCGCCCAATCCCTGGGTGAGATGGAGGCCGAGCGTGCGCGCTGGGAGTCACGCTACCAGGCCTTCCTGCAACAAAAGAAAGCCCTGGGCGCCACCGGCGCCAGCGACATGAACGCGCAGGTCGAAGCCCTGCTGCGCCAACACTATTCCGATGAAGAACTCCTTGCCGCGAGAGCCTATGACCGTGCGCGCCATCCTTGACCTGCGGTTCGCCGCCCTCACCCTCGTGTGCGCCTGCACCGCCCACGTGCTGGCGGCCGACACCGCCTTGCCCGCGGGGGTGGTCGCCACCGTCAACGGCCAGCCGGTGCAACGCATCGTGCTCGACCTGCTGGCCAAGGCCCGCCAAGGCGACGAACCCGATGCGCCCCAAGACCGCGTCGCCTTGCTCAACGACCTGGTGATGATGGAGCTCTTGAGCCAGCGAGCTCAGGCCACCGGTCTCGCCGCGCGGCTCGACACCCAAGCCGAGCTGGAGCTGGCCCACAAGTCACTGCTCGGCCAGCGCCTGCTGGAGCAGATGACGAACGAAATGACGCTCAGCGACGAGACGCTGCGCGCGCGCTACGACGCGATCGAACCCGAGGTGGAGATCACCGCAAGCCACATCCTGCTGGCCGATGAAGCGGCTGCGAAGCAGGTCATCAAAGAGCTCGAAGCGGGTGCCGCGTTTGCCGCCATCGCGCGCAAGCGCTCGGCCGACGAGTACACGCGCGACAAGGGCGGTCGACTGGGCTCGGTGAAGGGCGGCGACCTGGAATCCGCTTTCGTTGCCGCCGCGCGCACATTGAAGCCAGGCGGCTTCACCCCATCGCCGGTGCACACCGCCCATGGGTGGCATGTGGTGCAACTGCACTCGATGCGCACTCTGGAGAAGGCGTCGTTCGACGCGATGAAACCGGCGCTGCACTCACAACTCGTGGGCGAGCGCGTGCAGGCTCAGGTGGCACAGTGGCGCAAGGAAGCGCGCCTGGAGATGCTGCAGACGCCCTGAGCGCCTTGCGCCAACCGTCGGATCAAGCTCCGACGAGCAACTTCAGCGCGGCGTCGAGGTGCTCGGTGGGAACGCGCTTGAAGCCCGAGCGGGCATAACGCTGCAGCCGGCCGACGGCAAAACCCGTCAACACCGAGGCTTGTGCGTTGGCGTCCACCGTGGGGGTGTTCGAGCCGGCCGCTTCGGCGGCCAAGCGCAGGCTCTGGCGCAGCTGCGACTCGATGCGGTCGAAGAACTGGTTCATGCGCGAGACCAGGCGTTCGTTTTCGAACACCAGGGCGTCGCCCACCATCACGCGTGTCATGCCCGGGTTCTTTTCACCGAACTGCAGCAGCACGCTGAGAATCTTTTGCGCTTGCACGAGGCCGTTGGTCTCGCGCTCGCCGATCTGATTGACCAGGGAGAAGACGCTCTGCTCGATGAACTCGATCAGGCCTTCGAACATTTGCGCCTTGCTTGCGAAGTGGCGGTACAGCGCCGCTTCAGAGACTTCGAGCTTGGCGGCCAGTGCCGCGGTGGTGATGCGATCGGCGCCCGGCTGCTCGAGCATGCTCGCGAGTGTGTGCAGGATCTGCACACGGCGCTCACCCGGTTTGGGACGCTTGCGACCCGTCGGTTCGGCCGCGCCAGTGGCTGGCGCAGTGGCTTCTTCGGGGATGTTGGCAGCGTCAGTCATCTCGGCGTGGGCTTGTATTCACAAGGTGTGCAGGGTCTTCAGCGAACGAATTCTTGCATACACATAGGGTGGCTTTTGGCAAGGGTGAACACCAACTTCCATGGCGTTGTTCACACTCTTGCCGACTGAATGCAGATAACGCCGCATCCAGACGGTGCGCATGCCGACGCCGTGTGCCGAGCGCTGGTGCTGCAGCGTGTCTTCGACCAGCACGCAGCGGCTGGGTTTGACCTTCAAGCGTGCTGCAATGCAGCGAAACATGCGCGCATCGGGCTTGGGCCGATGGTGGCCGAACATGCGCATGTCTTCGATGCTGATCACGCCTTCGAAACAGTCGGCGAGATTGATCGCGTTGAGCACACGCAGCGCATACGCACGCGGCGCGTTGGTCAGGATGAACTTGCGGCCAGGCAAACGCCGCAGCGCGGCGCGGTCATGTGCGCTCGCACGCAAGCGATCTTCAAGGCCGGGCAGGCGGTGCGTCTCTTCGAGAAAGTGGCTGGCCTTGACGTCGTGATGTCGGATCAGCCCCAGCAGGGTGGCGCCATACCGCTGCCAATAGTGCTGGCGCAGGCGCGAGGCTTCTTCGAGCGACACCCCGACATGCTTCACCACATAGTCGGTCATCGCCACATGAAGAGCCCCGAACGACGCATGCGATGCGTCGTGCAGCGTGTCGTCGAGGTCGAATAACCAGACGCGGCCCTCTGTGGTCATCAATGGCTGCGGATCATCGTGCCGTACGCCTGCTCTGTGAGGATCTCCAACAACATCGCGTGCGGCACCCGCCCGTCGATGATGTGCACTGTATTCACACCGTTCTTTGCCGCGTCGAGCGCCGAGGCGATCTTGGGCAGCATGCCGCCGCTGATGGTGCCGTCGGCAAACAGCTCGTCGATCTCGCGTGCCGTCAGGTTGGTGAGCAGCTTGCCGCTCTTGTCGAGCACGCCGGGGATGTTGGTCAGCATGATCAGCTTCTCGGCCTTCAGCACCTCGGCCAACTTGCCGGCCACCACGTCGGCGTTGATGTTGTAGTTCTCGTTCTCCGAACCAAAACCCAGCGGCGAGATGACCGGGATGAACTGGTCATCCTGCAGCGCCTTCACGACCGACGGGTCGATGGATTCGATCTCGCCGACCTGGCCCACGTCGTGCACCTTGTTCGGGTCTTTCTGGTCAACGAGCTTCAGCTTGTGCGCGCGGATCAACCCCCCGTCACGCCCGGTCAGACCGACAGCCTTGCCACCGGCCACGTTGATCAGGCCCACGATGTCTTGTTGCACCTGGCCGGCCAGCACCCACTCGACCACTTCCATGGTTTCTTCGTCGGTGACGCGCATGCCCTGGATGAAAGTGCCCTTCTTGCCGATCTTGGCAAGCGCGTCTTCGATCTGCGGCCCGCCACCGTGCACCACCACCGGGTTCATGCCCACCAGCTTGAGCAGCACCACGTCTTCGGCAAAGTCTTGCTGCAGGGCCGGGTCGGTCATGGCGTTGCCGCCGTACTTGATGACGATGGTCTTGCCGTGGAACTTGCGGATGTAGGGCAGCGCCTGCGCCAGGATCTCGGCCTTGTCGCGTGGCGCGATGTTGGCCAGCTCGGCGGTGTGGGGGTGGAGGCCAGAGGGGGGCTCGGTGGTCATGGTGGCGGCGTCCGACAAAGTTGAATGCGGCAAATTGTAGGGGTCGGCTCTGGGTCGGTCACCGCGATGCGCCGCCCTCCTACAGATGATGAGGCCGCGGGCTGCGACACTCGCCGCTCATGTGCCCACCTCTCCATGCCCGGCTGCTGCTCATCGGTGCCATTTGGACAGCCGCCTGCACCGCTGTCCTGGCGCAACCGACACCCGAGGTCGAGCCCCCAACCGAGCCGGCCTCGGCCCCCGAGGCCACGCCACCCGCCGAACCCGCCCCAGCCGAAACGCCGTCAAGCGAAATCTCCAAACGCATCGAGACCACGCTCGACTCGTGGCAAGAGTTTCTCGACGAGTTGCTGATTGATGCGTTGGGCCCCGACCCCGAGCGTCGCTACCGTGTATTTGGCAAACGCAAGACGGTGGACCTGGGCAAGCGCTGGACACTCGCGCTCGATGAGCGACAGACCGGCCGCCTCGACTACACCGGCGTCGGCATCCCTGCCGCCGGGCAACCCGCGCGAACCTGGGAAATCTTGCACAACGGGCGCCGCTCGCAATGGCGCTTCTACAACCAGCTCGACGGCAGCGGGCGTGAAAACGGCGGCTCGCTCGTCACCACACTCGCGCCGGGCTGGTCGATCCACACCCAGGGCCGCCACCTGAACGACGACACGGTGGGCGTGGTGCGCACCGACGCGCAGACTGGCCTGCGCTTTGGCAGCTACGAGCTGTGGGTGGAGGGCTTCGCGCGCCATGCCCGGCTCGAAGACACCGAGCTGCGCGAAGGCTGGAGCGACCCGAAACCCCGCGCCAACTTTGCCGGCCTGCAAACGCAGTGGGAGGCGCTGCCCGGCCTCACCTTTGCCGCGCAGCACCAGCGCGCCATCAAGCCCGACATGGCGCCGGGTGACGAGCGCCTGGCCGATGCCCGCACCGAGTTCGGTGCCGACTACCGGCCCGGCAGCCAGTGGAGCGGCTCGCGCATCTACTGGCGCGAGGCCACGCACCTGGGCCTGCTGTCATCGGCCGGCGTGGAGGAGCGCACCACCTACAAGCGAGTGGTCGGTGCCGAAGTGCCCGAGGGCTCGCCCGATGGCCTGGTGTATGCGCAGATCCGCCACCAAAGCCTGGTCGACGACCGCGACGCGCTGCTGGTGCTGGGCTGGCGCCACACCACCGATCTGGCGCCGCAATGGCGCGCGCAGTCGCTGATCGAAACCGGCATTCCGATCGGTGGCGACAACGCCGTCAAGTCCAACACCGTCGACCTGCGGGTGAGCCACAACGCCTTCCCGCAGCGCGTGCTGCTGACCGAGCTGCAAACGGTGCGCACACCGATCCGCAACAGCGCCTTCGCCAGCGTCGACTTCACCGAGCGGCTGACGCAGAACAGCCTGCTCGTCACCCGCGTCAGCGTCACCGGCGTGCAGCCGAACGAACAACCCGACGAGGTGCCGGTGAACTCGGGCTCGCTGACGCTCGGCTGGGGCTGGCAAGAGCCCGAGGAGCGTCACTTGAGCACCTTCTGGCGCTACACCGGGCTCGCGCGCAACGCCATCCCCGCGGGCGTGGTGCAGCCCGGCGTGGCCGATCGCCGCGCCCACATCGGCGCGGGCGAGATCAACTGGCAGCTGAACGACAAAAGCGATTGGTTGCTGCGCGCCGCGCGCCGCTACGACCGTGACCAATCGTTCAATGCGGGCGAGGTACGCACCACCACGCTGACCCTGCTGCGCCCCATCCACCAGATCGCCGAGCGCTGGCGGCTGAGCGTGCATGCGGCGCGGCTGGTCGACAGCCACCTGCCCTCACAAACCGGCTACGGCGCCGAGCTGAGCGTGCGCATGAACCGCAGGCTCGTGCTGGCGCTCGGCTACAACCCGCGCGGCATCGACGACGGCGAGTTGGCCGGTGACGAGCGGCTCGGCAAGGGCGTCAAGCTGCGCTTGTACATCCCCACCGAAGCCGTCCTCACGCACTGGCTCAAGCCGCGCTGACCCGCTCGCTGATCACAGCCCCTTGTTGGGGTTGATCAGATACTTTTCGCCGGTGGCCTGCTTGCCATAGACGCTGATCGCTTCGAGCGACAAGGCCTCGGCCAGCGACACCTCGCGGGTGTAGTGGCTGGCGAAGGTGGTCTTGAGTTGCGAAGCCACCCGCTCGCGCAGCTTCTGCGCTTCGGCGAAGCCGATCTTCTGCAGGAAGGGCGTGAGCAGCCAGCCACCCACGCTCCAGGCCATGCCGAAGCTGCGCGCGAGTTCGGTCGGGCCGCGGTCGAGCCCACCGTAGATGTAGACCTGCTTGTGCACGGTCGAGCCGTAACGGCTGTATTCCTTGGCCGTCTGGTTGGCCGCGGCTTCCATGCAGGTGAGGATCTGGCTCGCCAGCTTGCCGCCGCCGGTGGCGTCGAAGGCGAGCGTGGCGCCGGTTTCCACCAGGGCTTGCGTCAGGTCTTGCATGAAGCTCGGCTGGCTGGAGTCGCAGATGTACTTGGCGCCGAGCTTGCGCAGGATCTCGGCCTGCTCGGGCTTGCGCACGATGTTGACCAGCGCCACGCCGTCTTGAATGCAGATCCTGTTGAGCATCTGCCCGAGGTTGGAGGCCGCTGCGGTGTGCACCAGCGCCTTGTGGCCTTCGCGCTTCATCACCTCGACCATGCTCAGCGAGGTGAGCGGGTTCACGAAACACGAGGCGCCTTCGGCCGGCGTGGTGCCTGCCGGCAGCACCAGGCATTGCACCGCCTTGATCGCGCGGTACTGGGAGTACATCGCGCCACCGAGGATGGCCACCGTCTTGCCCATCAGCGCTTGTGCAGCTTCGGAGGAGCCGGCCTTGACGACCACGCCCGCACCTTCGTTGCCGACCGGCATCGATTCATCCATGCGAGCGGCCAGCGCGCGCAGCATGCGCTCGGGAATGGGGGCGGTGATCACCGGGCGCTCAGCCGTGCCCGAGGCCTTGGCGGCCGTCATGTCGGCACCACCAAACAGCAGCGCCAGGTCAGAGGGGTTGAGCGGCGAGGCTTCGATGCGCACCAGCACTTCGTCGGGGCCGGGCTCGGGGATCGGCACGCTGGCCAGCGAGAGTTCGAGTTCGCCGGTCTTCTTGACCAGCGAACGCAGTTGCAGTGCGGTGGTGTTGCTCATGGTTGTCTCCTCGGTGAAACAACCAGTATAGGAATCGACCTGCCCCGCCGCTGTCACCTAGGTGTTGGGCTTGGCGCGAGCGGGGTGACTGGCTTTCTCACCAGCGTGATGGGTGCGCTTGTGGCAGCTCTTGCATCCCCGGCGCGTGCGCGCAACTGGCCGCAGCCGCCTTCCACATCCTGCCCTGCGGAATGGCGCAGCTTGGTCAGCACACCACGCCGGTGCAGCGAGCGGGCGATCTCGGCAGCGCGCTCCCAAGAAGGGCGCTGGAAGTCCATGCCTTCGTTGCTGTTGTACGGGATCATGTTCATCACCGCGTACTTGCCGCGCAACAGCTTGACGATGCCGTCGAGCTCGTCGTCGTTGTCGTTGATGCCTTCGAGCAGCGTCCACTGGTACTGCACCGGGTAGCCGGTGGCGCGCGCATAACGCTCGCCCTCGTCCACCAGCTCGGCCGGCGTGATGCGCGGTGCGCGCGGCAGCAGCTGTGCGCGCAGCTCGGGCTTGGTGGTGTGCAGCGAGAGCGCCAGCGCGGGCTTCACCACCCCTTGCGGCAGGCGCTCGAAGACCCGCGGGTCGCCCACGGTCGAGAACACCAGGCTCTTGTGGCCGATGCCGCCGGCCGTGCCCAAAAGCTCGATGGCTTCCATCACGTTGTCGAGGTTGTGGGCCGGCTCGCCCATGCCCATGAAGACGACCTTCTTGACCACACGCCGCGCGCGCGCCAGCACCACCTGGGCCACGATCTCGGCACTGCCCACCTGGCGCAGCAGGCCGTCGCGGCCGGTCATGCAGAAGACACAGCCGACGGCGCACCCCACTTGCGACGACACGCACAGCCCGTCGCGCGGCAGCAGCACGCTCTCGACCGTCTGGCCGTCGGAGAGGCCGACCAGCAGGCGGGCCGAGCCGTCTTCACCCGGGTGTTCGGAGCGCAGTTGAACGAGGCCTTGCAGGTCGTCCATCAGCGCTGGCAAGACCTCGCGCACGCTCAACGGCAGGAAGTCTTTCGGTTGCCGCCGCCCGCTGTCTTGCGGCATCGCATTCGCCCACAGGCGCAGCACACGCTGCTCGTGCAGGGGCTTGGCGCCAGCGGCGCGCAGGCGCTGGCGGATGTCTTCAATGCGCATGCGGCATTGTCGCCCTCAGGCTCTCTTTCCCCACGGCTTCTAGAAGTGAATGCCCCGCATCATCTGCTGCAAGGCCATCGCTTCCGGTGACAACGTGGGCTTGGCCGCCTTGTCGCCCTTGGCCGCCGAGCTGTCGGGGAACATGCGGAAGCTGGTGTTCATCACGATCTGCGCCACCCGCGGC
>NZ_JADMJX010000037.1 GCF_018780185.1 Rhizobacter sp.
GATCTGCAGCTCTTCACGCGAGCCGAAGTGGGCAAAGACGCCCGACTTGCTCATGTGCATCACCTCGGCCAGTGCACCGATCGACAGCCCTTCCAGCCCCATGTGGGAGGCCAGGCCGAGCGCGGCTTCCAGAATGGCGGCGCGTGTCTGCTGGCCCTTTTGCATGTGCTTGGGGTTCTCGCGAACAGGCTTCTGGGCAACACTCATGCGGTGGTTTGCGGCGAGGCAAATAAAACGAACGATCGTTCTATTCTTACCGAGTTTTGTCGGCGATGGGGCGTGTTTTCAGCCTCGTTTGTCACCTTTTTTCTAGGCGTGCTTGCCTAGACACCCGAGCAGTCGAGGGTTAACCCTGAATTTTCAACAACAAGGAAGCCGCGCATGAAGATCACGGTGGTCGGCCTGGGGGCCGTGGGGGGCCTGATCGCGGCACGCCTCGCATTGGCAGGCCACGCGGTGAACGCCATCTCGCGTGGCGCCACCTTGCAAGCGGTGCGCGAGCACGGTTTGCGCTTGCGCATGGGGGGCCAGGAGCAACTGGCACGCATCAACGTGGTGGACAGCGCCGAGTCGCTCGGCCCGCAGGACCTGGTGGTGATTGCGCTCAAGGGCCAGGCGCTGCCGGCGCTCGCCCCTGCGCTGCGCCCGCTGATCGGCGAGCACACGCTGGTGATGCCGGCGATGAACGGTGTGCCGTGGTGGTTCTTGCAGACACCGGCGCTGCGCCAGCGCCTCGCACCCGACCAGTTGCAACTCACGCGCGTGGACCCTCAAGGCACGGTGGCCGCCGCCCTGCCCTTGGCACAGGTGCTGGGGTGCGTGGTGCACCTCACCTGCTCGCAACCCGAGCCCGGCGTGGTGGCGCATGGTTTTGGCGAGCGCTTGATCATCGGCGAGCCGCTGGGTGGTTTGAGCGATCGGGTTCAACGTGTGGCGCAGGCTTTGGCCAGCGCCGGCTTCCAGGCCGAGCCGAGCGCCGACATCCGCCGCGACATCTGGTTCAAGCTCTGGGGCAACATGACGATGAACCCGGTGTCCGCGCTCACCGGCGCCACCGCCGACCGGATCCTCGACGACCCGCTGGTGAGCGGCTTCATGCTGCGCACCATGGCCGAAGCCGCCGCCCTCGGCGCGCAGTTGGGTTGCCCGATCGAGCAGTCGGGCGAAGAGCGACACGCCATCGCACGCCAGCTCGGCGCCTTCAAGACCTCGATGCTGCAAGACAGCGAGGCCGGCCGCTCGCTGGAGATCGACGCACTGATCGGCGCCGTGCACGAGATCAGCACGAAGCTTGGGCTTGCCACACCGCACATCGACGCATTGTTCGGCCTCACCCGCTTGATGGCGCAAACCCGCGGGCTTTATCCGCTCGGCATGTGATCAAGTGATGACAATGTGGCGCAATCGCTGCTGCACGCGGCAGCACTCTTGAGAGAACGATGCGGAATGGATTACTCTCCGTGTGAGGAGATTGATCCGTGGAAGTGCTGCAACTTGATGTTTCTGGCCGCCCGCAATCGTGGATCTCGGCCAAGGACGCGGCGATCCTCTACGCCAGTGACGGCGTAGCCTGGACGCTCGGCGACGCGTTTTACGTGCTGCGCGGTGGCATGCAGCGCCGCACCGGCCTGCAATCGCGCATCGAGGTGCACCCCATCATCGCGGTGCGCGGCGCCATCCCCAGCCGCGCCTGGCGGCAGACGCCGGCGCTCTCCAATCCCAAGCTCTTCAACCGCGACCGCCTGGTCTGTGCCTACTGCGGCGGGCGTTTCCATGTCGACGACCTGACCCGCGAGCACATCGTGCCCACCTCGCGCGGCGGCCACGACACCTGGATGAACTGCATCACCGCCTGCCGTGCCTGCAACGGCCACAAGGGCAACCGCCTGCCCGAAGAGGCCAACATGTCGCTGCTGTACTTGCCCTACGTGCCCAGCCTGCACGAAGACATGATCCTGCGCGGGCGTCGCATCCTGGCCGACCAGATGGAATTCTTGCTGGCGAGCGTGCCGCGCCACAGCCGCCTCCGCGCGTAACGCTCACAACAGCGCGAGCAACTCCGCTTCGCACTGCGCCGCGTCAATGAACTGAACGGCGTTCCAGCCCAGGCTGCGAGCCATCTCGACGTTGCTCGCCAAATCGTCGATGAACACCGTCTGCGCGGGTTCGATGCCAAATTGCCGCGTCGCCAGCTCGAAGATCTCGGGTTCGGGCTTGATCAGCTTCACGCGCGACGAAAACACGCCATCGGTGAAGCAATCGAAGAAGCCGTGGCTGCGCTCCAGGTGCTCGGCATAGAGCGCCGGCATGTTCGACAAGAAATAGATCGCATGCCCGTTGGCGTGCAAGCGCTGCATCAGGTCGACCGTGCCGCGCTGCGGCTGCAGCTCGTCGGGCACGGCGTCGATCACGGCGTGCACCTCGGGCAGCGGCAAGCCGGTGCGCGCGGCGATGCGCGGCGCGAGTTCGTCGATCTCGATCGTGCCGCGATCGAAGCGGCCCCAGTCGCCACGGTAGCCCTCGAAAAAGCCCTCGACCAGCGCATCAACACTCGCCGCGTCACGCGTGCGGTGCGGCAGCACCCGGCGCAGCAGTTCGGGCGGCCGCCAGTTGAACACCACGCCGCCAAAATCAAAGACGATGTGCTTCATCGGCGCAAGCGCTGCATCAGGCCGGCGGTCGAGCCGTCGAGCCCCGCCACATCACCCGAGCTCAGGCGCGGCAGCAGGTCGTTGCACAAGACCTTGCCCAGCTCCACGCCCCACTGGTCGAAACTGTTGATGCCCCACAGCGCGCCGCTCACGAAGACACGGTGCTCGTACAGCGCGATCAGCGCGCCCAGGCTGCGCGGCGTGAGTTCGTCCAGCAGCAGCGTGGTGCT
>NZ_JADMJX010000108.1 GCF_018780185.1 Rhizobacter sp.
GCCGTGCGTGTGGCCGGCCACCTGGGTGTGCAAGGCGTCGTCGCGGTGCTCAATGGTCAGGTTCATTCGGCGCACGACCTGCGCAAGACCCACACCTACCGGGTCGATGCCTTCAGCTCGGGTGACGCTGGCGTGCTGGGCGTCGTCGCCAACGGGGAGGTGCGCATCTCGCGTGCGAGGCCGAAGGCCGTGGGCTTGGGGTGCGAGCTGCTGCCGGCCGACGCCGCTGCGTGGCCGCGGGTCGAGATCGTGCACAGCCACGCTGGCGCCGACGGGGCCGTGGTGCGCTTGTTGTGTGCCGATGGTGTGCGTGGCCTGGTCGTTGCCGCGACCGGCAACGGCACGGTGCACCACGCGCTCGAAGGCGCGCTGCTGCAGGCGCAATCGCAAGGTGTGAAGGTGCTGCGCAGCAGCCGCTGCCTGGGTGGCAGGGTGCTGGCAAAGGCCGACGACGTGTTGCCGTCGGCCGACGATCTCACGCCGGTCAAGGCGCGGATCGAGCTGCTGCTGGGCTTGATGGCGGAACGCCGTTCGGCCTGAGCTTGTCGAAGGCCTGGTGCATCGGGCACTGCGCTTCGACAGGCTCAGCGCGAACGGTGGATCAGACCACCGTCAGCGTGACGTCGATGTTGCCGCGGGTGGCGTTCGAGTACGGGCACACCTTGTGGGCGGCGGCGACCAGCGCTTCGGCCTTGTCCTTCTCGAAGCCCGGCACCGTGATCGCCATCGCGACCTGGATGCCGAAGCCGCCTGTGATGGGGCCGATACCCACATCGGCGGTGATCGACACGTCGGCCGGCAGCGCGATCTTTTGCGCAGCAGCCACGGCCTTCATCGCGCCGATGAAGCAGGCTGAGTAACCGGCAGCGAACAGCTGCTCGGGGTTGGTGCCGTTGCCACCGGCGCCGCCCAGTTCCTTGGGCGTGGTCAGCGTGGCCTTCAAGGCGCCGTCAGACGATTCGGTGGTGCCGGCGCGGCCGCCGGTGGAAGTGGCGCGGGCGGTGTAGAGGACTTTGTCGAGTGCCATGGTGAGCTCCGTTCAGGGGTGGGTGGATGGGTCTGGGGGTCTAACAATCAGTGCGCAGGCGTCTGCGCGTCGTCATCAGCGCTCAGCAGCTGCGTGCGCAGCTGCTGCAGGCGTTGTGTCAGGGAGGCCAACTCGCCCAGGTCGCAGCGGGTGGCCTGGGCCAGTTGCAGGGGAATGCGCTTGGCCTTCTGGCGCAGCGCACGGCCTTCGGGGGTGAGGCTCACGATCACGCGGCGTTCGTCATCGGCGGCGCGCTCACGCAGCAACCAACCAGCGGCCTCCATGCGCTTGAGCAGCGGGGTGAGGGTGCCGGAGTCGAGAAACAGGCGCTCGCCCAGCTCGCTCACGGTCAGGCCGTCACGTTCCCACAGCACCAGCAGGGCCAGGTACTGCGGGTAGGTGAGGCCCAGTGGTGCCAGCAGCGGCTTGTAGAGCTTGGTCATGGCCAGCGAGCTGGAATACAGCGCAAAGCACAGCTGCTGGTCGAGCAGCAGCCAGTCTTTGGCCGGGTTGCCGGTAGCTTGGGCGGGGGGGCGTGTCGAAACCATGGGCGAATGATATTGAAGATTGAGCAATTAGATTGTGCACAATATATTTACCCTGCCATCGCCAGGGGCATAGGGCAGGGGTGACTCAGGCCTCGCCGGTGGCGGCGAGTGCGTCGAGTTCGGTGGTGATCTCAAGCCAGCGGGCCTCGGCCTGCTCGGTGTCTTCCGAGATCTTCTTCAGGCGCTTGCCTTGCTCCACTCGCTGGGCCGGGCTGACGTCGGGCTGAGCGGCTGCCGCTTCGATGTTGGCCCTTTCTTGCGTCATCGCGGCAAGGCTGCGCTCCAGGCCGGCGAGTTCGTTGCGCAGTGGCTTGGTCTGCTCGGCGAGCTTCTGGCGCGCCTGGCCCGAGGCCTTGCGGTCCTTGATCGACACAGCGGGGGCGGGAGCCGCGGCCACGGGTGCCGCGACTGCCGCCTTCTTGGCCTTGACCTTCGCGTTGCCGGCTTCGCGTGCAGCCTTGGCCATTTCGCGCGAGGTGTCGAGCAGCCACTTCTGGTAGTCGTCGAGGTCGCCGTCGAAGGGTTGCACGCCACCGCCGGTGACGAGCCAGAACTCGTCGCACACCTCGCGCAGCAGCGCGCGGTCGTGGCTCACCAGCATCACGGTGCCTTCGAACTCGTTGAGCGCCATGCTCAAGGCCTCGCGGGTGGTGAGGTCGAGGTGGTTGGTTGGTTCGTCGAGCAGCAAGAGGTTGGGGCGCTGCCACACCAGCATGGCGAGCACCAGGCGGGCTTTCTCGCCACCGCTCAGCGAGCCGACGGCCTGGGTGACCATGTCGCCGACGAAACGGAAGGAGCCGAGAAAGTCGCGCAGCTCCTGCTCGCGTGCCTGCGGTCCCACGTCGCGCGCGAGGCGGATCATGTGCATCAGCGGGCCGTCGTCGAGCGAGAGCACGTCGAGCTCTTGCTGGGCGAAGTAGCCGATCGAGAGGCCCTTGCCTTCGGTGACCTCGCCCGAGATCAGCGGGATCTCGTGCGCAATGGTCTTCACGAGCGTCGACTTGCCCTGGCCGTTGGCGCCGAGGATGCCGATGCGCTGGCCGGCCAGCACCGAGCGGTTGATGTCCTTGATGATGGGCACGCCGTTGTAGCCGCAGCACATCATCGAAAAGGCCAGCATCGGGTTGGGCAGGCTCTGCGGCTCGCGGAATTCGAACTGGAAGTCGCTGCTCGTGAGCACCGGCCCGAGCTTTTCCATGCGGGCCAAGGCCTTCACGCGGCTTTGCGCCTGCTTGGCCTTGCTGGCCTTGGCCTTGAAGCGGTCGATGAACTTCTGCAGGTGCGCCATGCGCTC
>NZ_JADMJX010000201.1 GCF_018780185.1 Rhizobacter sp.
AAAGCCGGGGCCGCACCACGCCCGAAGACATCGACAAGCTCTTCGTGCGGGGCCGTGGCGAGGTGATGGTGCCGCTGTCGTCGATCGTCAAGGTGCGCGAGGCGGTGAGCCCGCGTGAGCTGAACCACTTCAACCAGCGACGCTCGGTGTCGATCACGGCCAATCTCGCGCCGGGTTATGCGCTGGGTGAGGCGCTGCAGTTCATGGACGACACCGCGCGCAAGGTGCTGCCTCCGGGCTACGCCACCGAGCTGAACGGTGTGTCGCGCGAGTTCCGGTCGTCCAGTGGTGCGCTGGGGCTGGTGTTTGCGCTGGCGCTGTTGTTCATCTTCCTGGTGCTGAGTGCGCAGTTCGAAAGTTTCGTCGACCCCTTTGTGATCTTGCTGGCGGTGCCCTTGTCGATGGTCGGTGCACTGGCCGCCTTGAAGCTGACCGGCGGCACGTTGAACGTCTATTCGCAGATCGGCTTGATCACCCTGGTGGGCCTGATCACCAAGCACGGCATCCTGATCGTGGAGTTCAGCAACCAGCTGCGCCAGCAGGGGCGCAGCCTGCAACAGGCCGTGATCGAGGCCGCCTCGTTGCGACTGCGGCCGATCCTGATGACCACTGGCGCCATGGTGCTGGGGGCGTTGCCGCTGGCCTTGTCGAGCGGCGCGGGCGCCGAGAGCCGCCAGCAGATCGGCTGGGTGATCGTGGGTGGCATGTCGCTGGGCACGCTGCTCACGATCTTCGTGGTGCCGGCGGTGTATTCGCTGCTGGCCCGCAAGCAGGCGCCGGGGGCGAACGAGACACCGGCCGAGCCTGACGACGCGGCACATTCGGCGCACGCCTGAATGATCAGAGATCTCCGTTCGCCCTGAGCCTGTCGAAGGGTGCGCAGTGCACGGCGCTGGCTTCGACAGGCTCAGCCCGAACGGTGGGGAGGCATGCCTTTGCCTCTCAACCGCGCGCCAGGTCGTCGGGCGTGTTGATGTTGAAGAAGGCGCGGCTGTCGTCGAAGGTCACTTCGGCGCGGCGGTGCTGGTCTGTCCAGCGCTCGATCTTGCGCTGGCCTGATTGCATGTAGCTCAGCAGACTCGCTTGCAGCTCGCGCTTGATCAGGCAGAAGGCAGGCTCCAGGCCGAGTGGCGTGCGGGCGATGGCGAGATCGGCCTGGTTGTCGGTCAGGGCCTGGGACAGGCGCTGCACCAGGTCGGCAGGCAAGCGCGGGCAGTCGCAGGGCGCGGTCACGAGGTAGGGCGTTTCACAGTGCTGCAGCCCGGCCAGAAAGCCGGCCAAGGGGCCTTCGTAACCAGCCAGGTCGGTGGGGTCCGGCCACACCGGGACGCCCATCTGCCGATAGGCTTCAAGGTTGCGGTTGGCGCTGATCATCACGCGGCCGACTTGCGGTGCGAGGCGTTGCAAGGCGTGCTGAACCAAGGGCCGGCCCTCGAACAGCTGCAATCCCTTGTCGACACCGCCCAAGCGGCTGCCCTGGCCGCCAGCGAGGATCAAGCCTGTGATCTGGTCGGGCTCAACCACCGATGTAGTGCATCTCGACGCGGCGCGCGCCTGAGCCGGTATCGGCTTGCTGGCCAGCACGCAGCTCCGAGTAGCGGTCGGCACGCCCTTGCCAGATGAGGCCGATGGCGCTGGCAATCTGCTCGTCGCTGTAGTCGCCGCGCAGCAGGGAGCGCAGGTCGTGCCCCTGGTTCGCAAACAGGCACAGGAAGAGCTTGCCTTCGGTCGAGAGCCGCGCACGGTTGCACTCGTGGCAGAAGGCCTGCGTGACGCTGGAGATCACGCCGACCTCGCCGCCGCCATCGGCGTAACGCCAGCGCTCGGCGGTCTCGCCGGCGTAGTTGGCGTCGATGGCCTGCACCGGAAAAGCCTCGTTGATGCGCGCGATCACCTGGGCCGAGGGCAGCACCTGGTCCATGCGCCAGCCGTTGGTTTCGCCCACGTCCATGTATTCGATGAAGCGCAGGATGATCTTGCCGCCGTGGTGCTCGCGAAAGTGCTGCGCCATCGGCACGATCTGGTGGTCGTTGGTGCCGCGCTGCACCACCATGTTGACCTTGATCGGCCCGAGGCCCACACGCTCGGCCGCTTCGATGCCGGCCAGCACGTCGGCTACCGGGAAGTCGGCGTCGTTCATGCGGCGGAAGATGGCGTCGTCGAGCGCGTCCAGGCTCACCGTCACGCGCTGCAGGCCGGCGTCTTTCAGGGCCTGCGCTTTCTTGGCGAGCAGCGAGCCGTTGGTGGTCAGCGTGAGGTCGAGTGGCTCGCCATCGGGCGTGCGCAGCTCGCTCAGCATGGCGATCAGCACATCGATGTTCTTGCGCAGCAGCGGCTCACCGCCGGTGAGGCGGATCTTCTGCACGCCATGCGCCGCAAACAGCCGCGCCGTGCGGGTGATCTCTTCAAAGCTCAGCAGCGAGCCCTGCGGCAGGAACTGGTAGTTCTTGTCGAACACCTCCTTGGGCATGCAGTAGCCACAGCGGAAGTTGCAGCGGTCGGTGACCGAGATGCGCAGGTCGCGCAGCGGGCGGCCCAGGGTGTCGGCCAGCAGGCCGGTGCTGGCGATGGGCTGCGCAGGAATGGTGGGCACGGCCGCGGCGTAGCGGCGGTCTGCGATGGGGATGACTTTGTCGGTCATCAGGTGATTGTGCCCGGGCGGCAGTACCCGCGCCGTGCGCCGGATCAAGGGGCGTCGTTGTGGCCCGGGCTGAGCGGGGCCGGGGTATCGGCGGCGGGCGTGGCCAGCGGCGCGGCGGGCGCGACAGCGGGCGCCTGCGCGACGCGGCGCGCGCCGGTGAACCGTTTGGCCCAGTAGCGCACGCCCATGTTTTCAACCCGCACCTCGCCACCCGGTTTGGGCGCGTGGATGAACTTGCCTTCGCCCACGTAGATGCCCACGTGCGAGAAGGTGCGCTTGAGCGTGTTGAAGAACACCAGGTCGCCGGGTTGGAGCTGATCGCGCTTGACGGGCGCCAGGCCCGAGGCCTTGGCCTGCTCGTCGACCTTGCGGGGCAGCAGCAGGCCCAGGCTGTTTTCGTAGATGTGGCGGGTGAAGCCGCTGCAGTCGAAGCCGTTGTCGGCGGTGTTGCCGCCGCGCTTGTAGGGCACGCCGAGGAAGTTCATCGCTGACACCACCAGGCTGGAGCTGGCATTGCGCACCTGCTGGCCCAGGCTGGCGGCGCTGTCGACCGCGGTGGCGGGGCTGTCGAACACCTTCGCGTCGAGCACGCCCTTGTCGACCAGCAGCTTGGCGACCAGATCGCTGTTGTCGGGCGCCGCCTGGGCCAACGAGGCCGCCGACGCGCAGGCCAGCGCCAGGAGCGCGGTGCGGGCGAGAGCAGTGGCTGGGCGAATCATCCGCGGGAGCATAGGCAGGCAGGGTGGAGCAGTCAACCAAAAGTCCTGTCGCGGCGGCGACTTGGGTGGCTTTCTTCATGTTTCGATTGACCCCGGGAGCAGGTCAGCACCGATGTGCGGTGCCGGCCGCCGGGTTAGCCTGTGCTCTTCTGTGAAGGAGTGAAACATGTTCAAGGCCTTGCTGTTGGAGAAAAACGAAGCCGGGTTTTCCGCCCGGGTGCAGCCGGTGAACGAAGAGCGGCTGCCGACCGGCGACGTGCTGGTGCAAGTGGCCTGCTCGACCCTCAATTACAAGGACGGCCTGGCCATCACCAACCGCGGCCCGGTGGTGCGGCAGTGGCCCATGGTCGCCGGCATCGACGGCGCCGGCACCGTGCTCGAGAGCACTCATCCGGCCTGGAAACCGGGTGATGCCTTCGTGCACAACGGGTGGGGCGTGGGCGAGACGCATTGGGGCTGCCTGGCCGAGCGTGCGCGATTGAAGGGGGACTGGCTGGTCAAGCTGCCCGCCGCATTCACCGCCCGACAGGCCATGGCCATCGGCACCGCCGGCTACACCGCCATGCTGTGCGTGCTGGCACTGGAGCGCCATGGCGTGAAGCCGGGCGATGGCGAGGTGCTCGTCACCGGCGCCACCGGCGGCGTGGGCAGCGTGGCCACCGCCTTGCTGGCGGGCCTGGGCTACCGCGTGATCGGCTCCACTGGCAAGGCCGCCGAGGCCGGTTACCTCGGCAAGTTGGGCGCGGCCGGTGTGATCGACCGCGCCGAGCTGTCGGCTCCCGGGAAGCCGCTTCAAAAGGAGCGCTGGGCCGCGGTGGTCGACGCCGTGGGCAGCCACACCCTCGTCAACGCCTGCGCGCAAACCCGCTATGGCGGTGTGGTGGCCGCCTGCGGCATGGCGCAAGGCATCGACCTGCCGGGCACGGTGATGCCTTTCATCTTGCGCAGCGTCACCCTGGCCGGTGTCGACAGCGTGATGGCGCCGCTCAATCTGCGCCAGCAGGCCTGGGACAGGTTGGCGAAAGAATTGGACCCTAAGCTGCTCGACCAGATGACCCAAGACATTGAGCTGGACGCCGCCATCGAGCACGCCCAGGCCTTGATGGAGGGCAAGGTGCGTGGCCGCTTGGTCGTGCACATTCAATAAGAAACTTTGGCTCCAAGGAGACAGCGCATGACCCGCTTCGCAGACTTTCACAAGCGCTCGATCAGCGACCGCGATGGCTTCTGGGCCGAGCAGGCGGCGCTGATCGACTGGCACAAGCCCTTCGAGCAAGTCTGCGACTACAGCCACCCGCCGTTCGCCAAGTGGTTTGTCGGCGGGCAGACCAACCTGTGCCACAACGCGGTCGATCGCCACCTGGCCACACGCGCCGACCAGAACGCGTTGATCTTCGTCTCCACCGAGACCGAGCAGGAGCGTGTCTACAGCTTCCGCGAGCTGCACGCCGAGGTGCAGCGCATGGCCGCCTGCCTGCTCGACCTGGGTGTCAAGAAGGGCGACCGCGTGCTGGTCTACATGCCGATGATTCCCGAGGCGGCGTTTGCCATGCTGGCTTGCACGCGCATCGGCGCCATCCATTCGGTGGTGTTCGGCGGCTTTGCGAGCGGCAGCCTGGCCAGCCGCATCGAAGACGCCACGCCCACGGTGGTGGTGAGTGCCGATGCCGGCAGCCGTGGCGGCAAGGTCGTGGCCTACAAACCCCTGCTCGACGAAGCGCTGCGCCTGTCGTCCCACAAGCCGGGCAAGGTGCTGATGGTCGATCGCGGGCTGTCGCCCTTCCAGCGTGTGGCGGACCGAGACGTGGACTACGCGCCGCTGCGCGAGAAGCACCTCAAGACCGAGGTGCCCTGCGTCTGGGTCGACTCCACCCACCCGAGCTACACCCTCTACACCAGCGGCACCACCGGCAAGCCCAAAGGCGTGCAGCGCGACACCGGCGGCTACGCCGTGGCGCTGGCCGCCAGCATGAAGCACATCTTCCAGGGCCAGGCGGGAGAGACGTATTTCAGCGCCAGCGACATCGGCTGGGTGGTGGGCCACAGCTACATCATCTATGGCCCGCTGATCGCCGGCATGGCCACGATCATGTACGAAGGCCTGCCGATCCGCCCCGACGCCGGCATCTGGTGGAGCCTGGTCGAGAAGTACAAGGTGAGCCTGATGTTCACCGCGCCCACCGCGGTGCGCGTGCTGAAGAAGCACGATGCCGCGTTGCTGACCAAGTACGACCTGAGCTCGCTGCGCACGCTCTTTCTCGCCGGCGAGCCGCTCGACGAACCCACCGCGCAATGGATCGCCCAAGGCCTGGGCAAGCCGGTGATCGACAACTACTGGCAGACCGAAACTGGCTGGCCCATCCTCACCATCGCCAACGGCGTGGAGAAGGCACCCACCAAGTTCGGCAGCCCCGGCTTTGCGATGTACGGCTACGACGTGAAGCTGCTCGACGACGCCACTGGCAAGGAGCTCACCGAACCCAACCAGAAGGGCGTGCTGGTGATCGAAGGCCCGCTGCCCCCGGGCTGCATGCAGACGGTGTGGCGTGACGACGAGCGTTTCATCAACACCTACTGGAAGACGATCCCCGGGCGCCTGGTCTACAGCACCTTCGACTGGGGCATTCGCGATGCCGACGGCTACTACTTCATCCTCGGTCGCACCGACGACGTGATCAACGTCGCCGGCCACCGCCTGGGCACGCGCGAGATCGAAGAAAGCATCTCCAGCCACCCCGCAGTGGCCGAGGTGGCGGTGGTCGGTGTGGCCGACCAGCTCAAGGGCCAAGTGGCGATGGCCTTCGTGGTGGTGAAAGACGCGGGCAGCATTCCCGACGATGCGGCCAAGCTCAAGCTCGAAGGCGACATCATGAAAACGGTGGATGGGCAACTCGGCGCCGTCGCGCGGCCGGCCCGCGTGCGTTTTGTGACGGCCTTGCCCAAGACTCGCTCAGGCAAGCTGCTGCGGCGTGCGATTCAGGCGGTGTGCGAGCAACGCGACCCGGGCGACCTGACCACCATCGAAGACCCCAGCGCGCTACAGCAGATTCGCGACCTGCTCTGAGTCTGGGCCTCAGGCCCGCTGCAAGGCGGGCACCAGGCGCTCGCTCTGCGGCATGGCGGCGCCGTCGCCCATTTCGGTGGCGATCTGGGTGCAGACCGCGCGGCACAGCATGGCGGCGCGCTCGCTCTGGATGCGGTAGAAGATTTGCGTGCCTTCACGACGCCGGGCCAGGATGCCGGCGCGGTACAGGGTGGCCAGGTGCTGCGACATGTTGGGCTGGGTCGCGTCGATCTCCGAGAGCAGCTGAGACACGTTCTTTTCACCGTGGCACAAGGCGCTGATCAGGCGCAGGCGAACGGGTGTCGACAACACCGAAAACAGCTCGGCGGCGGTTTCAAAGACCTTGTCGGATTCGTTGCCACTCATGCGGGTCTCCATTGGGGCACGTGTGTTGGGGATGATAGCCCAGACAGGCCTTGCCATCGCTCAATGCGCAATCACGCAAGCAAGCGCCGGATCATGCCCCGCAGCGGTCTCGGCGCTTGATGCAAGACAAGGCACGCAGGCCCCGAAGCGCCGACGATGCTTCATCAATCGGCATCGGGGTGAGCATGGAAGACACGTTCTGGATCGAGCTCGTTCAGCAGGCGGACTACCGCTTCGAGACACACTTTGACAACCCGGCCGTGCCGGCCCTGGTCACCGACGAACCCGCGCCGCTGGGGCGCGACCAAGGGCCCAACCCTTCGCGACTGCTGGGCACGGCCGTGGCCAACTGCCTGTCGGCCAGCCTGCTGTTTTCGATGCGCAAGTTCAAGAACACGCCCGACCCGATCCGGGCGGTGGCCACCGTGCGCATGGTGCGCAACGAACAAAAGCGCCTGCGTGTGGGCGGCATGGCGGTTGATCTGCACCTGGGGGTGCCTGCTTCGGCGATCGCCATGCTGGAGCGCATCCTGGCGCAGTTCGAAGACTTCTGCGTGGTCACCCAGAGCGTGCGGCAGGCCTTCCCGGTCGAAGTGCGGGTGTTCGACTCCGAGGGCGTTCTGCTCAAGCAGCCCGAGCCTGCCTGAGCCGTTTCACTCTCGTTCCTGCTCCATGAGCAGGTAGGTGTTGTAGGCGTTCATGCGATTTGCCGCATTGAACAAAGGCAGCTTCTCGAAGCGCGACCAGTCGGCCTTGCGGTAGGCCTCGTCGAAGGGCTCCAGGTTGCGCGCAGCCTCGCCCATGGCCCGGCGCAGATAGGCCAGGTAGTCGCGTGTCAGCGTGAGGTCGTCCTTGGCCTGGGTGGAGTGCGGGCCATGGCCGGGCACGATGACATGGGTGTCGAAGCGCAGCAACTGGTCGAGCGCGGCGATCCAGTGTTTGCTGTCGGCCTGCCCGACAAATGGCACGCGGCCGCGAAACACCAGGTCGCCCGCGAACAGCACCCGCTCGCCAGGCAGATAGAACACCAGGTCTTCCGGCGTGTGCGAGGGGCCGGCGGGGCGGATCTGGAACTGCACGCCGCCGATCGTCATGTCGGTCGGCTGGTCGAGCCACTGGTCGGCACTCACGAGCCGTGTCTTCTCGTCGACCCACGGGGCCAACTCCTTGCGGCTGACTTCCAGGCGCAGCCTGGCGGTGTCGGCGTTGAGGTATTCGAGCCCCAGCCGGTGCGCGACGATCACCGCTCCCGCTTCCTTGAACACCTGCAGGCCATAGATGTGGTCGGCGTGGTAGTGCGTCACCAGCACGTGGCTCACCGGCTTGGGCGTGATGCGTCGGATCTCCTGCAGCAGCTTGTGCGCGAGCGCCGGCGAGCCCAGCGCGTCGATCACGACCACCGAGTCGCCGGTCACCACGAAGGCCGCGTTGGAGATGAAGTTCTGGTTGGCGGGCGAGCCGAGCGCCGATTCGCCTTGCACGAACCAGACCTTGTCGGCCACGCGTTGTGCTGCCATGCTGCCGGCCTGGGCCATCGCGACCGTGGGCGCCGCCAGCACCCAAAGCCAGAGCAGCAGGCGCAGCGCGCCGGGCAGGGGTGAGTGGTGGGTTGTCATGGTGTGCTTGGCCCGGGTGGAAGTTGCGGGAATACGCTATATCCGCATAGACGAATATTAGATGAGACTCCCCGGCGACGCGTCAGGGTTGACCAGCAAGGAGACACTGTAATGAGAACGACTCAATCACCCCGATGGGCCTTTGGCCTGGGCCTCGCGGCCACACTGGTGGCGTTGGCATCACCGGCCGCAGCGCAAGACGCCAACCTGGCCCGCAACCTTGCGGCCACCTGCGCCAACTGCCATGGCACCACCGGCAACGCGCTGGGCGACATGAAGCCGCTGGCCGGCATGTCGAGCGACAAGCTGCTCGCCATGGTGGCCGACTTCAAGAGCGGCGCACAGCCGGCAACGATCATGCACCAGATCGCCAAGGGCTACACCGATGAGCAGATGAAGCTCATCGCCGGCTTCTTCGCGGCCCAGCAACCCAGGAAGTGAGGCACTTGATGAACGCGCACAACAGACATGCGGGTCTTTCACGCCGCTCGGTGCTAGGCGCTGGCCTGGCCTTGGGTGGCTTGTCGCTGGCGGGCTGCGCCAGCGTGAGCTCAGGCCCGTCGATCGGCAGGGTGGTCATCGTCGGCGGCGGCTTTGGTGGCAGCACCGCGGCGCGCTACCTCAAGCTGTGGGGTGGCAACGTCGACGTGACGCTGGTCGAGCGCAACGCCAACTTCATCTCGTGCCCGATTTCCAACCTGGTGATCGGCGGCCACAAGCAGATGGCCGACATCACACGCGGCTACGGCGGCCTCACGGCCCTGGGCGTGAAGGTGGTGCAAGGCGAGGTGACCGCCATCGACGCCGCGGCCAAGAAGGTGAGGCTGGCCGGTGGTGGCGAGCTGGCCTACGACCGACTCATCGTCTCGCCCGGCATCGACTTCATGACCGACCAGGTGGCTGGCCTGGCCACGCCGGCGGCGCAGGCCAGCATCTTGCACAGCTGGAAGGCCGGCCCGCAGACCGTGGCGCTGCGCCAGCAGCTCGAAGCGATGCGCGATGGCGGCGTGTACGCCATCTCCATCCCCAAGGTGCCTTACCGCTGCCCGCCCGGGCCTTATGAGCGCGCCTGCATGGTGGCGAGCTACTTCAAGGTGGCCAAGCCCAAGTCGAAAGTGTTGGTGCTCGACGCCAATGCCGAGATCACGTCGAAGAAGGGGCTGTTCGAGCGCGCCTTCAAGCAGCACTACGAGGGCATCCTGGAGTACCGGCCCAACGCCGAGCTGAAGGAGGTGGATGCCGGCAACCGCATCGCCAAACTCGAGTTCGAAGACGTGAAGGCCGATGTGCTCAACGTGGTGCCGCCGCAGCGTGCGGGCGACATCGCCCGCAGCGCGGGCCTGGTCAACATCAATAGCCGCTGGGTGGGGGTGAACTGGTTGACGATGGAATCGCAGACGACACCCGGCGTTCACGTGCTGGGCGACGCCACTTTCCCGGGGCCGCTGATGCCCAAGTCGGGCCACATGGCCAACCAGCACGCCAAGGTGGCGGCGGCGGCCATCATCCAGCTGCTCAAGGGTGAGGCGGTCAACGCCACGCCGGTGGTGATGAACACCTGCTACAGCTTCGTGACCGCACGCGACGTGATCCACGTGGCCTCGGTGCACCAGTACGACGCCACCGACAAGGGCTTCAAGACCGTGCCCGGCTCGGGCGGCGTGTCGGCTGGGGCGAACCAGGTGGAAGGGCGCTACGCGCTCTCGTGGGCCGACAACATCTGGGCCGACATGCTCGGTTGAAGCGGGGCCTTCGGGCCCTTACGGGAGCGGCAGGCTCTCGCGCAGAATGGCGCATGGCCAAGTCCCCGGAGCCCACCCGCACACACTTGCCTGCCGGCGTCTGGGTGCTCGGCTTTGTCAGCATGCTGATGGACATCTCTTCCGAGATGATCCACAGCCTGCTGCCCTTGTTTCTGGTCGGCACGCTCGGTGTGAGCGTGCTGGCGGTGGGCCTCATCGAAGGCATTGCCGAGTCGACCGCGCTCATTGCCAAGGTGTTCTCCGGCGCGCTGAGCGACTACCTGGGCAAGCGCAAGGGCCTGGCGGTGCTGGGCTATGCGATGGGGGCCTTCACCAAGCCTGTGTTCGCCATGGCCAGCGGCGTGGGGGCAGTGGTGACGGCGCGTTTTGTCGACCGTGTCGGCAAAGGCATTCGCGGTGCGCCGCGAGACGCGCTGCTCGCCGACATCACACCCGCCAGCGTGCGCGGCGCGGCCTTCGGGCTGCGGCAGTCGCTCGACACGGTGGGTGCCTTCGTGGGGCCACTGCTGGCCACGGCCCTGATGCTGCTGTGGGCCAACGACTTCCGGGCGGTCTTCTGGGTCGCGGTGATCCCGGGTGTGTTGGCGGTGGTGCTGCTCGTGGTGGGCATTCGCGAGGTGCCGCGTACCGCGCCCGCGCGGCCGGTGAACCCGATTCGCCGAGAGGCGTTGCGAAGGCTGAGTGGTGCCTACTGGGGTGTGGTCGCCATCGGCGCGGTCTTCACGCTGGCGCGGTTCAGCGAGGCGTTTCTGGTGCTGCGTGCGCAGGAGGTCGGCATTGCAGCGTCCTGGGTGCCGCTGGTGATGGTGGCGATGAACGTTGTCTACTCGGCCAGCGCCTACCCGTTCGGCAAGCTGTCCGACACCATGAGCCGCTACCGGCTTCTCGCGCTGGGGCTGGTGGTGCTCGTGGCCTCCGATCTCGTGCTGGCCGTGGCCGGCGACTGGCGGATGCTGCTGTTCGGCGTGTGCCTGTGGGGCGTGCACATGGGCATGACGCAAGGCCTGCTGGCTGCGATGGTGGCCGACCTGGCGCCTGACGACCTGCGCGGCACCGCCTACGGCTTCTTCAACCTGCTCAGCGGTGTGGCGATGCTGGTGTCGAGCGCCCTGGCCGGGCTGCTGTGGGACCGCCTCGGCTCGGCCTTCACCTTCTACGCGGGTGCCTGCTTTGCGGCGCTCACGCTGGCGGGGCTCAGCTGGATGAAGTGGCGCCGCGTGGCGTCGGCCGCGGTCTGAGATGTCGACAGACTGCGAGCACAACGATCAACGCCGTGAAGACCCCTCGGATCGGGCTGTGCCGACTGCAAGCGCCCGGCTCCGGGGCGCCCACGTTCACTGCAAGCCGCTGACGTAAGCCGCCACGGCCTTCACTTCCAGCTCGGTGAGCTTGACGGCGATGCTGTGCATCACCGCGTTGTCGTTCGTGCGCTCGCGCTTGTTGAATTGTTTGAGCTGGTTCTCGGTGTACTGCGCGTGCTGACCGGCCAGACGCGGCAGGGTCTCGGTGCCATGGCCCTGCGGGCCGTGGCAACCGCTGCACGCCGGCACACCCGAGTAGGGGTTGCCGCGCAAGTAGATGAAGCGGCCCATCTGGGCGAGCTCGGTGTCGTCGACCTTGTGCTTTTGCGGCGGCCGGGTCTCGAAGTATTTGCCGAGAGCGTTGAAGTCGGCCGGTGCGAGATCACTCACCATCGGCTGCATGGTGGTGCTCACCCGTTTGCCCGAGCGGTAGTCGGCCAGTTGCCGCGCCACGTAGCCGGCATGCTGGCCGGCCAGGCGGGGAAAGACGGGGCTGGAGCTTTCGCCGTCGGCGCCGTGGCAGATGAAACACTTGCCTTGCACGATTTCTTCGGCGCGTGTGGCGTCGGCGGCGCGGCTGGGCAGGTGTGTCAGGCACAGGCCGGCGGTCAGGCACAAGAGAGCGGAACGGGTGAATCGCATGGGTGTGGTCAGGCTGTCAGACTGTTTCTGGGCCGGCCGATGCTGCCGCTTTGCGGCACGGGTTGATCGAGGGCACCGCCGGGGCGTTGGTCGACGAGCCGGTCGGTGACGACCGCCGCTGCCCACATCGCAAACAGCGTCACCCACGAGGTGATGGTGAACACGGCCGCGCCCGAGAGCCCGGCGCCCACCGCGCAGCCGCCGGCCAGCATGCCGCCAAAGCCCATGCACACCGCGCCGGCGATGTAGCGGCGCATGCTGGCGCCGCCTTCGAAGCCTTCGAGCTTCAACTCGCGAAACAACGCGGCGGCAATGAAGGAGCCGATGAACACGCCTGGCACCAGGCCCAGGTCGAAGCTGGGTGGTTTGTCGCCGGCGAAGAGCACGCGCGTCAGCAACTCGGCCGAGGGGCCGGTGAAACTCAGCGCCTGGATGGGGTGGGGGTCGAACGCGATCTTCGTCACCGCATAGGTGAACCACCAGGCGGCCGCGATCGTGAGGCCCACGCCGATGGCACCCGCCCAGCCCCATGCCGGCACACGCTGGCGCCGTGCCCAGAACACGGCCGCGGCCAGCCACACCAGGCCGAACAGCACGGCCCCACCGTGGCCGATGCCGGTGCGGGCGATGAGGTCGCGCGAGCTGCCGCCGTCGACCGTCCACCACTGCGAGATCGTTTCGCGCACGGGCGCGAGCATGCCGGTCCATGAGGCTTGCGCCGTCACAGCGAACACCAGCCCCGAGATCACCGAGCGCAGGTTGCCCTGCGCCGCCAGCACCAGCAGCCGGCTGGAGCAACCACGCGCGAGGATCATGCCGATGCCGAACAAGGCGCCGCCGATGGCCGCGCCCGACAGGCTGCCGCGGGTGGCGATCTGCCGTGCGTTGCTGGCGTCGAACCAGCCCGCGAGGGTCAGCGCCTGGGTGGCCAGCAAGGCGCTGGCAAAGGCGAACAGCCACACCGTGAGCTTGCCGCCGCCGAGCTGCCGGCCGAACTCGATCACCGCCGAGCGCAGGCAAAAGCGGGAGCGTTGTGCCAGGAAGCCGAAGGCCAGGCCGATCAGCAGGCCGCCGAGCGCCAGCGTCTGGTTTTCGCCCAGGCGCTCAATGAGGGCTTCGAGTGCCATGGCCGTGGAAGAGGGGCGACCGCCGTCTCAGGGCTTGAGGTAGGCGTAGCCCTGCTTTTGCAGCTTGGTCACGCGCACCACGCCCGAGGGCGTGAACTCGGCTTCTTGAATGAACTGTTCCTTCTTCAGGCCACGGTTCTTCAGCGTGATCTCGCACACCTCGAACTTCACGCCGCGGCTGACCAAGGCCGCCACGGTGGCCGCATAGGGGCTGCCGTTGCGATCGTTGGCGCCTTCCAGCATGAAGTCGACGCCTTCGCCGTGGGAGACCACGACGATCTGCGTCTTGGGTTCGGTGTCGAGGTGGTTGCGCACGTTGCGCAGGCCGGCGAGGGCCTGTGCCTTGGCGTCGCTGATGTGGTACACGACCTGGTCCTGCGCGATCGCGGCGAAGGTGCTCAGCGCGAGCAGCGAAGAGATGACGAGCTTCTTGATCATGCGAAGGTCTCCGGCGTGGGTGACTGGCAGGTGAGGGGCGGGCTCAGGCGAGCCCGGGGTTGCGCTCCATGCCCACGAGGCGCGGTGTGTTGAGCTGGCGTGGCGTGACGCGACCCTTGGACTTGAGCCAGCCTTCCACCACGTCCCACACCAGCTTGTTGCCGGCCTTGCTGGCCTCTTCGGCCACCGGCGCCCAGCCGGCGACCTTGTAGGTCTTGCCGGCCTCGATGGGTTTGCCGTTCAGGCGCATGTCGCGGATTCGGCTGCCCATGGCCTCGTTGGGTGCGCAGGTGTAGGTGAGCCCGCCCACGCGCACCATGTCGCCACCTTGTTGGTAGTACGGGTCGGGGTTGAAGAGGTTGTCGCCCACGTCTTCGAGCACGGTCTTGATCATCTCGCCGCTCATCTCGGTGAGGGTGGCGTACGAGTAGGTGGTGGCCAGCTGGTCCATCATCAGCTCGCGCGTGATCACGTCGCCCGGCAACAGCGAGGTGCCCCAGCGGAAACCCGGCGAGAACGCGATCTCGGCGCCTTGCACGTCCATCAGCGCGTCGATGATGAGCTGGTCCCAGCTGCCGTTGAAATTGCCGCGGCGGTAGAGCAGGCCGTCGGTGATGGCGAGCTTCTCGCTCAGTTTGTCAGCAAACGGCGCGCGCACCTTCTCGATCAGCGCCTGCATCTCGGGGTCGGCGCGCAACATGTTCGAGAACACCGGCAGCAGCTTGTAGCGGTAGTCGCTGACCTTGCCGTCTTTCACCTCGAAGTCGAGCACGCCGAGGTACTTGCTGTTGGAGCCGGCGTTGGTGACGAGGGTCTTGCCGCCGGCGTTCTTCACCAGCACCGGCACCGGCACGCCGTCGTGCGTGTGACCACCGAGGATGGCGTCGATGCCGCGCACGCGGCTGGCCATCTTGAGGTCAACGTCCATGCCGTTGTGCGACAGCACCACCACCACCTGTGCGCCCTTGCCGCGGGCTTCGTCGACCATGGTCTGCATGTTGTCGTCTTGAATGCCGAAGCTCCAGTCGGGCACCATGTAGCGCGGGTTGGCAATCGGCGTGTAGGGGAAGGCCTGGCCAATGATGGCCACCGCAATGCCGTTGATCTGCTTGATGACGTAGGGCTTGAACACCGGGTCGCCGAAGTCGGTGGTCTTCACGTTCTGGGCGATGAAGTCGACACGACCCGCGAAGTCTTTCTCGACGATCTCTTTCACGCGTTGCTGGCCGTAGGTGAACTCCCAGTGGCCGGTCATCACGTCCACACCCAGCAGCTTGCAGGCGTCGACCATGTCTTGCGCATTCGTCCACAGCGAGGTGGCCGAGCCTTGCCAGGTGTCGCCGCCGTCGAGCAGCAGCGCGCCGGGGCGGCTGGCTTTCATGCGCTTGACGAGTGTGCTCAGGTGAGCGAAGCCGCCGACCTTGCCGTAGCGGCGCGCGGCCTTCTCGAAGTCGATGTAGGTGAACGCGTGGGCCAGCGCCGTGCCGGGGCGGATGCCGGCGGCACGCAGCAGGTGTTCGCCCACTTGGTGCGGTGTCTGGCCGGCCATGGCGCCCACGCCGAGGTTGACGCTCGGCTCGCGGAAGTGGATGGGCAGCAGCTGCGCGTGACAGTCGGTCATGTGCAGCAGAGACACGTTGCCGAAGCGCGGCAGGTCGTACAAGCCGCGCTCGGCGGTGGCCGCGTCGGCATCGCCGTAGCGCGCGAGGCCCATGCCGGCGGCCGATGCGGCGCCCAGCACCTGCAGAAACTCGCGCTTGCTCAAGCTCATAGTTCAGTCTTCGCTTATGTTTGAGGGGTGAAAAGGCCCGCTGAAGCGGGCCCGGGGGTGGAGCGGCTTACTGGTTGACCGGCGACTTCGGGTCGAGCAGCAGGGCCATGATGTCTTGCATCTGCTTTTCATTCAGCAGCCCGGCGTGGCCGAAGCGCGGCATGTTCGAGCAGGCCGCATAGGCCTTGCTGTTCCACAGCTTGCCCCAGGTGTATTGCACGATGGGTGCGCTGGTCGGGCTGGCCGGGTCGCTCACGCCGCGCAGCTTGCCGTATTGGTAGAGGCTCGGGCCGATGGTGCCGTAGGAGATCTCGGCCTTGCTGATCTGGTGGCAGTTGTAGCAGTTGCCACCGTTGTTGCTGGTGGTGGGGTCGGTCCAGGTCATGCCGCGGCCGTTTTGCGCGAGCTTCTCGCCTTCGCGCCAGTCGCCCAGGTACTGCCCGCCGGCTGGCCACTTGATCGTGGCCATCGAGGCGGCCTCGATCTGCTTGGCGACAGCTTCGCTCGGCGGCGTGTCCGACGAGCAGGCTTGTTGCCCCAGGTCCTGGTTCAGGCGGTCGACCTTGGCGATGCCCTGGTCGCGGAATGAACTCTTGATGATGGCCAGCGCCTGCTGGTCGAGCTCCTGCGGCGAGGGCATCGAGGCACAACCGAGGGCGCCGATGGTCGCGCTCAAGGCGATGATGATGAGTGGCTTGTTCATGTGATCCCCTGGTCAGCGTTTGAGTGAGGGCGCGATCGACTCGGCGCCACTGGCGTTGACGCCCATGTAGACCCCCAACGCGATGGTCACGTCGGACGCGTAGCCCGGGAAGGGGAAGCGCTGTTGGCGGTAGCAGTCGTTGAGACGCCGCTGCATGCCCCACAGCTCGCCGCTCGACACGCGATAGGCGGGCCAGGCCGCGAAGCCGATGCCGTTGCCGGGGTTCTTGGTCAGGTCGGGCAGGTCTTGCATGCGGATGCGCTTGCCGGGCTCGCCGTGGCACGAGGCGCATGAAAAGTCATACGGGCCGCCGCGGAAGAAGAAGGCACGCTTGCCCACTTCGTACATGGTCTTCTCTTTGACGTGCGACTGCGGCAGGTTCATCTTCATGCCGCGCGATTCGGCGGAGATCCAGGCGACGAGGGACTCGATGTTCTTCTGCTCGCCGCGGCCGAACGGCGTCTTGGCGATCTCGGCGGCGTTGAAGCCTTGCAGCGTTTCCATGCAGGTGAGCAAACGCGACTCCAGGTCTTGCACACGCTGGGTGTCGGCGAAGTAGCGTGGCAGCTCGACAAACGCACCTTTCACCACGCCAGCGCCCCGCCCGAGGTCGCAGGCCTGCAGCGATGCATTCTTCGGCCCGCGCTTTTGCTTCCAGAGGTCTTCACCCTTGGCTTCGAACAGCTCGGCCGGGTTGCCGTCGGCCAGCATGGCACGGTACTCCGCAATGCCGTCGGCGGCGCTCTTGGTCTGTTGCGCGAGCGCCAGCCCGGCGGCTGCCAGCGCGGTGGTCATCACCGCCAGGGCCTGCATCGATCTTTTCATGGGTTTGTCTCCAGTGCTTCGGGGCCGGCTTGTGGGTCAGGCGCGGGTCTCAGGACACCACGGCTTCGTCGGTGCGTGTGTCGCCCTTGTTGTCGACCCAGGTGACTGCCACCTTGTCACCGGCCTTGGCGCTCTTGATCGAGAACTGCATGAACGGGTTCTTCGACACCGACGGGCCCCATTGGGCGGTGAGCACGACCTTGTCGTTGTGCTTGGCGGTGACGTGCTGGATGTACCACGCAGGGATGACTTTGCCGGCAGCGTCCTTGCGCTGGCCGGTCTCCATCTCGTGGCTCATCAACACTCGAACGGTGGCCTTGCCACCTGCGGCTTGGGCGCGAATGCGCATCGGGTCTGCCATGGGGTACTCCTTGGGGCGTGAATGTGAAAGGTGAGGGCGTGTCAGGGGCCGGTCTCAGCCGCCGCAGCCGCCCAGCGTGACCTTGATTTCTTTCTGCGCGAAGAGATTGCGGCCGTCGGCCATCATGGCCACGGCCACGACGTTGGAGGTCTGGCCCATCTTCACGCGGGTGGAGATGTTGGCCTCGACCGCGTCGGTGATGTCGAACATGGCCGACAGCATGCTGGGGTTCTTCTCCACCAGCAGCAGCATGCGTTTCACGCCGGGCAGGGTGGTCGACGCACCGAGCGGCACCACGGCGCCGTTCTCGGCGATGTCGGGCCCCTGGATGCTCACGTCCTTGCTCTCGGTGGGGGCCGAGGTGCCGAGGGCCTTGACCAGTTCGGCCAGGCTCTTGGCGTCGAAGGCGGCGGTGTTGAACGCTGCAGCTTGCGCCGCCGCCACGTTGGGCAGCAGGCCGGCTGCCAGCATCATGGAGGCGACAGCGGCACTGCGCTTGAGGACTTCGCGGCGAGAGTTCATGTGGGGCTCCTAAACTTCAGTGAATGCTAATGAGTGATCGTCAGATGAGAGTCAGTGACATCCCTGTCACTACGGGTTGGCTCCGGCGGCCAGCCACTGGGCGATGGCTTTGAGGTCTTCTTCAGGCAAGGTCTGCTCGGGCATGGGGATGGCACCCCAGACACCGCTGCCGCCTGCGCGGATCTTGGCACCCAGGTAGGCCAGGGCATCGGGGCGCGAGGCATGCTTGCGCGCGATCTCCTGGAAGCCCGGGCCGACGATGCGGTTGCTCACGCCGTGGCAGGCCGTGCAGGTGTGCTTTTGCGTCAACGCGAGAGCGGCCTGGCTGGCGGCCGATGGCTCAGCCTTGGTGGGCTTGGCTTCTGGCGGGGTCTTGGCGGGAGCGCCGGCGGCCGCCGTGTTGACGCCCCGTTGCGCGCCCACCTTGCGGTTCTGCTCGGCCAGGTTGCCGTGTGCGTTGCGGGCGAAGTCGGGCAGGAAAGACACCACCTTCGGCTCAACCGGGCAGTTGCTCATGCAGCTCGATCCCTGCGCGTCGGGCTTGGGCGCGCCACCCAGCTCCTTGCCGGGCCACAGCGCGTGCTGAGTCGACATGCCGTTGCGGTTGGGCAGGCGCTTTTGCACGTCGCCGATGTTCTTGTCGCTCATCATGAAGTCGTCGGGCAGCACACCACCCAGGTTGAGCACGTAGGCGGTGACGGCATACACGTCGTCGGTGCTCAATGACTTGGGTGCGGTCCAGGGCATGGCGCGGTTGATGTAGTCCCACAGCGTCGACACCGTGGGGGTCTTCATCAGCGTGGTGCGGCCCGGGTAGGCGCTGTCTTTCAGGCGGGCGGCGTGGCCGGTCTGGATGTCGGCCGCCGTGGTGCCGCCGACGATCGGGTTGAACACCTCGCCCGATTCACCGAAGACGCCGTGGCACGAGGCGCACTGGCTTTCCCAGACCTGCTGGCCGCGGGCCACCGAACCCGAGCCCTTGGGCAGGCCCTTGAAATCGGGGCGCACGTCGATGTCCCAGGCGGCCAGCTCCTTGGGGGTGGCGGGGCGGCCGATGCCGGGGTAGCCCGTGCTTTGCGCCAGGGCGGCCGAGGCAGCCAGCAGCATGGCTGCGGCGGCGGCGAGATCACGCCAATTGAACATTCTTCACCTCGCCGTTTTCTTCCACCAGCCAGGTCTGGATGGCGTTGTTGTGATAGATCGACCGCGTGCCGCGCACCGCACGCAGCTGCGCGCTCGTGGCCTGCACGTGGCCGGTGTCGTCGGTGGCGCGGCTTTGCACGAGTGCCGGCTTGCCGTCCCAGACCCAGTCGATGTTGAAGCGGGTGAGGCACTTCGCCATCACCGGCCCTTCGAGCCGCGCCTGCCGCCAGTTGCGCCCGCCGTCGACCGACACGTCGACGCGCTTGATCTTGCCGCGGCCCGACCACGCGAGGCCCGACACGTTGTAGTAGCCCTTGTCGAGCAGCGTCTGCCCGCCCGACGGTGTGGTGACCACGCTCTTCACTTCCTGGATGCTCGAGTACTGGCGGTGCTGGCCGTCGGGCAGCAGGTCGATGTAGTGCACGCTTTCGTCCTTGGTGCCATAGGGCTTGTCGCCCAGCTCCAGGCGGCGCAGGTACTTGACCCAGCTCACGCCCTGCACACCGGGCACCACCAGGCGCAGCGGGTAGCCTTGTTCGGGGCGCAGCATCTCGCCGTTCTGGCCGTAGGCCACGATGACTTCGCCGCTTTCGATCAGCGACATCGGGATGGTGCGTGTCATCGACGAGCCATCGGCACCCTCGGCCAGCACGAAGCGGCCGCGTTTCCAGTCGGCGCCACACAGCTCGAGCAGGGTGCGCAGCGGCACGCCGGTGAACTCGCTGCACGACAACATGCCGTGGGTGTACTGGCAGGTGGGCACGGCCACGTTGCCCCACTCCATGCCGCTGTTGGCACCACACTCGATGAAGTGAAAGCGCGAGACCGAGGGCAGGCGCATCAGCTCGTCCATGGTGAAGACCTTGGGCGTCTTCAGCATCTTGTCGTCGCTGCCGTTGACCATCAGGCGGTGCTGGGTGGGGTCGATGTCCCACCAGCCCTGGTGATGGCGCTCGAAGTGCAGGCCACTGGGTGTCACGATGCCGAACAGCGACTGCAATGGCGCGAATGACACCGACGCCTGGGTGGTCTGCGTGAGACCGGGGCTGGGGCGGCGCTGCACATTGGCTTCGTGCTTCGACGGGGCGCCATAGCCCGGGCTGGCCACCGACTGGCCGAGCCCTCGGCTGTGTTCGGGCAACTGCAGGATGTGGGGGTCACCGTCGCCGGCCGGCTTGGCCTGGGCCAGCGCGGCGGGTGCCACCACGCCCGTGGCCGCGGCCGCAAAGGCATTGCGGATGAAGTTGCGACGGCCTTGCCGGGCCTCGGCGCGCACCACGTTGACGCCTTCGGGCGTCAGGAAGTTTTCTGGCGCCTTGATCAGCCGGCCGGGGGGGAGGGTGTCTCGATCCACGGTGAGTTCCTGATGGGGTGATGCCAGGCTCAGGTGGAGCTGGCGATGTCGACGCACACGGCGCGGCATACCGCGGCGGCGCGGTCGTTGCCGATGCGGTAGTAGATCTGCGAGCCATCACGGCGCCGCGCCACCACGCCGGCCCGGTACAAGGTGGCGAGGTGCTGAGACATGTTGGGCTGGGTGGCCGCAACGCGCTCGAGCAGCTGTGTCACGTTGAGTTCGCCGCGGCACAGCTCGCTGATGATGTGCAGGCGAATCGGTGCCGACATCAAGCCAAACAGCTCAGCGGCTTGCTCGAAGACCTGGTTCGCGGCGGTGGAGGGGTTGGTGTGTGCCATGTTGGAATCGTAGATTCCGGATATAAGCAAACACAAATATAAGCGTGTACAGAATTGCTGATATGAGGAAAAACCCTGAATGACCCAGCCCCCGCCTCGGCCCTAGGAGCTCGTCTTTTCGAGGCGGTAAGCCTGGTACTTGAGCGCGGCCACGGCCCCGGCGACGATGGCGGCGAGCGCCAGCAGGCTTGAAATGCTGAGCGTCGACAGGCCCGACAAGCCCTGGCCGATGGTGCACCCCAGCGCCGTGACGCCGCCTACGCCCATCAAGACACCGCCGATGAGGTGGTTGCGCAGGTCGTCTACCGTGCGAAACCCTTCCCAGCGGAAGCTGCGGGTGGCCAGTGAGTAGACGGCCGAGCCGATCAACAGGCCGAGCGCCGAGACGATGCCGATCGTCAAGGCCTTGCTCGCATCGCTGAAGAACAGCAGGTAATCGCTGGTGTACGCGATGGCCGAGACAAAGCTCAGCGATTCCATGCGCCGAGTCGTGGTGCCGATGTAGGTGGCCTCCAGCGTCTGCGGGTGTTCGGGCACGAAGCCCAGCACACCTGAAACCCACCATGCCACCACCACCAGGGCGCCAATTCCCAGGCCACCGAGCAGCAGCTCGCCCGTGCGGGCTTCGCGCGAAGACACTGCGAACAGCGCCAGCGCCCCGCCGACGGCCATGCCGAGCACGCCGGCCAGCACGGGGGTCTTCATGCCGAGGTAGTGGCCCAGCACCGAGGGCAGGTCTTGCCCCGAGGCGAGTTCGAAAAACACGGTATCCACCGTGAGAACCCGTGCCACCGCGCCGATGCCCTTGAGCGTGGCAAAGCCCGCAAACGCGACCACGAGGATGACCACCACCGCCTTGAGGTTGCCAGAGCCGGCGCGCAGCAACGACTTGCTGGCGCAGCCCGAGGCCAGCACCATGCCCACGCCGAACAGCAAGCCGCCGACGATGGCCGACAACCAGGCCACGCGGGGCCCGGCGTAGATGCTGTTGGACGCCTCCACCAGGCCAAAGAACACGAGTGCATTGAAGCCGACGATGGCCGTGCCCATGGCCAGCATCCACATGCGCATGCGCGACCAGTCCCCCATGTTCACCACGTCGGCGACGGCACCCATGGTGCAAAAACGCGTGTGCTGAGCGATCGCGCCAAACAGCAGGGCCAGCGCGAAGCTGGCCCACAGAACCAGGCGGGTGAGGCCCGCCAGATCGGTGTCGGTCATGGCTGGCTCAGCTCAAAGCACCTCGGAGGCGAAGTCCGCCAGGCGCGAGCGTTCGCCGCGCGCCAGCATGATGTGCCCCGAGTGCGGCCAGCCCTTGAAGCGGTCGACTGCGTAGGTGAGGCCCGAGCTGCCTTCGGTGAGGTAGGGCGTGTCGATCTGCGCCAGGTTGCCCAGGCAGACGATCTTGGTGCCCG
>NZ_JADMJX010000195.1:0-7640 GCF_018780185.1 Rhizobacter sp.
TACTGGAAGCAAGGCATGCAAAACGGCTACCAGGACGTGGGCTCGTGGACCTTCTTCGAAGCCCATGACGCCAACCGCACGGCAGCCGCCTGGCTGTATGCGCAGTTCGTGACGGCCAAGACCACCTCGCTGAAGAAGACGATCGTGGGCCTGACGCCGATCCGCGAGAGCGACATCCAGAGCAAGGCCATGACCGACCTGGCGCCGAAGCTCGGCGGCCTGGTGGAGTTCTATCGCAGCCCCGCGCGTGTGGCCTGGACGCCGACCGGCACCAACGTGCCCGACTACCCGAAGCTCGCGCAGCTGTGGTGGAAGAACGTGGCCGTGGCGGTGACGGGTGAGAAGACCCCGCAGCAAGCCATGGACAACCTGGCCGAAGAGATGGACCAGGTGATGGCCCGCCTGGAGCGCGCCGGCATGGCCCGCTGCGCGCCGAAGCTCAACAAGAAGGAAGACCCGAAGAAGTACCTGAGCGACAAGGGCGCCCCGTGGGCCAAGCTGGCCAACGAGAAGCCCAAGGGTCAGACGATTGCCTACGACACGCTGTTGAATGCGTGGAAGGCCGGCAAGGTGCGTTGATGTTTGATCACCGGCCATGAGCGCCGGGCCGCCCCAAGCCATGGCCGCTCCCCTCGGGGGGCGGACGTCCCGCAAGGGACGGCCTTGGGGCCCTCACTAGCCAGAAGCGAGCGGCCGACTGCCCCGGGCAGCGACCTCTCTTCATGCCCCCGCCGCGCAAGCGTCGGGGGCATTTTTATGGGGTCTGCGTTCGACGCAAGGACTTTGCAGCGCGGCCGAACGGCGCTATGTTTGCGGCTGGCGCGGCAGGGTGCCGACAAGTCACTCGGAGGTCGACATGACGAAGAACTGGCTCATCGCACTGGTGCTGTGCTTCGCCGGGATCGCGCAGGCGCAGGAGTCAAACCTCAGCGTGACACTGGGCGTGAGGGCCTGGAACGCGCAATGGGACACGTTCAGCTACCAAGACACTGGCGGTGGGAACTTTGTGATTACCCAGACTCCGGCCGACGAAAAGTTCGTGCTGGTCCCTCTGCTGAGCGTGCGCTACGGGGACTTCGTGGGTCACCTCAGCATGTATCCGTCGACCGACCATCACTTCATCAATGCGGGCGGCAGCGGCACCCGCAAGGAACTCGACGTCAATGTGGGTTATTTCGTCGCACCGGGAGTCGTAGCCACCCTCGGCTACAAGAGGATTGAACGGAGTGACTCAGGCAATCGCTTCAGCTTGAACGGACCGGTGGCTGGGGTCAGCCTGACAGCGTCGCTGGGAGGAGATTTCGCGCTGTATGGCAATGTCGTCCTGGGCCGCTTGAAGACCCGAAGTGGGGACTTGATCCAGTTCGATGTCGACTATCGGCTCAGCGAGGTCGGCGTGGCCTACGCCGTGACCCCGCCCAGCATCGCCAAGGCGCTGACCTTCACAGTGGGCTACCGCAGCCAGGTGCTCAGTGCGAAGGACGCAGTCCAAGGCCAGGACGGGCGCGACCTCACACAAGGGCTGACCTTGGGGGTCCTGGCCACGTTCTGACCCTGGTGCACAGCGTCAGTTCGCTGGCGGGACAGGGGGGACAGTGATGTCGCACCCCGCAAAGCAGAACTTGCCGGTGAACGAGCCGTAGGTGTAGGGCGTCTGGCGCTTGCGAAACTTCTGCAGCGTTTCGAGTTCCACGCCCAGGGTTACCAGCTTGACGAAGGACTCGATGGTGAGTGCCCGCGTGCCGATGTTTTCGAGCATGTGCTTGGTCAGCGTGCCGTTGCGCCCATCGCCGTCGTAGGCCGTGTCCTTGGACGCCGTGGCGAAAAGCACCATGGTTCCCGGCGGTGCGTGGGTGATGGGCTGAAAACCATTGCCGGCACCCCCCACCTTCTCGAGCGCACGGACCAGGGTCGAGCGTGCGGCCGCGCGTGGCGGCGGCGAAAACAGGTCTGCCCGGCAGGCATCCAGCGCCACGAACTGGAAGCGTGTCTTCTTCTGCCCCAGCCGACCGAAGAGATCGTCCACGGCGTACAGGGCGTGCATCGGGTTCTCGGTGGCCGAGCGGATCAGCACCTGGGTCGGAATCAGGTAGTTCGCGTTGCCCGCTTGCACGCCATGACCGGAGTAGTAGAAGACACCGACGGAGTTCTCGCCGAGTTGGTCGACGTATTCCTTCACGCGTGCGTCGAACTCGGCGCGGTCGCGCACATTGGTGTGGCACAGCGTCTTGAACCCGAGCTTCTGGAGTGCCGCGCACATGTCGTCGGCATCGTTGGTGGGGTTCTTGAGCGGGATGACGTTCTCGTACGCCGCATTGCCTATGACCAGCGCCAGCTTGGCCGGCGCCTTGGGTGAGCCGGTGGCACAGCCCGCCAGCAGCACGCTGCAGGCGGCCAAGCCGGCGCACAGCAGCAGCGCCCAACGCGGCCTGCGGCCGCCTCGGGCGGGGTGTCCGAGCGCAAGGGGCTGTCCCATAGGTTCTGATGATGCACTTGAAGGGAGGGGCTTTCAATCCTAGGGATGGCGCAGCCAGCCAGCTTGCGCACCATCCGCAAGGCACCGGAGCACAGGGTGGCTCCGGTCGACCTGCCGGAGCCCGCCATGCGTTTTGTGGTTTGTGCCGTCGTCGCGCTGTCAACGGGTTGCGCCTGGGTGCCGGGGCCGTGGAAGGCCACGCGACCGAGCGTGCAGCCTCAGGTGCAGGCGGCACAACAGGCCAGGCAAAAGACAGCCCAGCTGCCCGCCAGCGCCTACGAGCGCCCAAGCGATATCCCGCGCCACCAGGCCCTGGTGGCCGAGCTCGACGCCACCGCGAGGCTGGTCGAGCAACGCGCGAAGGACCTCAGTGCACGCGATCTCGCGCTCTCGACCTACTACCTCGCCGAGGCCAATGCCAACGCGCAGGTGATCGCCACCAAGTCGCTGCAGCCGATCTCGGCCAACACCATCGCGTCGCTGCGCGACGCCGTGGCCCCGCTGCAGGGCATGCAGAAACGCTTGAAGTCGGGCCAGGCGCCGTTCGGCTACCGACCGGTGGTGGTGACCGTGAAGGCACGCCCCGGCCAGCCCGAGCCGCCACCGCTGCGCGTCTACCTGCTGCCCAGCGGTGTGCTCGAACGGCCGGAGAACTTCGACATCCCGACCATCCGCCAATGGCTGACCGACCTCACCTTCCAGCAGCTGACCAGCCCGTCTCGCTCGACGGTGGCACAGGGCGAAATGCGCGTCTGGGTCGGCCCCGACGCGGCCTACGATGCGATGGCCAGGCGGGTCTTCCACCGCCGCCCGATCGCCTTCACACCCCTGCACATCGCACCCGACGGCGCACCGGAGCAAGAACTGCAGTTCGACGCACCGGACGACATCGTCCGGCCTTGACACACCAGGAGCCAACACGATGGCAGCTTCAGCACACCACCTGGCGGGCTTGTCGGCGGTGATCGTGTCGGCGGCCGCGGTCGTCTCCACGGCCTTCGGCCTGTTCAACTCGGTGCTCAAGGATCTGATGCCGCAAGTGCCGGGCGCCGCCCAGGCCGTCAACGTGGTGGCCTTCGGCACCTTGGTGCTGTTGATGGTGCTGGTGCTGGTGATTCGTGCCCGCCTGCCGAAGACCTCGCAGTACCTGTGGGCCGGTGTCGGTGCGGCCTGCCTGGTGGCGGCGATGTTCGTCTACCTGTCGTTCGCCGACCTGGTGCGCGCACGTGTCTACCAGTACCCACCCGTTTCGGCACCGGGCACCGAGCAGAAGCCCTTCGTCAGCGCGCCGTACCACGAGGCCGGCAAGAAGCGCGCGGAGGGCATGGACGTGGCCACCGCCGTCAGCCAGTTCGGCGGGCCGGCGCTGGTCAATGGCCGGCAGGTGCTGTGGAGCGAAGAGGCTCTGGCGCAGGTGGTCGGCCAGTTCGTGCGCTACTACATGGCGCTGGCCTTTCTGATGACCACCGCCCTCTTCGTCGTGGCCATCGCGCTGTGGCGCAGCATCGGTGCCGGCACCCGGCGCAAACCGGCCGCGCCCCCATCCACCGCCTGAATCAGGCGGTGCGTCGCTTGGCCGCCTTGGGGGGCGCCGCCGCCGGCCAGGCGCGCATCGCCGCATCCACCGTGGCCATCAGGCTCGCGCGGGTGGCGCCGTCTTTGGCCTGCATCGACATGCCCTGGTAGATGGTCGAGTAGAAATTCGACAGCGCCTTGGCGTCGGTTTCGGGTGGCAGCTCGCCGCGGTCGATGCCGTCCTGGATGCGCTCTCGGATGCTGGCCATCGCCGCGGCGCGGCGCTTGGCCAGGGCGGTCTGCACGTGCTCGGCCGCCACCGAGCAGTTGGTGGTGGCCATCACAACCATGCAGCCTTTGGGGTGGCAGGGTCGGGTGAGTTCTTCAGCGGCTTCATGCAGCCAGCGCTCGATGGCGCCACGCGCAGTGGGTTCTTCCTGCAGCGCTCGCGGGCCAGCGCTGCCGGGGCCGAGCGCATAACGCTCGATGGCTTCGAGGAACAGCTTTTCCTTGTCGCCAAAGGCGGTGTACAGGCTGGGCGGGGTGATGCCCATGGCGCTGGTCAGGTCGGCGATCGACGCGGCCTCGTAGCCGCGCTCCCAGAACACATGCATGGCCTGCTCGAGTGCGGTGTCGCGGTCGAACGAGAGCGGCCGGCCACGGGGCTTGACCTTGACCTGGTGGCAAGTTTCAGACTCTGCCCCATGCGTTGCCGTTGTCTCTGATGTCTTTTTCATATCGATCGCTATTAAATAGCTTGACCTGCCCTTGTGAGCTGGCTACATTCTGCCATATGTCGTAGTGATCGCTACGAATAGTTAGTTCCCCACTTTTCAACGCGAAATGCCTCGTACCCCGAGGTGAGCCGCTGCTTTGCCCGAAGGAAACACACCATGTCGAACTCCCGCCAACCCCGCACCCGCCACCTCTGGGCCGCAGGCACGGTACTCACCGCCGTCAGCGCCCTCGTCGCCGCCACCTTCACGCTGCGCACCACCCGCGCCGAAGCCACCTCAGGCGCAGCACCTCAAGCCACGCCCGTCTCGGTGGCCACCGTGGTGCAGAGCGAAGTCACCACCTGGGACGAGTTCTCGGGCCGGCTCGAAGCCGTTGAACGGGTCGACATCCGCTCGCGGGTGGCAGGCACCGTGCAATCGGTGCACTTTCGCGAAGGTGCGCTGGTGAGCAAGGGCGATCTGCTGATCACCATCGACCCCGCACCGTATGAGGCCGACGTGGAGCGTGCCGAAGCGCAGGTCGTCGCGGCCCAGGCGCGCCAGTCGTACAGCCGCAGCGAATACGAGCGCGCACGCCGTTTGTTCGACGAGCAGGCCGTTGCGCAGCGCGAGCTCGACGAGCGCCAGAACGCCTTCCGTGAGGCCGATGCCAACCTGCGTGCGGCGCAAGCCAACTGGCAGACGGCGCGCTTGAGCCTCGGCTACACCCAGGTGCGCGCGCCGGTGGCCGGCCGTGTGGGCAAGCTCGAGATCACCACCGGCAACCTGGTGGCCGCCGGCCCCGGCGCACCGGTGCTGACCACGCTGGTGTCGGTGAGCCCGATCTACGCGAGCTTCGACGCCGACGAGCAGGTGGTGGCACGCGCGCTGCGCGACCTGCCGAGCGGGGCGAGCGCCCGTTCCCAGCTCGAACGCATCCCGGTGCAGATGGGCACCGCGGCCACGGCCGAAACGCCCTACCTCGGCCATCTGCAACTGGTCGACAACCAGGTCGACGCCAAGAGCGGCACGGTGCGTGTGCGCGCGGTGTTCGACAACAAAGACGGCAGCCTGATGCCCGGCCAGTTCGCCAAGCTGCGCATGGGCCAGGTGAAGAACGCCCAGGCCCTGCTGATCAACGAGCGTGCGGTCGGCACCGACCAGAACAAGAAGTTCGTGATGGTGGTGGGCGCCGACAACACCGCCACGTACCGCGAAGTCACGCTCGGAGCGCATGCCAAGGGCCTGCGCATCGTCACCAGCGGGCTCAAGCCGCAGGAGCGCGTGGTGGTCAACGGCCTGCAACGCATCCGCCCCGGCGCGCTGGTCGAGCCGCAGCCGGTCGAGATGGAACTCAAGGCCGAGGTGGCACGCACCGGGGCCACCAAGTCCTGACCAGTTTCCGTTCGGGCTGAGCCTGTCGAAGCCAGCGCCGTGCTGTGCCGGCCCTTCGACAGGCTCAGGGCGAACGGAGATTGCAGAACGCCAACAGAACCGAGGCACTGAAAGCCCCCTATGAACCTCTCCAAATTTTTCATCGACCGGCCGATCTTCGCCGGCGTGCTCTCGCTGCTGATCTTCCTCGGCGGCCTGGTCGCCGTGCGCGGCCTGCCCATCTCGGAATACCCCGACGTCGTGCCGCCTTCGATCGTGGTGCGGGCGCAATACCCCGGCGCCAACCCGCAGGTGATCGCCGAGACGGTGGCCACACCGCTCGAAGAGGCGATCAACGGCGTCGAGAACATGCTCTACATGAGCAGCCAGGCCACCACCGACGGCCTGATGACGCTCACCGTCACCTTCAAGCTCGGCACCGACCCCGACAAGGCGCAGCAACTGGTGCAAAACCGCGTGGCGCGTGCTGAGGCACGGCTGCCTGAAGAGGTGAAACGCCTGGGCGTGGTGACGATCAAGAGCTCGGTCGACCTGACGATGGTGGTGCACCTGCTGTCACCCAGCGGCCGCTACGACATGACCTACCTGCGCAACTACGCGGTGCTCAACGTCAAAGACCGCCTGGCGCGTGTCGAGGGTGTGGGCGACGTGCAGCTGTTCGGCTCGGGCGACTACTCCATGCGCGTGTGGCTCGACCCGCAGAAGGTCGCGCAGCGCGGCCTGTCGGCGAGCGACGTGGTCACGGCCATTCGCGGGCAGAACGTGCAGGCCGCGGCCGGCATCGTGGGCGCCTCGCCCGGCCTGGCCGGTGTCGACATGCAGCTCTCGATCAACGCGCAAGGCCGCCTGCAGAACGAAGACGAGTTCGGCGACATCATCGTGAAGACCGGCGCCGACGGCGCGGTGACGCGCCTGCGCGACATCGCCCGCCTGGAGCTGGGTGCGGCCGATTACTCGCTGCGCTCGCTGCTCGACAACAAGGACGCGGTGGCCGTGCCCATCTTCGCGGCCCCCGGCTCCAACGCCATCGCCATCAGCAACGGCGTGCGCGACACCATGGCCGAGATCAAGAAGAACATGCCCGAAGGTGTGGACTACGAGATCGTCTACGACCCCACGCAGTTCGTGCGCGCCTCGATCGAGTCGGTGGTGCACACGCTGCTCGAAGCCATCGCCCTCGTCGTGCTGGTGGTGATTCTTTTCCTGCAAACCTGGCGCGCGTCGATCATCCCGCTGCTGGCGGTGCCGGTGGCGGTGGTGGGCACCTTCGCCGTCATGGGCGTGTTCGGCTTCTCGATCAACGCGTTGAGCCTCTTTGGCCTGGTGCTGGCCATCGGCATCGTGGTCGACGACGCGATCGTGGTGGTCGAGAACGTCGAGCGCAACATCGAAGCGGGCCTGAGTCCACGCGACGCCACCTACCAGGCCATGCGCGAGGTGTCGGGCCCGATCATCGCGATCGCCCTGGTGCTGGTGGCGGTGTTCGTGCCGCTGGCCTTCATCAGCGGGCTCACCGGGCAGTTCTACAAGCAGTTTGC